>PQAG01000063.1 GCA_003104895.1 Nitrosomonadales bacterium
TGTTGATTTCCACCCAATCCTGACCCGGGGTTTTCATCTAAAACTGACCCACGGTTTATGCGCGTAGTATAGCTACGCCTTTGTGGATAAGTCTTCGGTTTTCTGGGTTGGTTTATCTCCTTGCTGTTTGTGGGAACGAGTTCGGCCAGGCTGCAGCCTGGCCGAACTCGTCTTGAAGCGCCAGGACTCGTTGCCGGTCTCGACGATGTGGCAGTGATGGGTCAGGCGATCGAGCAGCGCCGTGGTCATCTTGGCATCATTGAAGACGCTGGCCCACTCCGTGAAGGACAGGTTCGTCGTGATGACCACGCTGGTGCGCTCGTAGAGCTTCGAGAGCAGGTGGAAGAGCAACGCCCCGCCCGCCTGGCTGAAGGGCAGATAGCCCAGCTCGTCGAGGATCACCAGATCCACGTACATCAGGCGGCAGGCCATGTGCCCCTGCTTGCCCTGCGCCTTCTCCTGCTCCAGCTGGTTGACCAGTTCCACCGTAGAGAAGAAGCGCACGCGGCGGGCATGGCGCTGGACGGCTTCGATGCCGATGGCCGTGGCCAGATGCGTCTTGCCGGTGCCCGGGCCGCCGATCAGCACCACGTTCTGCGCCGCCTCCATGAACGCGCCGGCGTGCAGCCGCCGCACCAGCGCCTCATCGGCCTTCGACTGGGCGAAGTCGAAGCCGGAGAGATCCCGGTGCGCCGGGAAGCGCGCCGCCGTCATCTGGTAGGCGATGGAGCGCACTTCGCGCTCGGCGCCCTCGGCAGCCAGGAGCTCCAGCATCCACTGCTCCGGGTCGAACTCGCTGTGGCGGGCGCGGGCGGCCAGTTCCGGCCAGCTGCTGGCCATGCCGTGCAGCTTGAGGGACTTCAACCTGGCGATCAGTTCAACGGACATGATCGGCCTCCGCTTCTGACTGTTGCCGCAAGCCGTCGTAGCGGTCGACGTTGGCCGCCGGCTCCTCGGTGAGCGCCAGGGGTGCTGCAATCGTCGGGACAGGGGCGGCTGCGTCCTTCAGCCGCGCCAGCACGTTCAACACATGCTCGCCGCTGGGCCGACCCGATTCGAGGGCGAGCTCCACCGCCACCAGCACGGCATCCAGGCCGTGGACCGGAATCGCAGCCAATACCTGCGCCATCACCCGGTCGCCGCCCGGGTGCTTGAGCAGATGGCGCTGCAACCCGATGAGCGGCTCGGGCATCCGGGCGAAGGGCGCGCCGTTCCTGAGCGCGCCGGGCTTCCTCTCGATGAGATCGATGTAGTGGGTGAAGTCGTAATGCGTCTGGTGGCGCTCGAAGCTCCTCGCATGGCGGGCGACCACCGCGCCGTCGGCGACGACGACCAGCTCGGCCGGGTAGATGCGCAGGCTCACCACCCGGTGGGCGTGCTCGGTTGGCACGCTGTAGCGATTCCGCTGGAAGTGGATCAGCGCGGTGGCCGAGACCCGCACCGGCTGCTCGATGTAGCCGTCGAAGGGGCGCGGATTGGGCATCAGCTTCATCTGCTCGTCCTGCAGCAGTTCGGCGAGGGTCAGCGCCGGCCATTCGGGGTGGGCCATCGACTCCCAGGCGGCCCGGCACTGTTCGGCCAGCCAGGCATTCAGAGTCTCAAGATCGGGCCAGCGCCGCTCGCCGGCCTCCCGCCAGATCTGCCGGCGCCGGTCCTGCACGTTCTTCTCGACGATGCCCTTCTCCCAGCCGGCGGCCCGGTTGCAGAATTCGGCATCGAACAGGTAATGCCCGCACATGGCGTGGAAGCGGGCATTGACCGTGCGCTCCTTGCCGCGGCCAACCTTGTCGACTGCCGTCTTCATGTTGTCGTAGATGCCCCGGCGCGGCACGCCGCCGAAGGCGGCAAAGGCGCGGGCATGGGCATCGAAGAGCATCTCGTGGCTCTGGCTGGGGTAGGCCACCAGCCAGAAGGCACGACTGGCGCACAGCTTGGCGTGCGCCACCTCCAGGCGCCGGCGCAAGCCCCCAACAAAGGCGTACTCGCAGCTCCAGTCGAACTGGAAGGCCTCCCCCAGGGCGAAGGTGAGCGGCACGAAGGCGGCGCGCTTGGGGTTGGCGGCCGTCTCATCCTTCCAACGCCTGACAAACGCGCAGACTCGGCCGTAGCCGCCGGGATAGCCTTGCGCCTTTATGGCGCGGAACAGGTCGAGCGTCGTGCGCCGCTCGCGTTTGGCCCGGTGGGCGTCCGTCGAGAGCCATTGCCGCAGCGTGTCCGCCCAGGGATCGATGACGCCCGGGGTCTGCCGGGCAGGGTACTTCGGTTCGGTAACGTCAGGCCGGCGCAGCCAGCTGCGCAGGGTGTTGCGGGATAAGCCGGTCTGCCGCGCAATCTCGCGCAGCCCCACCCGGTCGCGGAAATGCATCCGCCGTATCTTTGCCAATAAGCCCACTGTGATCACTCCTCTTGCCCCGCTCARAAATCAAGCAGGGTAGCCAAATCAGGTGGGTCAAAATTGGATGAAAATTACCCCTCCAGGTGGGTCAATTCTGGGTGGACGTCAACACACGGAGACGACAAAGGTATCTAGCTTGACGACTCCACATGGAACCATCGATATCGGATACGACGGATATCAGTTCACCATCAAGAAGGTGCAAGGCGACGTTTTCGTGAACAACTCTCAGGCCCAAGTAGGCCAGCCGCTACACGAAGGCTGCCTCTTAACGTTCGGCGGCAAGCAGCTTGGTGGTAACCGCCTTTTTGTCCCGTTTAGACAGGGCTCACCCGAAATAGTCTTTTGAGCATAACCCCAGCAGGTATCCACATGACGAGCCTCATTGGACAGCGCTATGAAATACAGGACCAACTCGGGCAAGGTGGTATGCAGGATGTTCGTCGAGCTCTGGACCGCAAACTTGAGCGGGAGGTTGCCCTCAAGACTCCCTTGAGTACAAGCGCTGCAAAGCGATTCGAAAGTAGCGCCCAACTCAGCGCACGAGTCAGACACCCAAACATCGCTAGCGCTCTTGATTATTTCATCGATGGCAACACTGAGTACTTCGCCGAGGAACTCATCAAAGGGATCGATCTGCAAAAGTGCTTCGACAACCATTTCACCCGTCTGTGCCCCGATACGGCGGCGAAGTTGTTACATAACCTCGCGAAAGGGGTCGCAGCATCGCATCAAGTGGGAGTCATACACCGAGATTTGAAGCCGTCAAACATCATGGTGAGCAAAGACCTGAGCTTCACTATGGTCAAGATCACGGACTTCGGAATCGCAAAGCTCGCGGAACTACAAATTGAGGCCGATCTCAAGAATCAACACGAAAACAGCGCCACTAGCTCGACGCTGATTGGTGCGCTTCCGTTCATGGCGCCGGAGGCGGTTGCGAAAGCCTCCGGGAAGGTACAGCTGGGACCAAAGATGGATGTGTGGGCGCTAGGCGCAATTGCCTACTACATGCTGACAGGCAAGCATCCATTCGGGCCCGACATCACTGCTGTCGTCGGAATTCTGTCAGGTACCCCCCCGAAGGAGCCTGATAAGCACATCATGGGCGGCGCCACCCATAAGGTTGCCAGTGATCTATGGGCGATTATTTTGCAGTGCATGAAGAATAGCCCCGATGAGAGACCGACTGCTTCTGAGCTAGCTGAACTATGCAAAGCAATGCGCTACTTAGATAAGCCACGAGTAACAGTGGAAATCACTGGCAAGGATCCAAATACGCCAGTCTGGTTTGGGTGTTTCGGACAAGAAACAATCGCCTTGCCCCATGCGGAGTTTATTCATGGTACGCCGGCCCTTAATAGACGAGTGAGTTGTTTTGCGTTCGATGGCAAACCATATCCACGGGGAGTGGCGGTGATGCAGCTTAAGTAAGAGGATTGGGCCAGTTGACCAATCCGTACGCCATATCCGGAGGTGGCGTCAAAAGCAAGGATGGGCCTTTCGGCCGCCGCACCTGCTAACGTCAGCTTAGTGGTTTAAACCCACCGCAGGGGCTTGACACGTCGTACGGCCGCTTCGGCCGAAGAGCGGTAGTTTGTTTGGCG
>PQAG01000064.1 GCA_003104895.1 Nitrosomonadales bacterium
ATCGCCGGCCTGAAGCAGGGTGATTTTCATGAAATCGGCCGCTTCATCGCCAGCCAGTCGGAACGTTACCGCGGCAAGGATCTGCCGCCGGTGAACATCCGGCTTGCCGGGGAAATCACTACCCCGCCGCCCGCCCCTCCGGAAGGGCGTCATTCGCCCTTTTCCGCCATCCTGTGGAGCCTCAGGCTGCGCCATTACGCTTTCGGCCATACCCCCTTCTGGGGCAGCCTCGGCGCGGTGCGGCTGTTCGTGGTCTATCACCGGGGAGAGGAAGGCAAGCCGCTGCAGCACTCGCTCGGCCTGCACAAGGGGCTGGTGGGGGTGGTGCATGCCTTTGCATTGAACAGGCAGAATGCACAGAACAACATGGTCATCACGCATGAGCTGTTTCATGCCCTGGGCGCATCGGACAAGTACGATGCCGCCAACCAGCCGGTCTATCCGGAAGGCTTCGCCGAGCCGGGCGGCGGGCCGCATTATCCGCAGCATGCGGCCGAAATCATGGCGGGGCGCATCGCCATCAGGCCAGATGCAGCGAGGATTCCAGCGGGGCTGGAGGAGTGCGTGGTGGGGTACAAGACGGCCTGGGAAATCAACTGGTAGGTGCTGGCTGGTTTTTGAATGCACTTCGTGCATGGTTGATTGGGTGCCGGGCTGCCCCCGGCAATCAAACATCCGCGAAGCAGCACAAAACCAGCTGCACAATGCTTACAGATATTGACCCGGCCCTCTGTATGCGTTGCTGTAAGCGGGTTACCACCATTTTGGTGTGCTGTGTTCAAAGGAAAAATATTTTATTTCAGGGTCAGCGGCATACTTTTCTAGCCAAGCCTTTGACATTTTCCAGCCACTAGCCGCTTTGCCAGTGGGAAAAAGGTTCAGAAGATGTTCTTTTGAAAGAATGAAGCAATGGATCAGTGATGCTTCATCTACAACAAATGCAAAATATGGCAAGCAGCCAAATGCCTTGCAGGCGGCATCAATCTTTTCAAAATTGTCGTTGGGGATGCTGAGGTATTGTCCCTCTTTGCCTTCGTTCCTGCTCCGTGACTTGACGGAAATCCCCATCAATTCTTTGGTATTTGGGTTTCTTGCGAGTAGATCAATTCCAACGTGATCTACATTGGCGCATTCAAATCCATATTTTGAAAGCCAGTATAGAACCAAGGCTTCAGAAAAATTGCCCGTGATTCTGGAGTGCCTAGAGCTTTTCTCAATCCGCATGATTATTACCTTTGGAACTGGCAGGCTAAAAGCATATAGGCGATTGGCATGTTGCTCAAGGACGCTGCCAGCCAATGATGGATTTTTGCACACCCTGGCCGCCGCTTGACCCGCCTTGCCACGCGGCGGCGCCGCGCCAGAACCCGATTTGCCTACATTTCCTCGATCGAGAACAGCCGCCGGTGCTCGCGGTAGGCGTAGCGGTCGGTCATGCCGGCGATGTAGTCGGCGATGGTGCGCGCCTTGTCGGTGCGGGCTTTTTCCTGGTATTGCGGCGGCAGCAGAGTGGGATTGTCGAAGAGCGCGCCGAACAGCTCGCGCACAATGCGGCGTGCCTTCATGCTCATGCGGTTGACCTGGTAATGGCGGTAGAGATGCTCGTGCAGGAAGCGCTTGAGTTCGCGCTGCTCGTTTGCCAGTTCCGGGCTGAACGCCATCAGGGGCGGCGCATTGCGCACGTCGTCGAGGCTGGCGGGCGCGGCGGCGCGGATGTTTTCCGTGCTTTGAGCAATCAGGTCCATCACCAGGGTGTTGATCATGCGCCGCACGGTTTCGTGGATCAGCCGCCTGCCGCCGAGGCCGGGGTATTTCTCCTGCGCCATGGCCAGGTGGCGCGCGAACAGGCTGGTATTGGAGAGCTGCTCCAGCGTGATCAGGCCGGAGCGCAGGCCGTCGTCCACGTCGTGGTTGTTGTAGGCGATTTCGTCCGCCAGGTTGGCGGCCTGGGCTTCCAGACTGGGCCGCTGGTTATTCAGGAAGCGTTCGCCCACGTCGCCCAGCATTCTGGCATTGTGGAGGGAACAGTGCTTGAGGATGCCCTCGCGGGTTTCGAAGCACAGGTTGAGGCCGTCGAATCCGGCGTAGCGCTCCTCCAGCAAATCCACCACCCGCAGCGACTGCACGTTGTGCTCGAAGCCGCCGTGATCCTTCATGCAGGCGTTGAGCTCATCCTGGCCGGCGTGGCCGAAAGGGGTGTGGCCCAGGTCGTGAGCCAGGGCGATGGCTTCCACCAGCACTTCGTTGAGCTGCAGGTTGCGCGCAATGGTGCGGCCGATCTGCGCCACTTCCAGGCTGTGGGTGAGGCGGGTGCGGAACAGGTCGCCTTCGTGGTTGACGAACACCTGGGTCTTGTATTCGAGGCGGCGGAAGGCTGTGGAATGGATGATGCGGTCGCGGTCGCGCTCGAATTCATTGCGCCCGGCAGGGGCAGGCTCGAAAAACCCGCGGCCGCGGGTGCGCGGCGGATGCGCGGCGTAGGGCGCAAGTTCCGTCATATGGGTACCTATAATAATTCTGGCTTGATCAGCAACGGCGCCCGTTATGGATCATCGGGGCTCCGCGCAGGAGAGAGGATAGCATTATTGCCAATTGGGGGGCAGGGCGGAGCGGTCTAGGCGGCCAGCTTGGTCTGGTTGCGTCCGGAGCGCTTGGCTTCAAGCAGCGCGTTGTCCGCCCTTGATAAGGCCATGTTTTCGGCCTCGTCGGTTTTTTTGTATTCGCTCAAGCCGCCACTCCATTGCAGCTTGTACATGACGCCGTGTGTAAGCTCCAATTCGACGGGCAAGTTCTGGCGCAAGCGGCCAGCAAGCTCTGCCGCTTTTTTCAGGGGAGTGTTGGGAAAAATCACGCAGAATTCGTCGCCTCCTAAACGAGCGATAAAATCGCTGGAGCGCAAATGTTTTTTGAGCGCTTTGCCGAATTGCACGATCAGCGCATCTCCGGCATCGTGTCCAAACGTGTCATTCACTTGTTTGAAGTTGTCGATATCGATAATGAGCAGACTGTGCGTCCAGCCCTCCGTCAGGGTTTTAAACAGCTCGTTCTGCTTGATATCGAAGCTGCGGCGGTTGTTGACCTGGGAGAGATGGTCGATGCTGGCGGAATCACTCACTTGTTTGTGCTTCCCCAGCATGAGCTTGCCCAGGCGGTACATGAGTCCGAAACTTTGTTCGAGATCCTTCAGCTTGATTGGATATGCCTTGCGCAGGCGGGAATGGCGGATGTCCGAGAAAAATACCAGGATGGTGTCGATGTCGTTTTTCAGCGCCTTGCGCAAGGCAAAATACAGTCCGGCCATGCCAAGAGCCAAAAATATCGAAGTGAGCAGCCATGCCGCCAGATGAAGCTGGGGTGGAGAGGCCGCCGGCTTGGCGGGCGAGGCCGGGATGCGCCATACCACGAGCCGCCATGCGGTCCCCGGCAGATCCGTCAATTCCTGGAAAGCGTTGGCTTTCAGATGCGTGTCGCCGAGGCGCATCAGGACGTCGTGGGGGCCGTTGCTGTTGGCTTGTTGCAGTTCGGCATAAGCGTCCTGCAACTGAAGCGATTCGAACAAGGAAAAAATCTCCGCAGCGCTTTTTCTGATCACGACAAAGCCAAGTATCGCCTTGCTTTGCGGATCAATGACCGGCTCTGTGATGATCAGGAGCAGCGAGGAGGGTCCGGATACGGCCTTGGCGGGGGCGGGATCTCCTTTCGCGCCGGCCTGAATGCGTGAATATACTTGCGAAAGCGGCGGCGCAAAGGCGTTGCCATTCGGCAGCGCCCATTGAATATGGGCATCCGGGTAAAGCGTGTGAATATTGCTGAGTTGTGCCTGGCGCTCCCTTTCCGGACCGGCTTTGAGGGAGCTGACTGTTTGGGGGTGCTGCGCAATGCGCGCAGCAGTGGCGCGCATGTTCCTGGCCAGCTCAATGATGGCGGGAGCCAGGATGCGTTTGGCGTCCGCCTGGCCGGCTGACTGTACTTGCCTGGGTTGCGATGGGGAGGCCTGGTGCAGGTAATAAATGGCCGCGCTGTTAACCGATTCCAGCACGATGAACGCGATGAGGCAGAAATGCGCCAAGGAAAGTTTCATCTTGATAATGGGTTCCGTTCCATCCAGATACTGCCATAATCAGCTTTCTTCCGGAGACTTAACCTGAAAAAAAGCATGGGGGAGAAGAAATAAGGAACATTGTTTTATCAATCAAATGCCCTGCTAAGCCCATTAAAAATAATTATAACTTAATTTTTCAGAGTCAGCGCCTTGCAGGCCAGTATATACGAGAAATTTGCGGCCAAAAAACTGGCGCAGGAATTGAAGGCGGCTGAAAAATGGATTCAGGAATACAGTTGCGGTAGGGACGGCAATTACCCTCCGCAGTTGATGATCGAATCTATTTCATGAAAAACACGCTGGAACATATTAAAAAATATGATATATTTAAAAAAAATACTAATGGGACTGCCGTGTCCGCAAATGCACGGTTGGCTGGGTGGCATTCTTCACGTCGAATGCCATACGCCGCAAAAGACGGAGGTGACTGGTAAAGTGGCGGAATGTTGAAATTGAACCAAACCATAACAGGGCCAAGGTGCGCAACAGCCATCCGGAAGGAAGCGCTTCCTATGATGGATGCGGTTGATCTGGTGGTTGCCTATCTGGAACAGATCGGCGTCGAATTCGTCTTCGGTGTGCCTGGAGGCGCCATAGAGCCGCTTTACAACGCGCTCGCGCGCAGCGCGAGGCGGGGCGGGCCGCGTCCGGTCGTGGCTCGCCATGAAACGGGAGCCGCTTTCATGGCCGATGGCTACGCTCGTGAAACGGGCAGGATAGGCGTGTGCTGTGCCACTTCCGGGCCGGGTGCCACCAATCTCATCACCGGCGTGGCCTGTGCTTATGAAAACGAAATCCCGCTGCTGGTCATCAGCGGCCAGCCCTCGCTGCACTTGCAGGGCAGGGGGGCGTTGCAGGAATCATCCGGCGCCGGCATCGACACGGTTGCGATGTTTCGCAGTTGCACACGCTACAGCGCGCTGGTATCCCACCCGGAGCAGATGGAACGCCAGCTGGTCAGTGCGCTGCTGAGCGCATACCAGCCGACACCCGGCCCGGTCCACCTCAGCATTCCGGTGGACGTGCAGCGCTCGCAGATGAAGAATGGACTGGCCTACGATCTGGCGCATTTGCTGCGGCCGCCGTCACCTGTCGATTACGCGGCGGTGCAGGCGTTAAGCGCGCAACTGGCCCAGGCGCGCAAAGTAGTCGTGCTGATCGGCAGCGGCTGCGGTGAGGCGATCAGTCTCATCATCGGGCTGGTGGAGAGAATAGGCGCGGTTTTCGTTGTCACGCCCGATGCCAAGGGGTTCATCAGCCCGCGCCACCCTTTGTACGGCGGCGTGTTCGGGTTCGCCGGCCATCCGTCCGCCACCGCCGCGATGAACGATGAGCAAGTGGACCTGATCCTGGTGGTCGGCTCCGCTCTGGGCGAGTGGACCAGCAACGGCTGGGACGAGTCGCTGTTGAACGACCGGCTGGTGCATATCGATTCCTGCGATGCGCACCTGTTGCGCTCCCCGATGGCGCGGCTGCATGTGCGCGGCCATATCCGCTCGGTGTTCGAGGGGCTGCTGGCGGGGCTGCGCGCGGATGGTTCGAATGCTGTTTCCGCCGTTGGCGAGAAGCGGAGATTCAGGAAGGCCTCGGCCGACGATCCGTTCAAATCGGCATCCCGGGGCGCGCCCATCAAGCCCCAGTACCTGATGCGCGAGCTCGGCTGGCGCTCTCCGCCCGACACGCGTTTCCTGGTCGATGCCGGCAACAGCGTGACTTGGGCGATCCATGATCTGGGCATGCACGACCACCGGCCCAGCGCCGGGGGCTGGATGCGCGTCACGATGAATTTCGCCCCGATGGGCTGGGCCATCGGCGGCGCCGTCGGCACCGCGCTCGCCAACCGCGCTGTCCCGGTGGTCTGCATTACAGGCGATGGCAGCCTGCTGATGAATGGCCAGGAAATGAGCGTGGCGCTGGCCGAAAAGCTCACCGTGGTGTTCGTGATTCTCAACGATGGGGCCTTGGGCATGGTGAAACACGGCCAGCGCATGGCCGGCGCGGAGCAGATCGGCTTCGAGCTGCCGGCGGTGGATTTCCGGCTGCTGGCCGAATCCATGGGCATCCCGGGTCACGTGATCCGCACCGCCGAGGATTTTGACAATCTTGATCTGGATGCGATTCTCCGTCGTTCGGGACCAACTGTGCTCGACGTGCGCATCGATGGCGAGGAAGTTCCGCCGATGGGGCTGCGGCTGAAAATCCTGGGGACGGAACAATGAAGCCCTCTCCTCAATCCTCTCCCGCGAACGGGAGAGGAGGCAAACGTGAAAGGCCCTTGTTATGAACGAGGAATTCATCCACACCCGCATCTGGCAGGAGGAAGCCGAGCCAGACAATGCGTTCGCTGCGGCATCCTGTCATTGCCACGGCTACGATGTTTACGGCGACCTGCTGGTTCATGCAAGCTGGATCGAGTACCTGTTCCTTCTGTTTCGCGGCGAGGCGCCGTCAGCGCAGCAGGCGCGGCTGCTGGAGGGGCTGGCGCTGGCGCTGGCGAACCCCGGGCCGCGCGATGCGGCGGTGCATGCCGCGATGTGCGGCGGCGTCGGCGGTTCCACCTCGGCATCCTGTTTGATGGCGGCGCTGGCGGTGGGCGCGGGCGCATCGGGCGGGGCGCGGGAAGTGCGCCTCGCCATGGAGGACTGGCTGGCACGCGGCACCGACCTGGCCGCCTGGCAGGCGGGGCTGGCCGCAAAGCCGGCGGATGATCCGGCGGATGTCTGGCCCGCGCCCGGTCATCCGGCTGGTTTCGACCCTCACGGCGTGCGCTGCACCGGGCCGGTGCTGCAAACCCTGGCGCACCTCGCCGGCGTGAGTCCCGGGCTGTCCCTGCTCTGGCTGCAAGCGAACCGGTCGGCGCTGGAATCCGCCGCCGGGCTGCCGCTGGCGATGCCCGGCGTGGCGGCGGCGGCATTGCTCGACCTGGGCTTCACGCCGGCGCAGGGAGAAATGCTGCACCTGCTCCTGCGGCTGCCGGGCGCCGCGGTGCACGCGCTGGAACAGAAGCGATGGCGGCCACAGGAAATTCCCGTTTTTCCGCGCCGAACTGGAAAACGACCCCGGCCCCGCCGGGGCGGCGGGCTTGGAGGAGGGCGTATGAAGGGGCCGCAACTGCTGGAAGAACATGCCGGGCGGCTGGTGACGCAGATGGGAGCATTCTTTCCGGGTGAACGCGTCGTGTTCCGCGGCCAGGATTTATTTACTTCGCTCAAGGATCTGGACTGGCTGGAACTCTACCTGTTCGGCATCACCGGCCGCCGCTATACGCCGCAGCAGATGCGCGTGCTGCACGCACTCTGGACACACAACAGTTATCCCGATGCCCGCCTGTGGAACAACCGCGTGGCGGCGCTGGCCGGTACGGCACGCAGCACCGGCGCGCTCGGCATCGCCGCCGCGCTGGCCGTTTCCGAGGCGAAGATTTACGGCGGGGCTTCGCAACTGCGGTGCAGCGAATTTTTGATCCGTGCCAAAAAAATGGTGGATCAAGGGGCGGACCTGGAAGCATTGGTGCGCGCGGAAATCAAGGAAAAGCGCGGCATCGGCGGTTACGGCCGTCCTATTGTTCCAACGGATGAACGCATTGCTCCGGTCATGGCGATCGTGCGTGAACAGGGTCTGGAGAATGGGCCGCATCTCAGGCTCGCCTTTGAAGTGGAGCGCATCCTGTTGCAGGGACGCTGGCGCTGGCACATGAATAGCGTCGGGCTCACGGCGGCACTGTGYGCCGATTTCGGCATGYCGCCGCRCGAGTATTATTTWKKKGSCRTWCCMGYYTTYCTYGCCGGCATGCCGCCATGCTACCTGGAGGCGGCGGAAAAACCGGAAGGCCAATTGTTTCCCCTGCCTTGCCGGGTTATGCTTTACGAAGGCGTTGCCCGCCGCCAGTGGCGGCGGTAATGGGAGTKATCATGAACAGAGCGATTGTGCGGGCAGTGGCCGCRGCACTGGCAGTCGCGTGGGCCGGCGCCTGCGCCGCCCAGGAGGATGAGGAAGAGGATCTGGCGCTGGCCTTCGGCGACAAGTCCTTCGTCAGCATCGCCTCCGGCGCCCGGCAGCCCGTCGCGCGGGCGCCCTCGGTGGCCACAGTGGTCACCGCGGAAGACATCGCAGCCATCGGCGCGGCGGACCTGGACGAGGTGCTGGAAACGGTGCCGGGCCTGCACGTGTCGCGCTCTCCCATCGGTTACAACCCGATCTATACCATCCGCGGCATCTCCACCCAGTACAACCCCCAGGTGCTGATGCTGGTGAACGGCATTCCCGTCACCAGCGTGTTCGCCGGCAACCGTTCCCAGATCTGGGGCGGCATGCCGGTGGAGAACATCGCGCGCATCGAGGTGATCCGCGG
>PQAG01000065.1 GCA_003104895.1 Nitrosomonadales bacterium
CCGAGTATGGCCTGGTTTTCCACGAATTCCGCGATGGTCTGGATTTTCATGGTGTGGCCGATGTTGTTGATGGCCTCCACCATGGCATGGTTGCTTTCGTTGTGATCCATGTCCTTGACGAAGCAGCCGTCGATCTTGAGGTAGTCCACCGGCAGGTTCTTGAGGTAGGCGAAGGAGGACAGTCCGGCGCCGAAGTCGTCCAGGGCAAAACGGCAGCCCAGTGCCTTGAGTTCGCCGATGAAGTGGACCGCCTTGGTGAGATTGGCAATGGCGGCGGTTTCGGTGACTTCGAAACAGAGGTTGTGTGGCGCCACGCCAGCCCCCCTGATCTGCGCCACGACGAAATCGAGAAAGCGCTCGTCGCCCATGGAATGGCCGGAGAGGTTGATGGCGCACACCATGGGGGTGCTCTTGTGGGCTGCCAGCCAGTTGAGCGCGTTGCTCACCACCCAGCGGTCCAGCGTGGGCATCAGGTTGTAGCGTTCCGCGGCGGGGATGAATACGGAGGGAGCGACCAGTTTTCCTTCTTCGTCCAGCATCCGCACCAGGATTTCGAGATGGGGCTGATCCCCGTCGCCGGGCGATGTCTGGACGATGGGCTGGTAATAGAGGCGGAAGCGATCTTCCTCGTAGGCCTTGGCAATGCGTCCGACCCAGTGCATTTCATTATGGCGCTGCGCAAGCTCTGCGTCGTCTGCGTGGTACGCCTGCACGCGGTTGCGGCCCCGCTCCTTGGCAAGGTAGCAGGCAGTGTCGGCGTGGCTGAGCAGGCTCGCCCAGTCGAGGCTTTCCTCCGTGATGGGGACGAGGCCGATGCTGGCGCCGACGGTAAAAATCTTGTCTTGCCAGCAGAAGTGGAAAGATTTCACGGCCTCGATCAGTTTCTCGGCCACGCTCTGGGCCTGGTCAAGGGGACATCTTTCCAGCAGCACGCCGAATTCGTCTCCGCCAAGGCGCGCCAGCATGTCGTTTTCGCGCACCCGGGCTTGCAGGATCAGGGTAAGCTGGCGCAGCAGTTCGTCGCCGGCCGCGTGGCCGCAGGTGTCGTTGACGACCTTGAACTGGTCGAGATCCAGGTAGAGCAGCGCGTGCTGGTTGTGTTCGGCAATGGCGTTGCCGATCAGGCCGCTGAGGTGGTGTTCGAATTCGCGCCGGTTCAACAGGCCGGTCAGCGCATCGTGGCTTGCCTGGTAGGAAATCTCGCGCGCCATGGCATGCGACTGGGTGTTGTCGTGAAACACCAGCACCACGCCGATGATGGTGCCTTCACGGTCGCGGATCGGGGCAGCCGATTCCTCGATCGAAAATTCGTGGCCATCGCGGCGGATCAGGACGGTGTGATTGGCGAGGCCGGTGATGCCATTGTTGCGCAGCGCCTTTTCCACCGGGTTTTCGGCGGCTGCGCGGGTGTTTTCGCTGATGATGTGAAACACTTCAGTCAGCTGCCTGCCGCGGGCTTCTTCCGTTTTCCAGCCGGTGAGTTCCTCCGCCACCGGGTTGAGGAATTCGACCGTGCCCCGGGTGTCGGTGGTGATGACGGCATCGCCGATGGAGTTAAGGGTGACCTGGGCGCGTTCCTTTTCGGCGAACAGGGCCTTTTCGAAGCGGCTGCGCTGCGCCCGGTCATCCTCCAGGGCGCGCGTCATCAGGTTGAAATCGCGGCTGAGGCGCGATACTTCGTCGCGCCCGGTGCTGCCGGCGAGGGTGACGCCAAGATCGCCGGCGGCAATGGAGGCCGAGGCTTTGGACAGGCGCTTGAGCTGTTGCGTCATGGTGCGCACCAGCAGCCAGGACAGCAGACCGCCCAGCAGGATCGCCGTAATGGTGTATGCCATGCCCTTGCGGGTGACGATGTCGAGCTCGCCTTGCAGCGCCGAACTGTTGAGGATCACGCGGGCATGGCCAATGGGCTGGCCATTGCTGGTGATTGCGCCGATGCTGTCCACCATGCCGTCGTGCCAGATCTGCTTGCCGGTCGCGAGCAGCGCCTTGCTTGGGGGGTCATCCAGCACCAGGTTGAACAGGCTGGGGTCGGTGGCTGCGCGCACCTTGCCGTCGCGGTCGAGAATGAGGGCGAGCTGCAGATGCGGAACGGATTTCAGGCTGTTGACCAGCGCGTCCAGCGCATCGACGTCGTTGCTGAGCAGCCAGGCGGGCGCGTTGGCGGCAAGGGTGTTGGCCAGGCTGCTGCTTTCGCTGGCGATTTGCTGTTCCATGAATGACTGCTGGCGCTTCACCATGTCGGCCACGATCAGGCCCATCAGCACGGCGTGGAGCAGCACCACGCCGCTGATGATGCGGCCGCGGATGCTGTAAAGAATGAAGTCCAGAAGACGCTTCAAGGCTGGGCGGTCAGCGTGAACGGAATTTCATTTGCGGCGGCAGTCCTATGGCCTCGTCATAGCGCCTGAGGAAGAGCGACATGGGCAGATAAGTATCGTTGCTGGCGGGTTCGAAGTGAGCCTGTTCGAACTTGAACTGGCGCTGGTCCAGCTCCTTGTCCTTGTCCATGCCAGCCAGCACGGTTGCAACCTGTTTCGCCAGTTCGGCCGGAACGTCGTTGCGGGCGACGACGCCATTGTGTGGCAGGGCATCAGTCATCCACAGGGTTTCCATTTCCACGGCCTTGTCGGGATTGTCGCGCGACCAGTTTCGCCAGAAGCGGACCGTGGTGCCGCAGGCCAGCGCGTCGCCGGTATAGGCGTTCATGATGGCGGAAATGGGCGAGCCGACATATTTGACCGGGTTGTCCTTTACCTTCAGGCCGAGTTCGTGCAGATGCAACAGCGGCAGCATGGTGGCCGCGACTGCCGTGGGCGAGGAAAAGCACAGCGTTTTTCCGCTCAGGTCCGGCGGGTTGCTGAGTTTATTGTCCTTGCGCGCCACCATCATGCCGCGGAAATTCTCGTCCGGTGTCATTTTGGCGATGACGCGGTAGCCGTGCTCCAGGCTGAAAACGGTCTGATAGGGGTTGGGCAGGCCAAAGTGAAATTTGCGCGCGGCAATCTTTGCTTCGTAGTCGGCATAGTCCCTGGAGGTTTCGACGCTGAAGCGGATCCCGGGAATCTTGCGTTCCAGATAGCGCACGACGGGTTCGTAGGCGCTGTAGAGATCCTGGGGGTTGAGGTAGGGGTGTGGGGCGAAGATGTAGGTCGTTCCGGCGGCGGGGGTGCCGCTTGGCCGGTAGCCGCCGCCGGCCGCGTTGCTGCAGGCGATGAGCATCAGCCATGCTGCTGTTAAAAACAGTTTATCCATGATCCCCCTGCTATGAAAACCCGCTTCTTCGAGCGGAGCTGATTTATGGTAACACAGCCGGCCGCGAGTTCAGTCACGTTGCAACGCCGAGAACCAGGGTCAGCAGGCAAGGCGCACATTCTGTAACAATCCATCGCTACAATCTGCCGGTTCCCTTTAGATTGGTGGCATATGAACATTCCGTTTTTCCTGCGGGTGGCGCTTTTGTTTTTGTCCCTCCCGGGCATTATTCCTTCGGCAGCGGTTGCCCGCGATATCGTCATTGCGCAGTCCATAGATATTTCTGGTCCGCTCGGCTACATAGGCCAGGATTACCTGGCTGGCGCCAGGGTCTATTTCGACCATGTCAATGCAAATGGCGGCATCAACGGCAGAAAGATCTTCCATCAGGTCATGGATAACGCAGGTTCGCCGGAAAAATCCGCGCGCATCAACGCGCAGTTCCTCGCTTCCGGGCAGAAAATCGACGCTTTCTTCGGCTATTTCGGGGAGGGCAGCCTCGAGAGCCTGCTGGGCAGCCCTGCATTCAGGGCATCGGGCATTCCGCTGCTCGCGCCGCTTTCCGGCGGCGAGGCTGGCGAGAATGACAGGAACGTCTTCTTCATCCGTCCCGGTTTCGACGGCGAGGCGGTAAAGCTGGCCGGGCCGATGCTTTCTGCCGGCTTGACGCGAGTTGCCGTCGTCTACGCTGCAAGCAATGACGGAAAATCCGCTCTGAAGGCGGTTGAGGCCATGCTGGCCGGCCGGAACATGAAATTGACTGGCAAGTTCCCCGTCATGGCGGATGGGGGCGGTCTAGATACGGCCATTAAATCAGCGTTTGCTGCCAGGCCGCAGGCCATCATCCTGGCTCTCGACACGCTGCCCGCCGCGCAGTTCGTCAAGATCTACCGACGGCTCGATGGCGGGGCATTCATGCTGGGCCTGTCCCGTATCGACCACAAGACCCTGTTCGATATCGCTGGAAAAGATCTGGCCGCTGGCGTGATGATCGCGCAGGTTGTGCCGCATCCCGGCGACTGGAAAGTGCCTGTGGTCATGGAGCACAGGAAAATCATGGAAATCTACCGTGACGAGCCCCCCTCCCATCTCACCCTGGAAGGCTTCATCGCGGCAAAAATGCTGGTCAGTGCCATGAAGAAACTTGGCAAGGATTTCACCCCGATGCAGCTAAGCGATGCGCTGAGAGCGTCCAGAAGCATGGACATCGGCGGCTATTACCTGGACTTCTCCCCAAGCCGCAACCGGGGCTCCAGTTACGTCGATATCAATGCCATTTCCCGCAATGGCAGGCTGCTGAACTAGCCTGGCCTGCCGTCACGGCATCGCTGCGGCTACTGGGCCTTGAGCGCTTCGCTCAGATGGGGGGCGATGGCCTGCAGCAGTTGCCCGAAAATTTTCGGGTTGCCGGCGACGATGTTGCCGCTTTTGAGATAATTCTCGTTGCCCTGGAAGTCGCCCACCAGTCCACCCGCTTCCTGCACCAGCAGGCAGCCTGCAGCGATGTCCCAGGGCTTGAGGCCGATTTCGAAAAAGCCGTCGAAGCGGCCTGCGGCAGTATAGGCGAGGTCGAGCGCGGCAGAGCCCGGGCGGCGCAGCCCCGAGGTTTTCTGGATGAGGTCGCGGAACATGCCCATGTAGGCATCGATATGGGTGAAATTGGTGTATGGAAAACCGGTGCCGATCAGCGAGTCCTTGAGGTGCGTTTCCTTGCTGACACGCAGGCGCCGGTCGTTGAGGTAGGCGCCGCGGCCCTTGGTGGCGGTAAAGAGGTCGTTGCGGGCTGGGTCGTAGATCACCGCCTGGCTCAGCACGCCCTTGTGCAGCAGGGCGATGGAAACCGCATATTGCGGGAAGTTGTGCAGGAAATTGGTGGTGCCATCGAGCGGATCGATGATCCACTGGTATTCGGATTCGCCGCGCACACCGCTCTCTTCTGCTAGAATTTCGTGGTCCGGGTAGGCTTCCAGCAGGATCTCAATAATCGCGTCTTCCGCTGCGCGATCCACTTCGCTGACAAAATCATTGTGGCTCTTGCGTTTGACCGTCAGTTTGTCGATATCCATTGAGGCGCGGTTGATGATGTTGCCGGCGCGGCGCGCGGCCTTGACCGCGATGGTGAGCATAGGGTGCATGGTAGGTTTTCAATGACTGTTAATGAACAAGATTCAGGCGCCATTTTACATGGGAAACACGCTGCGTTGGAAAACGTCCGCGTGGTTCTCAGTCACACCAGCCATCCGGGCAATATTGGCGCGGTTGCCCGGGCCATGAAAACCATGGGGCTGTCGCAGCTCTATCTGGTGAACCCCAGACGCTTTCCGGATGCGGCTGCCGATGCCATGGCCTCCGGCGCTACCGATGTGCTGGCCGGCGCCAGGGTCTGCGACAGTCTGGATGAGGCCTTGCAGGGCACGGTGCTGGCAGTGGGCCTGACGGCGCGGCGGCGGGATCTGTCGCACCCCATGCTGTCGCTGCGTGAAGCTGCGCCGCAAATTGTGGCCAAGGCCGCGAATGCGCCGGTGGCCCTGATTTTCGGGACGGAAATGTCGGGGCTTTCCAATGCGGAACTGGAGAAATGCCAGCAGCTCATGACCATTCCGGTCAATCCGGAATATGGCTCGCTGAATCTGGCGGCAGCTGTGCAGGTGGCGGCTTACGAATTGCGCTTGTGCAGCGTGGATGCCGTGCCAGTACCGGATGGCTTTCCCCTGGCGGCTTTCGAGGAGGTGGACCAGTTTTATGCCCATCTCGAACAGACGCTGATCAGGATCGGTTTTCTCGACCCGAAACACCCCAAGCGGCTGATGACGCGCTTGCGCCGCTTGTTTGCCCGTGCGGGCCTGGAGAAGGAGGAAGTGAATATCCTGCGCGGGATACTCAAGGCGGCAGGACAACAAATAGTTGACTAAATAAGTACACTATAGAATAATGCGAGTACTATATCCGATTATCAGTCATGTTTAAACATCTGCGCGAAGATATTGCAGTGGTGTTCGAGCGCGACCCCGCTGCCCGCTCCCGTTTGGAGGTGTTGACCGCCTATCCAGGGGTGCATGCCGTTCTTTTTCATCGCCTCACGCATCGCCTTTGGGGCTGGAGATTTTTCTGGCTGGCGCGCTTTACTTCCCATTTTGCACGCTGGCTGACGGGTATCGAAATTCATCCCGGCGCGCGGCTGGGAAGGCGCGTTTTCATCGATCATGGCATGGGGGTGGTGATCGGGGAAACGGCCGAGCTTGGCGATGATGTCACGCTCTATCACGGCGTCACGCTGGGTGGAACTTCGTGGAAGAAAGGCAAGCGTCATCCCACGCTGGGCAAGGGGGTGGTGATCGGCGCCGGGGCCAAGGTGCTGGGGCCGATATTTGTTGGCGATGGCGCCAAGATCGGCTCAAATGCCGTGGTGGTCAAGGATGTCCCGGCGGGGGCGACTGCGGTGGGTATCCCGGCGCGCATTGTGGATGGCGCGCAGGCCGAGAAGCGGGAAAATCAGGCCAAGAAAATGGGATTTTCTGCCTATGCCATCAGCGAGGACATGAACGATCCCATGGTCAAGGCCGTGCATAGCCTGCTCGATCATACGGTGGTCACCGACCATCGCATCCAGCAGATACTCGATCATCTGGCTCGCCTGGGCGTGGAAATCAGCGATGCCGAGAAGGCGGCGGAAAAGTTCGATGTCAATTATTTGAACAAAATAGTTGACTAAAATAGTATGGTTTAATATAGTGCTGACCGGGATGCACTTATTACAAAGAGGCTAAACATGCGTTTGACCACCAAAGGACGTTTTGCGGTAACCGCGATGATTGATCTGGCCATGCGCCATGGCGAGGGGCCGGTGACGCTGGCCGGGATCAGCGACCGGCAACGGATATCCTTGTCGTATCTGGAGCAGCTGTTCGGCAAGCTGCGCCGCCATGGCCTGGTCGAGAGCGTGCGCGGGCCGGGCGGTGGCTATTGTCTGGCCAGGGAGCTTGAAGGGATTTCCGTGGCGGACATCATCCAGGCGGTGGATGAGCCGATTGACGCCACCAAGTGCGGCGGCATGGGAAATTGCCACGACGACCTGCCCTGCATGACGCACGAACTGTGGACCAATCTCAATGTGAAGATTTTTGATTACCTGCAGTCGGTGAGCCTGGCCCAGCTGGTTGCGTCGCAGCACGGGAGCAAGCGCCCAGCCCAGCTGGACAAGCGCTTCAATCACGGCGAGGCGGCCCTTCTGGCCTGATCCATGGTCCAGGTCTATTTCGACCACAACGCCACGACCCCGCTCGATGAGGGCGTGCTGGCGGCGATGATGCCCTGGATGCAGGGCCAGTTCGGCAATCCCTCCAGCCGGCATGGTTTTGGCCGCGTAGCGCGCCAGGCGGTGGAAGTAGCGCGCGAGCGGGTGGCGGATGCCGTGGGGGCGCATCCTTCGCAGGTGGTGTTCACCAGCGGCGGCACCGAGGCCAACAATCTGGCCATTCGCGGCATGGCGGCGGTGTTATCACCATCGCAGGTGGTGTGGGGAAGCATCGAGCATCCCTGCGTGGCCAAACCATGCCTGAGCCTGAAAATGCAGGGCTGGGCGCTGCGCCCGCTGGCAGTGGATTCTGCCGGCCGGTTTGACATGGTCGATCTGGCGCAGGCGTTGCAGGCGAAGACTGGCCTGGTCAGCGTGATGCTGGCCAACAACGAGACCGGTGTTTTGCAGGATGTGGCCTTTATCGCACGGCAGGCGCGTGCGGCGGGTGCCTGTGTGCATACCGATGCGGTGCAGGCGCTGGGCAAGATCAGGCTGGATTTTGCTGCGCTTGGCGTGCATGCCATGAGCTTGTCGGCACACAAGGTTTACGGGCCGAAAGGCGTCGGCGCGCTGGTTCTCGACAAGCGTGTCGAACTGCTGCCCCAGATGACCGGGGGCGGGCACGAAAAAGGACTGCGTGCCGGCACCGAGAACGTGCCGGGCATTATCGGCTTTGCGGCAGCCTGCGAGCTGGCAAACGGCCGCATGGAGCAGGATGGGCGGCGGTTTGGCCTGATGAGGGCCGAACTGGAAGCGGGCGTGGCGGCGCTGGGCGGCGTGATATTCGGCGCTCGGGCGCAGCGTCTGGCGAATACCAGCTACTTCGCTTTTCCCGGCGTCGAAGGGGAAACGCTGCTGATGGCGCTGGACCGGGCGGGATTTGCGGTGGCCAGCGGCTCTGCCTGCTCCAGCGGCAGCGCCGAGCCAAGCCCGGTGCTGCTGGCCATGGGGGTCGAGCCGGAGCTGGCCAAAGGCGCGGTCCGGGTGAGCCTGGGACGCAGCAACAGCATGCAGCAGATAGAGGAATTTGTGAGGGTCTTGCAGGTGGAACTGGAACGTCTGCGAACCCTGTCAGCTGTAGCAGTCATGTGATTTTTTGGAGAATGTAATGAAGTTGCCGATTTATCTGGATTATTCCGCAACCACGCCGGTGGACCCGCGCGTCGCGGAGAAGATGATCCCTTACCTGACCGAGAAATTCGGCAACCCGGCGAGCCGTTCCCACGCCTTCGGCTGGGAAGCCGACGAGGCGGTGGAGAACGCCCGCAAGCAGGTGGCTGCGCTGGTCAACGCCGACCCCAAGGAAATCGTCTGGACCTCCGGCGCGACCGAATCCAACAACCTCGCCATCAAGGGCGCCGCGCACTTCTACTCCGGCAAGGGCAAGCATCTCATCACCGTGGCCACCGAGCACAAGGCGGTGCTGGACACCTGCCGTGAGCTGGAGCGCCAGGGCTTCGA
>PQAG01000066.1 GCA_003104895.1 Nitrosomonadales bacterium
CGCATGCGCAAGCTCAACATGGGGCCGCAGTATCTGTCCGCCTTCACCGTCGGCGACCAGCTGCTGTGGGGGGCTGCGGAGCCGCTACGCCGCATGCTGCGCATCCTGATTGAGGCCTGACGCGGATTTCGAGTCTGTTCAAAAAAAGCCCGCCAGTTTTTTCCGGCGGGCTTTTTTCATTAAGTTTTATACATTGTTTATCTAATCTATTGTTTTACAAGAAGAGATTGATTCCACCTGACATAGAAGTTTAGCTTGCATCCCTAACTATATGATGTTAAGTTAATTAACGTAGCCAAAATTATAGAATGAGGATGGCATGGTGCGCACATTCAAATTAAAACCGTGGATATATGCAGGCTTATTGGCCCTGTCGCCGATGACCGCAGATGCAGCGGGGTTGGGCCGGTTGACTGTCACTTCTGCTCTGGGCCAGCCCTTGCGGGCAGAAATCGAACTGGTATCGGTGCAGAAGGATGAACTGGGCTCCATAGCGGCACGCCTTGCCTCGGCGGATGCGTTCAGGGAGGCACGCCTTGAACGCAGTGTTTCCTTGCTGGATATCAAGTTCAGCGTTGAACAAAAAGCAGATGGCGCGCCGGTAATCAGGCTTGCTACCACTCAGCCGGTCAACGAACCCTTTCTGGATATGCTGGTTGAGCTGAACTGGGCGGCCGGCCGCTTGCTGCGCGAATACACCGTCCTGCTTGACCCTCCAGGTTTTTCTGCCCCGCAGGCTGTTCAGCCTGTTGCAGCGCCCACAGTTAAATCCGCAGCGGCTCCGGCGCCGCAACCCGGGGTTGTGACTCCATCTCCCGCAGCAAGCGCCAAAGGCGCTGCAGGCAAGCCTGTCAAGGCAGGCAAATCCGAGATTGAATTCCAGCAGGGCGCAGTTGAGGCCGGCAGTTACGGTCCGGTGAAAAAAGGTGAGACGCTGACTGCAATCGCCTCCCATTTGAAGCCAGAGGGATACAGTCTGGAGCAGATGCTGGTGGCCCTGTATCAGTCCAATGCCCAGGCATTTTCCGGCAAGAACATGCACCGGCTGAAAGCGGGCCAGATACTGCGCGTTCCGGAAGAGCAGCAAATTGCATCGGTGGGCCGTGCCGAGGCCAGACACGAACTGAAAGCCCATACGGCTGACTGGAACGCCTATCGTCAGAAGCTTGCGGCCGCCGTGGGCGAAGCACCGGCGCCAAAAGCTGAAGCGCCCAGACAGGTGGCTACAGGCAAGATCACCGCTGCTGTCGAAGACAAGGCAGCCCCGCCTCCTGCGCCGAGCAGGGATGTGCTGAAAGTCACCAAGGGCGAGGCGGCAAGCGGCAAGGAAATTCAGTCGCTGCAAAGCAAGGTCCAGTCGCTGCAGGAAGAGACGACTGCACGCGAAAAGTCGCTCAAGGAAGCGAACGAGCGCATCGCATCGCTGGAAAAGAACATCAAGGAAATGCAGCAGCTCATCGAGCTGAAGAACAAGAACCTGGCTGACCTGCAAAAACAGGCAGAAGCAAAGCCTGAGGCAGCGCCCAAGGCAGAAGAAAAACCGGCAGAGGCTCCCGCCAAACCGCTCGAACCCGTGGCTGCGCCAGCGGAGGCCCCCAAGCCTGAGCCGGAAAAACCGGTTGTCAAACCCAAGGTGGCGCCTGTCGAGCCCAAGCCAGCACCCCAGCCGGTGGCCGAACCCGGCCTGCTGGATGATTTGACCGGCAACCCCTTATATCTGGCGGGTGCCGGGGGTGCATTGGCGCTACTGGGTGGCGGGGCGCTGATTGCCATTAACCGGCGGCGCAGAAAGAGCCTGTCCAGCTTTGAGGACAGCATTCTCACCGGCGGCGACCTCAAGGCCAACACCGTTTTTGGCGAAACTGCTGGCGGCGTGGTCGATACCGGCGACACTTCTTTCCTTACCGATTTCAGCCAGGGCGGCCTGGGCACGATCGACACCAATGATGTCGATCCGATTGCAGAGGCCGAGGTGTACATGGCTTACGGGCGCGATGCGCAGGCCGAGGAAATCCTCAAGGAGGCGATGGCCAAGGATCCGGGCCGCCATGAAATTCACCTCAAGCTGCTGGAGATTTACGCCGCCCGGAAAAACCTCATCGCATTCGAAACCCTTGCCGGCGAACTGTATGCCGCGATTGGCGGTCAGGCCATCCCGCTGTGGGATAAGGCCGCAGAGATGGGGCGGGCGCTTGACCCCAATAATCCGCTATACGTTGCACGTGAGGGCGGGGCTGCAAGGGTTCTGCCTGAAAGAGCGGTTGCGCCTGTGGCAGCTGCCGCGGCATTCGGCGGGGTCGACCTGAATGAGCCTACGCAGGGCTTGACGGAAGCTGAGGCGGAAGATCTGTCCCCGGACCTGGATTTCGGTATTGACGAAGTTGCGGCCGAGGCCGAATCAGAGATGCCATCCGAAACATTGGAGGCCATTGAGACCACGCCTGTGGCGCAGGAACCGGCTGAAGAAGAGGCTGGCGTTCTTGAATTCAATCTGGATGCCTTTGCCGAACAGCCTGCTGCAGCCGTTGCCTCTGCAGAAGCAGCGCCCGCGAGCGAGGCGGATCAGGCGCTGGAGTTCGATCTGGGGGAACTGATCCCGCCTCAGCCCATGGCTGAAGCTGCCGAGGCAGAGGCCGGCGCGCTGGAGATCGATCTGGACGCGCTGATGGCGCCATCCGGTGAGGCGGAAGCACCTGTGGTGGCAGCTGCCGAAGAAATCCATGATTTGTCCTTTGAGCTGCCTGAGGCTGAGCCCGCTTCCGTGGCGGAAACCCCCGCCCTGCCTGAAACAGAAGAGGAATCCATCGTCATCGGCTCGGCGCCGGAGCCGGAAGAAGCCCATCTGGATTTCAATTTTGACCTGGAATCTGAAGTGTCCGGCGTGGCTGAAGAAAAAACCCCGCCTCTGATACCGGAACTGGACCTTTCCGGTATCAGCCTGGACCTTGAGGAACCGGCTGCTGCGGCTGGCATGGCCGAGGCCGCGATGGACGAGGGCGTTGGGGCAGAAGTGGCTACCAAGCTTGATCTCGCTCGTGCCTATGTGGAAATGGGCGACAAGGAAGGGGCGAAGGAAATCCTGGAGGAAGTGTTGAAAGAGGGTAACTCCCAGCAGCAGGCTGATGCCAATCAGTTGCTAGCATCTCTCTGACGTGAGCTCAGGCAGAATGCCCTCCACGGTGAATCCGTGGGGGGCTTTTCATTTCTTGATCGTGACTATTACTCAATTTCATCCCGCCACCAAGATCCTGCTCTGGCTCGGGTTTGCAATCGCCGTCCAGGGGCTGGGGGCCGTGCCGCTAACACTGCTATCCGTGCTGCTGGCAGCACTGTTGCTGGCAGGTCACAGTGCTGGCGCGCTGCTCATGGTGCGCCGAGCCCGCTGGCTGCTGCTGTCGCTGTTGCTGATCTATGCATTTGCCACGCCGGGTGATGCCCTGTTTCCCGTGCTGGGAGCATTCAGCCCCTCGCTCCAGGGGGGGCGTGGAGGGGTTTTTCAGGCTTGGCGTTTGATTCTGCTGCTGCTGGCGCTGGGATTGTTGCTGCGCTCCTGTCCGCAGAACAGCCTGTTAAGCGGCCTTTACATCCTGATGCGGCCCCTCAGAACTGTTGGAGTCGATGCGGACCGGATTGCCGTGCGCCTCTGGCTCACGCTGCAGTACGCTGAGCAGCAGCCGCGGCGCAACGTACAGGGGTGGTGGAGTGAACTGCGCTCGACGCTCGACCCCGCGCCGGACGCCGCCGGTGAAATCACCCTTGAATTGCCCGCATTTGCCTGGCGCGATGGCTTTATCCTGGCGCTTGCGGCCCTCTTGCTCGGGCTGGCCTTGTGGTAAGAATCGCACTCGGCCTGGAATACGATGGCAGCCGCTTCTGCGGCTGGCAGAGCCAGCCTTCGGGCTGCGGCGTCCAGGATGCGCTGGAGCAGGCCCTGGCCGGGATTGCCGGTGAGCCGGTCCGGGTTCATGCCGCCGGCCGCACCGATACCGGCGTGCATGCGCTGGCCCAGGCGGTGCACTTCGAAACTTCAGCCGTGCGCCCTGAATCGGCCTGGATACGCGGTTGCAACGCGCTGTTGCCGGACAGCGTGAGCATCTTGTGGGCGCGTGAGGTGGCGGATGATTTTCATGCCCGGTTTTCCGCGCAGGGGCGCCATTATCGTTACCTGTTGCTCAATCATCCGGTRCGCCCGGGCCTGTTCGCCGGAAAAGTTGGCTGGTTCCATGCGCCGCTTGATCTCGAAYGCATGCGCGAGGGGGCGGATTWCCTGCTGGGCGAGCACGATTTCTCCGCCTTCCGCGCGGCGGGCTGCCAGGCAAAATCTCCGGTGAAGCATWTGCGCCAGCTGGCGCTYGAGCGGCAGGGCGACATGCTGATTTTCGACCTTGCCGCCAATGGTTTCCTGCACCACATGGTGCGCAACATCGTGGGCTGCCTGGTGTACGTGGGCAAGGGAAAATACCCTCCGGAATGGATTGCCGAACTGCTGCAGCATGCGGACCGGACCCGCGCCGCACCGACCTTTTCCCCGGACGGGCTGTATTTTTCCGGCGTCGACTATGGCCCGAAATGGAATTTGCCCGCTGCAGGACGGATGCTAGAATGCTTCCCCGCCCCTGATATTCAGAAATAGAGTCATGACCCGCTCCAAAATCTGCGGCATCACCCGCATCGAAGACGGTCTCGTTGCCGCGCGGCACGGCGCCGATGCGATCGGCCTGGTTTTTTATCCGCCCAGCCCGCGCCACGTTTCCGTCATGCAGGCCGCCGCCATTGCCTCGGCATTGCCGCCATTCGTCACCACCGTCGGCCTGTTCGTCAACCCGGCTGCGGCCGAGGTAGAGGCGGTGCTGCGGGAGTTGCGCCTGGATATGCTGCAATTTCACGGCGACGAGACGCCCGAATTCTGCGCCGGCTTCGGCGTGCCTTATCTCAAGGCGGTGCGCGTCAAACCCGGGGTGGATTTGCTACAATACGCAATTCGTTTCCGTGCCGCCAAGGGGCTGTTGCTGGATGCCTTTGTCGCAGGCCAGGCCGGCGGCACCGGTCAATCATTCGACTGGGACCTGATTCCGGACAATTTGCCCTTGCCGGTGATCCTGTCCGGCGGTCTGGATCCGGTTAATGTCAGGGCCGCCATCGAGAGGGTCAAGCCCTGGGCGGTGGATGTATCGAGCGGTGTCGAGGCGGGCAAGGGCATAAATACCCTAAAGGGCATAAAGGATGCGGCCAGGATCGCCGCGTTCATGC
>PQAG01000067.1 GCA_003104895.1 Nitrosomonadales bacterium
GGATGCAGATCCATGCTCATAATAAACCTCTCAATTGGTTGAACAACAGGCCGACGACCACGAAGGCGATGGCCAGATATCCGGCGAACAGCGCCAGCAGCGGCATTTTCACCACTTTCCTCAGGATGATCATTTCCGGCAGCGACAGCGCGGTGACCGCCATCATGAAGGCCAGCACCGTACCCAGCGGCACGCCCTTGCCGAGCAGCACTTCGGCGATGGGGATGATTCCGACCGCGTCTGAATACAGCGGCACGCCGATCAGCACCGCCCCGATGACCGAGAGCAGGCCGCCATCCCCCGCCACCTTGGCCACCAGCTCGGCCGGCACGTAGCCGTGGATGAGCGCGCCCACGCCCACGCCGATGAGAATGAATTTCCAGATGCGCCCGACGATTTCCCTGACCTGCCCCAGCGCGTATTCATGGCGGGCGCGCAGGGATTTGTCCTCTTCCACCTCGGCCACCTGCCCCATGTGGATCTGCCACACGTAGTCCTCGACCCAGCGCTCCGGCCTGAAGCGTTCCAGCACGAAGCCGCCGGTCAGCGCCACGGTGAGGCCGGTCAGCACGTACAGCACGGTGAATTTCCAGCCGATGACGGATGCCAGCACCACCACCGCCACCTCGTTGATCATCGGGCTGGCGATCAGGAAGGAGAGCGTCACGCCAAGCGGAATGCCCGCCTCGACGAAGCCGATGAAGAGCGGAATCGAGGAGCAGGAGCAGAACGGCGTGACCGCCCCCAGCCCCACCGCCATGAAGCGGCTTTGCAGATTGCCGCGGTTGCGGATGAACTCGCGCACGGTTTCGGGCTTCAACAGCGCGCGCAGCAGGCCCATGCCATAGATCACCCCGGTCAGCAGCACCAGGATTTTGGTGACATCCATGACGAAGAAATGGGCCGCATCGCCAAAGGGCGTGCCTTTCAGACCGGCGATATCGTAGATCAGCCAGCTGGCGAGGGCGTCAAACATGCTTGCCTGCGCCACAACAGCCGCCACCTTTCCCCTCTTCCTGTACCGGCGGGCAGGGCACACTGCCGTAGGAACAGAATACGCAGCAATCACCCGCCCTGGGTTTCAGCAACGCGCCGCAGCCCTTGCATTCATAAAACCACTGGCAGGCATCCGTGGGCATGGTCTCGGTAGCCGCATGGCCGCAATGGGGGCAGGTCAGGACCGACTCAGTAATCAAGCCGCCACTCCTTTCTCATACCAGGTTTTAGAACGGTTCACGATATGCACCACGGCCAGCATCACCGGCACCTCGATCAGCACGCCCACCACCGTTGCCAGCGCCGCGCCGGACTCGAAGCCGAACAGGCTGATGGCGGCGGCTACCGCCAGTTCGAAGAAATTGCTGGCGCCGATCAGGGCCGATGGGCCGGCCACGCTGTGGGCCACGCCCAGCCTGCGGTTGAGCAGGTAGGCCAGCCCTGAGTTGAAGAATACCTGGATCAGGATCGGCACCGCCAGCAAGGCGATGACCAGCGGCTGCCKGATGATCGCCTCGCCCTGGAAGGCGAACAGCAGCACCAGGGTGGCGAGCAGGGCCGACAGGCCGAAGGGATGCAGGGTTTTCAGGGTGCGRTCAAAAACATCCTGTCCGCGTTGCAGCAGCCCTTTTCGCCACCCCTGGGCGATCACGACCGGGATGACGATGTACATCAGCACTGACAGGAACAGCGTTTCCCATGGCACGGTGATCGAGGACAGACCCAGCAGCAGGGCTACCAGGGGCGCGAAGGCGAAGATCATGATGACATCGTTGAGCGCCACCTGGGACAGGGTGAACAGCGGCTCGCCGCGGGTGAGATGGCTCCACACGAACACCATCGCGGTGCAGGGCGCGGCGGCGAGCAGGATCAGGCCGGCCACGTAGCTGTCGAGCTGTTCGGCGGGCAGCCAGGGCGCGAACAGGTGGCGGATGAAAATCCATCCCAGCAAGGCCATGGAAAACGGCTTCACCGCCCAGTTGACGAACAGCGTCACGCCGATGCCCCGCGCGTGGACTCGCACCTGGTGCAGGGCGCCGAAATCGATCTTGAGCAGCATGGGGATGATCATCACCCAGATCAGCAGACCGACGGGCAGATTGACCCGCGCCACTTCCAGGCTGCCGAGAAAATGAAACGGGGCGGGCAGGAGCTGTCCGAGAACGATGCCCGCCAGAATGCAAAGGAATACCCACAGCGACAGCCAGCGCTCGAAGAAACTCATCTGCGCGCCGGCACTCATCTTGGCCGTGACCTCACATTGGGCGCTCATGCCAGGCCCCGGTCCCTGAGTTTCTTTSTGATGGCGGGAATCCAGATACCCAGGCGCTGCCTGATTTCGTTCCGCACGCGGCGGAACACGGCCAGCTTCTCTTCCTCCGTGCCCTGCGCCTCGGCCGGATCGTCATAACCCCAGTGGATGTTCTCGCTGTCGCGCGGGAAGGTGGGACAGCTATCCTTGGCGCGGTCGCATACCGTGATGATGTAGTCGAACCGGGTATCGAGAAACGCGTTGAGATGCTTGCTGTGCTGGCCGGAAATATCGATATTGCTTTCCGCCATGGCTTTTACTGCAAGCGGGTTCAATTCCCCGGGTTCATGCCCCGCGCTGTGAACCTCGAAATCCTTTCCCCCCAGCGCCCGCAGCAAGCCTTCCGCCATCTGGGAACGGGCGGAATTGCCGGTACACAGGAACAGCACGCGAACTGGGTAATGCATCATGATCTCCCGGAGGTCTTCAGAAATTACAGAGCAAAGGCGTCATCATAGGGCTGCTCGCCTTATAAAAGCTATTATTCGCCATTGCATATATTCCCCGCGCCGGATATAAAAAGTCAAAAAAATCAGGCGGCGCAGCGCACCGGGCGGTTTGCCGCCTTCGCCAGACGTTCGGCATCCTCGCGATACGGAACGCCATTGCCCACCCCTTCCACCATCAGGCCCAGCATGCGATAAGCCCAGGCGGGAAGATGCGGATCGAGGCGGTAAAACACCCAGGTACCCTCGCGCCGCTGCGCCAGCACGCCGGCCTCGCGCAACACCGAGAGATGGCGCGACACCTTGGGCTGAGCCACTTCAAGCGCCTGGAACAGCTCGCACACGCACAACTCCTCGTGCCTCAGGATCAGCACCAGAATGCGGCGGCGGGTTTCATCGGAGAGGGATTCGAAAAAGGCTTGCTCGTTCATACGAAGCAGATAATATTCGCATAAACGAATATTGTCAACAAATGCATCGCGGGCGGCCTGGCAAGATTTTTCATCTCGTCCTTGAAATACAACACATCCGGCTGGCACACTTCGGCGCACACGCCTCAGCCTACGCAGCGGGAAAACTCAAACCCGGGCTCCCGCGCGGCGCCGCTTTCCATGATCTGCATTGCGCCGGTGGAACAGGCGCGGGCGCAGGCCTCGCAGGCCGTGCATCCGGGCTGGATGCTGGCCCTGGCTAAACGGCACTAGTGCTTCGCAATTAGAGGGACACGGCGTAGAAGCAGCCTCCCTCCCCTTCAAGGGGAAGGAACCCTTCGTTTAATCGCACGATTCTTGTAGGAGCGGCCTCCAGGCCGCGATGGGGTTGCGGGTGCCCGGCTCACCCCATGACCTCCTGGGTGTTGACCAGCCCTGTGCTGGAGCGCTCATGCCAAATACCCGTCCCTGCATGTGCCATCATGGCGGCTTGAACCTGGTTTTTTTCCGCCATTCACCAGCCCGGATGCTCGAAATAGGTGGCGTAATTCTCCAGCGCGTGAGTGATCTTTTTCGCGCCCTGCCGCGCATTGCCCCAATTCTGCCCGGCCATGGCATCCGCGCCGGCGATGATATCCGCCAGCACGAGGTGCAGCATGGCATCAGCATCCTTGTCCAGCTTGCAGTTCTGCACCATGAACGCAATCTGCTCGTTCACTTTCCTTGCCGCTGCCTGATACTGCTGCAGCGGCACCCTCTCCCCCTGCTTGGCTGGCTGGCTGGCCGCCATCTCGGCGCGAATTCGGCTCATGGCCTGGCGCAGTGCTTCGTCGGTGGCCCACTTGTGGCCGTTCTTGAGCGTCAGCTGCTGTGGCGCGGCCTCCTGGTGGGAATGCTCGTGGTCATGCGCCCGTGTAGCTGGTGCGGCGCCAAGCAGCAGCGCCAGCAAGGCTGGCAGCAGAATGTGTTTCACTGTTTCACGCATTTGTTTCTCCTCATTGATAAATGTTCAATCGTGGAAGGGGCGGCAGTCCGGGGCTGCGCTCATGGTACTCCTGTGCGCGCCCTGCCCTCTCCCTGCTCTTCCTGCACCCTTCCGTCGCGGATGCGATACAGGCGCTTGAAGGTGGGAATGATGGCGTCGTCGTGGGTGACCACGATAATCGCCGTGTGGTATTGCCGCGCCAGCTGGTTGAGCAGATCGACCACCGCCAGCGAACGCACGGTATCCAGCGGAGCGGTCGGCTCGTCGGCGAGGATGATGGGCGGGTTGTTGGCCAGGGCGCGCGCAATCGACACCCGTTGCGCTTCCCCGCCGGAGAGCTGGGATATGCGCGCCTCGGCGCGATGGCTCATGTCCAGCGCAGCGAGCAGTTCCCGCGCCCGGCGCCGTGCCTCGGGGTTGGGCTTGCCCGCCAGCATGGGCGGCAGGGCCACGTTGTCGGTGGCATTGAGGAAGGGGATGAGATACGGCGCCTGGAACATGAAACCGATCCTGTCGCGCCGCAGGGCGCGCAGGTCGCGCGTTTTCCACCCGCCGTCGAAGGTCACCTCGCCGCCCAGGGTAATGCGCCCCGCCGTGGGCTCGATCACCGCGCCCAGGCATTGCAGCAGCGTGGTCTTGCCCGAGCCGCTGGGGCCGAGCAGGCCCACCACCTCGCCGGGGAACACTTCCATGTCCACGCCCTTGAGCGCCTCCACCGCCGCCGCGCCCTTGCCGTAGCGTTTGACCAGCCCTTCGAGCCTGATTGCGGGTTTTTCTGCAGGTACAGCCATCAGCCGCCCCCTATCGCGGAGGCCGGGTCCACCCGCAACGCGGCGCGGATGCCCATGATGCTGGCCAGGGTGCAGATCAGCAGGGTGAGCACGAAGGCGCGCCCGGCGTCGCCGCTTTCCAGCAGCACGTATTTGGGGAAGGCCGGCGCCCAGAAGGTGGCTGCCACCTTGCCGATGACGAAGCCGATCAGGCCCAGCCCCAGCGCTTCCTGCAGGATCATGCCGGCGATGGTGCGGTTTTTCGTGCCGATCAGCTTGAGCACGGCGATCTCCTTGATCTTGCCCATGGTCATGGTGTAGATGATGAGCGCCACGATCGCCGCGCTGACGATGGCGAGAATCACCAGGAACATGGCGATCTGGCGCGAGGACACGGCGATCATCTTGGCGATGAGGATTTCCTCCATGTCGGCCTGGGTGTAGGCCTGCAAACGTTTCCAGCGCTTGATGCCGCTCGCTACCGTATTGGCGTCCCAKCCTTCCTTGACGCGCACCAGCACGGCGTTGACATTGTGGTTGGAAAACTGGCTGGCCTCCACCGCATCCAGCAGRCCGGGCACGCCGGGACGGTTGAGCTGGGGATTGGCGGCGAGGCGCTGGCGGTCGTTCTGGATCGCGTCGTTGTCCTTGAGGAATTGCGCTTCCTGGGCATCCCGAAGCGGAATGAACACCATCGGGTCGCCGCCGGAGGACACCATGCGCCGGGTCAGGCCGACCACGGTGTAGTCGTTGCGGCGGATGCGGATGCGCTCGCCCACATGGAAGCCGGTTTTCACGTCCGCCACCGCCTCGTAGTGGCTGCGCGTGATCGGCCGCCCGGCGACCAGATGGCCGGGCGCGCCCAGGCGCCCCGGTTCGATGCCGGAAATCATCACCCGCACATCCTGCCTGCCGCGCCGCACCTGCATGGTGAGGTAGGTCACGTTGACCGCATCCGCCACGCCGGGCAGGCCGGCGATGGAACGGTACACATCGTCGTGCAATGTGGAGGATTCGGCGTAGGGGCCGAGGGTGTTCTGCTGCACCACCCAGATATCCGCGCCGCTGGCGGCGATCAGCGCCTTGCCGTCGTCCACCATGCCGCGGTATACCCCGGCCATGGTCAGGGTGACGCCGATCAGCAGCCCCAGCCCGAGTCCGGTCAGCAGATAGCGCCCGAAGTGGCTGGCGATGTCGCGCCCGGCGAGGTTGATCACCGGCGGACCCTGATGCCTTGCGTCAAATCCACCGGGCTGTGGACGATCACCTCGTCCCCCGCCTGCAGGCCGCTCGCGATCCGGGTCAGGCCATCAAGGGTGGAAATGCCGGTCTGCACCGGTTGAAAGCGCGTCTTGCCGCCCTCCACGCGCCACACCCCGCGCGTCTGCCCGAGCTGCTTGACCGCCGCCGTGGGCACGAACAGCGCATTTTTCTCCCCCGGCAGCGCCACCGTCACCTCCGCCAGCTCGCCCAGGGTCAGATTGCCCGGCGCGGCATCGAAGGCGACATGCACCAGGCGCTCCTCGCTCACGCTGTCGCCCTGCATCTCGATGCGCGCCACCTTGCCGGGGATCGCCTCGCCCTGGCGCGAACGCAGGACGATTCTTGCCGCCTGCCCGGCTGCAAGCCCGCCCGCCTGGCCCTGGTCGATGCGCGCCCGCACCCACAGGCTGGCGGGGTCCACCAGGCGCACCACCGCCTGGCCCGCCACCACGGTGTTGCCCGGCTCGGCGTCGCGCGACACCACCACACCGTCCACCGGGCTGAGCAGCTTGAGGTTGGCGCGCTGCTTGAGCAGCGCGTCGCGCTCGGCGCCGAGGCGGGCGGCATCGCGCCGCGCGGCGTCGAGCGAGGCAGTAGCGGCCTCATGCCCGGCGCGCGCCACCTCCGCCTCGCTCTCTTTGGCAGCGGCCATTTCCTTGCTGACAAAATGTTTCGCCACCAGGTCACGATAGCGCGCCGCGCTGGCCTGGGCGAGCTTCTCGCGGCTGGCCGCCTCGCGCGATTGCGCCTCGGCCGCGCTCACCGCCAGCCCGGCGCGCTGCATGCCGAAAGCGGCAGCGGCGATGCGTTCGTCCAGGTCCACCGGATCGAGTTCCGCCACGACCTGCCCGGCCTTCACCTGGTCGCCCTGATCCACCATGACAGTCTTCACACGCCCGGCCAGGGTCGGGCCCAGCGCGTAGGAGAGGCGCGCCTCGACCGTGCCGACGCCGAATACCGCAGGCTGCAAGTCGCCCTGCCGCACTTCGGCCAGATCCACCCTGGGCGGGGCCAGCGGGCCGCGCGTGAAGGCAAACCCAACTGCGCCCGCAACCAGCAGCAGCGCCGCCGCGGCAATGCCCAGCTTTCTCCCGGAAAATTTCATCATGTCCGCTCCACCTTGATCCCGGCCAGATAGACCGGAAACACCTTGCGCGCCTCTTCGAGCAAGGAACGCTTGGCGCCAAAAATCGTGATCTGCACCACCAGCCCCTGAATCATGCCGATGAACAGGATCGCCGCGCTCTGCTCGTCGAGATCGGCCCGCGCCAATCCAGCCTCGCGCGCCTCGCGCAGCAGGGCAACCAGCCGGTCCTCATAGCCGGAGACGATTTCCTGCACCAGCGCCTTCAGTTTGGGGCTGTCATGCAGCATCTGGCCGGAAAACACCATGCGCGGGATGGCGGGATGCTTGGCGATGAAGCTCACATGTGCATGGAACATCCGCTCCAGCGCATCGAGCGGATCGCTCGCCTCCTTCGCGGCCGCCCCCAGCACCCCCATCAGGCGCTCGCGTATCCAGCTCATGGCGGCGAGCCAGATCGCGTCCTTGCTGGGAAAGTGGCGGAAAATCGCGCCCTGGGTCAAACCCATGGCATCGGCCATGTCCTGGGTCGTCACCCCCTGCATGCCGCGCTCCCCGGCCAGGTCCACCGCCACCTGGACGATCTGCTCCTGGCGCGCTTCCGCGCTGAGACGCTGCCTCGGTTTGGATTCCATGCGGCCCCCGGTTAGTTAGTAATTGGTTACTATCTTAAAACGGCGGACAAAATCCTGTCAAGGAAACCCGGCACGGCACGCAAGAGAAAGAGCCTCAGTCAGCCCAGCGCTCTGCAGCCTTTTCATCGCTTTCGCGCGCATCCACCCAGCGCGCGCCGGATGGGGTCTGCTCGCGCTTCCAGAATGGCGCCTGGGTCTTGAGGTAATCCATGATGAATTCGCAGGCGGCGAAAGCCTCGCCGCGGTGCGCGCCGGTGACTGCCACCAGCAC
>PQAG01000068.1 GCA_003104895.1 Nitrosomonadales bacterium
AAATCAGAAAAAACTTTCGGGTATGATCAGAACGTCGCCTGGCCGCATGGGTACGTTGGCTGATATATCGCCGTCCTTGATCAGGTCGTTCAGGCGGACGCCAAGTTGTTGCTGTTTTCCGTCTACGTTGCGAACGATGCTGGCCTTGTTTCCGGCGGCGAAGTCCGTGATGCCGCCCACTGCGATCAAGACATCCATCAGCGTCATTTCATCACGGTACGGTAGAGCCTGGGGTTTAGCGGCTTCGCCTATGACCCGGATTTGCTCGCTATATGGTCCAACAAAGCCGGTCACAATAACGGTTACTATTGGTTCCTGAATATATTTGGCCAGCGCCTTCTCGATATCTCGCGCCAGATGGCTCGATGTCTTGCCGCTGGCTGGCAGATCCTCCACCAATGGGGTCGTGATTTTGCCGTCCGGCCGGACCGGCACTGTCATGGATACTTCGGGATTGCGCCAGACAATGATATTCACGCTGTCGCCGGGGCCGATCAGGTAGTCATGCGGCGGAGGCAGCCCTTCTGCGGCGGAAAGGGGCGGATGTGTTGTGCCGGCGCAACCGCCTAGTGTCAGGAGGGAAAGGGCGAAAGCAAAGCAAGCCAGCCATCTCGCGGTATTGGTGTATTGCGGAGTGTTCACTTGGATTACCTCATGCGTAGTTGGATAGGGGGGTCCGGCAACACCGGGACAATTTTGAAATTTGCTGTAAAACCATAATAACAAAATTCATCAGGCTGTCGACATAAATTCAACCCGGAGAGGCAGTAGAAATCTGCACCCAGCATCCAAGATGCAAAAAAGCCCGGCAGGTTTTCCTGCCGGGCTTGCGGGTTGTTAAAGTCTGCGCTCAGGCGGTCTTGCGGCGGCGGACAGCAGCCAGACCGGCAAGGCCAAGACCCATCAGGGCGATGGAAGCGGGTTCGGGAACATTGTTGTCTTCGATCGGGACCCCCCCGACTGTGATGCCATCGAATGCCATCCCGGAATCGTATATTTGGTCGGCCCAGTCCACGACGCCAAACTCAAGGATGTAGTTGCCGGCATTCACGATGTTGTAAGTAGACTCGACCCAGCCCGTGTAGCCGCAGCCAGTGGAATAGCAGCTATCTGAATATGCGCCCAGTGGTGTCCAGCTCGGTCCTCCAGGAACAACGGTCACCGTGGCAGGATTTATGGTTGCTTCGATCGGAGGCAGGCCGAATCCAGGGACGGTATTGCCGCCCGGCGTTGTCCGCGCAGTGAACAGATGCGCCACCTCGTTGAGAGATGAGTCAAGCAGGCGCGACCAGGCGTAGTCGGCATACCCGGCCCCGTCGGAAGTCACATAGTTGAAATAGAACTGCAGATCGTCCCCGGCGTTCGCGGAGAACACGGAGGTGCGCAGCCTCGATCCATCGGTGCCGCCTATGCCCGGAAGACCCAGACCGGTGATGCCGGTGTTGCTCGCGACCCAGCCATAGTCCCCACCCTCGGGCGAGGTGATGACAACTCCGTTGGCGCCTAATGTGCCGCAGTTGCCTGTACAGGTCCAGCCGGCAGGAATACCTGCATCAAAAGCCGTTGCTGATGCTTCGCCAATGAAGGAAAAAGCGGATAGTGAAAGAAGAGCCGTCAGACCAAGATTTCTTGCTGACTTTTTGCTGATGGACATGATACACCTCCCAAATTTGATTGAAGGGAACGGAAATTGAGCAAAACCAAAACGATTAACGGCAGCATTTATTATCGAACTGCAATCAGAACTTTACGTAAAGTTATGAAGCATGATTTATGCCACGATGCATCTAAGTTGTAATAACATCTTTTATTACAATTGATTAGTGTTGGTTTTTATGGGGTTCATTCTATGCCTGACATTTTTTATTATCTAAGAATGTAAAAAAAATCGACACCAGGGTTTGCAGGTAGTGTCCACGGAAGAGGTGCAAATCCGGCCGCAGGTGGCAGCGGTCCTGTCAAACGGTTTTAGGCTGCTTATGCACGCAAGCCTAGCGCAATAACCGCCCCCACTCCGAAACCATATGGAATATGGGAGAGCGTACTTGCGAGCAAGGCATTTGAACCCTGCGGCCCCCGGACACCAAAAAAGCCCCAGCCAAATGAAGGCGGGAGAATGAACCAGGGTAGCAGCGAGGTGGCAAGCCCAAAGATCAGTCCTCCGAGCAAATGATTGCCGGGGAGGGGCAAACCCATTGAACGTTGACCCAGCTGGTAATGCCGCGCATGGCGGCAATGGTTTCAGTGATGTCCATCAGCGCGGAGCCGAAAACGCCCCCCAGAAAAGCCCAGGTCAATATTTCCATTGGTTACCTTGTATGGCCCGGCATGCAGAGCCAGTTCATTTTTTGCGTAGTCCACCGGAACAGCGCCTTCATCGATCCCCCGCCGCCCGTTGAGCGGATCAAGACCGGCCGGCGCGGCGCCATTCTGCTGGCCCGGCTTGCCCGGGCGGGTGAGCCCGCCGGCGTAGTTGTTCCCGACGCAGGGGATGAAGCCATCCGTGACCGCGTCCGCGACAATGATTTATACTCACGTCCTCAACCGTGGCGGCAGGGGCGTGGAAAGCCTGCTCGACCGCCTTTGATCTGAATTTGAGTGATGGTGACCGCGAATAAAACCCGGCTGGAGGACCAGCCAGCCTATGTCTTGCATGCCTATCCCTACCGCGAGACCAGCCTGATCGTCGAGGTCTTCAGCCAGAACCACGGCCGTTTGCCGCTGATGGCGCGCGGCGCGCGGCGGCCGAAATCGGCGGTGCGCGGCTTGCTGCTTTCCTTCCAGCCGCTTGCTTTGAGCTGGTTCGGCAAGGGCGAGCTGCGCACGCTGCACAGCGCCGAGTGGCAGGGCGGGCAGCCGCTGCTGCAGGGCATGGCGCTGATGTGCGGTTTTTATCTGAATGAACTGCTGCTCAAGCTGCTGCATCGCGACGATCCTCATGAGCAGCTTTTCCTGTATTACCAGCAGACCCTGCAGGAGCTGGCGCGGCGCACGGATTATGAGGCCATTTTGCGCCGCTTCGAGAAACGCCTGCTGCAGGAGCTGGGTTACGCGCTGACGCTGGACTGCGAAGCCGGGTCGGGGATTCCGGTGGTGGCGGAGGAAGGGTATCGCTACGTGATCGAGCGCGGCCCGGTGCGGCAATCGGGGAGGCAAAACGGTGTAGAATTGCGCGGCAAAACCCTGCTCGATCTGGCGGCCGACGATTACAGCGATCCGCTCACGCTGCAGCAGGGCAAGGCGCTGATGCGCACCCTGCTCAACCACTACCTGGGCGACCAGACGCTGCATACGCGGCAATTATTGAAGGATTTACAGCGTTTATGACGATACAGCTCGGCGTCAATATCGACCACGTAGCCACCCTGCGCCAGGCGCGCGGCACGCTTTATCCCAGCCCGGTGCAGGCGGCGCTGACGGCGGAATCCGCCGGGGCGGACGTGATCACCCTGCACCTGCGCGAGGACCGGCGCCACATCCAGGACGCGGACGTGGAGATTCTGCGCCAGGTATTGCAGACGCGCATGAACCTGGAAATGGCGGTGACAGATGAGATGGTTCGGATTGCGCTGCGCATCCGCCCGCAGGACGTGTGCCTGGTGCCGGAAAAACGCGAGGAGCTGACCACCGAGGGCGGCTTGGACGTGGTGACCCATTTCGGCAAGGTGCAAGCAGCTTGCGCCGCACTGGGCGCGGCGGGCATCCGCGTGTCCTTGTTCATCGATGCCGACCGCAAACAACTGGATGCATCGAAGGCCGCCGGCGCGCCGGTGGTGGAAATCCATACCGGCCATTACGCCGATGCTGGCAGTCATGCCGGGCAGCAGCAGGAATTTGCCCGCATCGCCGATGCCGTGGCCTATGGCCAGTCCATCGGCTTGCGGGTCAATGCCGGGCATGGCTTGCATTACCACAACGTGCAGCCCGTCGCTGCCTTGCCCGGCATGGGAGAGCTCAATATCGGCCACGCCATCGTGGCGCACGCGCTGTTCGTTGGCTGGGAGAATGCGGTGCGCGAGATGAAATCCCTGATGGTGGCCGCGGCGGTGCCATTGCGAGGAACGAAGTGACGAAGCAATCCCGGTTGAAGCAAGCAGGATTGCTTCGCTGTGCTCGCAATGACGGCGAGTTGGCGGGCATGGGCTTGCCTTGATGATTTTCGGCATCGGCACCGATATCGTTTCCACCAGCCGCATCGCGGCAGCCTGGGAACGCCACGGCGAGCCATTCGCGCAACGCATTCTGGCGCCTCAGGAGTGGGCCGGTTTTGCCGAGGCCAGCCAGCCTGCGCGCTTTCTGGCCAAGCGCTTCGCCGCCAAGGAGGCCTTCGCCAAGGCGCTTGGCACGGGCATTCGCGCCCCGGCCACCTGGCACAATATCCGCGTGGCCCACGACGTGCTGGGAAAGCCCATTCTGGATTTTGGTCCCGAGCTGGCGGCCTTGCTGGCGCGCCACGCCATCCGCAGCCACCATCTTTCCATCAGCGACGAGAAGGAAATGGCGGCGGCTTTCGTCATTCTTGAAAAATAAGGAGCAGGCATGTCGCTGGGCCCGGTGATGCTGGACGTGGCAGGAACGCAACTCAACGACGACGACCGGCGGCGGCTGAATCATCCGCTGGCGGGCGGGGTGATCCTGTTCAGCCGCAATTATGAGTCCCCAGAGCAGCTGCGCCAGCTCACCGCCGAAATCCATGCCCTGCGCACGCCGCACCTGCTCATTGCAGTGGACCACGAGGGGGGCAGGGTGCAGCGCTTCAAGGAGGGCTTCACCCGCCTGCCGCCGATGCGCGAACTGGGCATGATCTGGGACGAACATCACAGCCGCGCAAAAACCCTCGCCCAGCAGACCGGCTATGTCCTCGCCGCCGAGCTGCGCGCCCATGGGGTGGATTTGAGCTTCACGCCGGTGCTGGACATCGACTTCGGCGCCAGCGGCGTGATCGGCAGCCGCGCCTTTCACCGCAAGCCGCACGCCATCTCCGATCTGGCGCATCACCTGATGCTGGGCCTCAAGCAGGGCGGCATGGCAGCGGTGGGCAAGCATTTCCCCGGACATGGCTTTGTAAAAGCCGATTCGCACCACGAGGTGCCGGTGGACGAGCGCCCCTTTTCCGACATCGAGATGGAGGACCTGCTGCCGTTCCAGCAAATGATCGGTTTCGGCATGGCCGCCATCATGCCCGCCCATGTTATCTATCCCCGCGTTGACCCGAACCCGGCGGGTTTTTCCAGCGTGTGGCTGAAGGACATCCTGCGCAAGCGGCTGGGCTTCGAAGGGGTGATTTTCAGCGACGATCTTTCCATGGCCGGCGCGCATGTGGCCGGCGGGCCGGTGCAAAGAGCGGAAGCGGCCCTGAAGGCGGGCTGCGACATGGTGCTCCTGTGCAACAAGCCGGACGATGCGGACGAACTGCTGGCCGGGCTGCGCTACACCATGCCGGCTGTCAGCATGGCGCGGCTGGTGCGCATGCACGGCAAGCCCCACCCGCTTTCCATGGCGAAACTGCACGAAGATCCCGATTTCATCAAGGCGGTGCACGCCGTGGGCAGCATCGGCATCCACGAGGGCAACCTGCCGCTGGATGATCCGACAAATTCTTGTGGGCATAGTGGATGAGTCTGTCTTCCTGCCGCCAGTGCCCGCGCCTGGCCAGCTTCCTCGATGCGGTCAAGGCGGAAAATCCCGCTTATCATGCCCGCCCGGTCCTGCCCTTTGGCGATGAAAAGCCGCGCCTGCTGATCGTTGGCCTGGCGCCCGGCATGCACGGCGCCAACCGCACCGGGCGGCCGTTTACCGGCGACCATGCGGGGATTCTGCTTTATCAGACCCTGCATCGTTTCGGCTTTGCCTCCGGGCCCGAATCCGTCAGTGCCGGCGATGGCCTGAAACTTCTCGGCTGCCGCATCACCAATGCGGTGAAGTGCCTGCCGCCGCAGAACAAGCCGGAAACCGCCGAGATCCGGCAATGCAATGCCTTTCTGCGCGAGGAGCTGGCTGCCTTGCCGCGCGGCACGGCGGTGCTGGCCCTGGGTAACGTGGCGCATCAGGCGGCGCTGTGGGCGCAAGGGTTGAAGATCAGGGATTATCCCTTTGCGCATGCTGCCCGCTACGACCTGCCCAGCGGGCTGGCGCTTTACGACAGCTATCACTGCAGCCGCTACAACACCCAGACCCGACGGCTCACTGCCGGGATGTTCGAGGCGGTGTTTGCCGATGTCCGTAATCATCTTGATGGAGCTTCCCCATGCCCTACGTCAACATCCGCATCGCCGGCAGCCTGAGCCGCGAGCAAAAGCAGAAAATCGCCGAGGAAATCACCGATACGCTGGAGCGTATCGCGCTGAAACCAAAGTCTTATACCTACATCGCTTTTGACGAGCTGCCGGATGAAAACTGGGCGATTGCCGGGAAGCTGCTCGACGAGGAATAGTTGGCCCCGATGTTCGACAGCAAAGCCTTTCTCGCCAGCCTGACCCATCTTCCAGGGGTATACCGCATGCTCAATGCGGCGGGGGAGGTGATCTACGTCGGCAAGGCGCGCGACCTGAAGAAGCGCGTTTCGTCATATTTCCAGAAGACCGGCCATGTGCCGCGCACACGCCTGATGGTGTCGCAGATCGCCGCCATCGAAACCACGGTGACGCGCAGCGAGGCCGAAGCATTGCTGCTGGAAAACAACCTGATCAAGTCGCTGGCGCCGCGCTTCAACATCCTGTTCCGCGACGACAAGTCCTATCCCTACATCATGCTCAGCGGGCACCGTTTTCCGCGCCTGGCCTACTATCGCGGCGTGCAGCACAAGGGCAACCAGTATTTCGGTCCCTTTCCGAACGCCGGCGCGGTCAAGGAGAGCATGCAGTTGCTGCAGAAGATATTTCGCCTGCGCACCTGCGAGGACAGCGTCTTCAACAACCGCTCACGCCCCTGCCTGCTGCACCAGATCCAGCGCTGCACCGCGCCCTGCGTCGGCCTGATCGACGAAGGGCACTACCGCGCCGACGTGCACAATGCGGCCCTGTTCATGCAGGGCAGGGACCAGCAGGTGATGGAAACGCTGATGGAAAAGATGCAGCTGGCCGCGGAGCAGCTGCGCTATGAGGAAGCCGCGCTGTACCGCGACCAGATCGGCGCCCTGCGCCGGGTGCAGGAAAAGCAGTACGTCAGCAGCGGCAGCGGGGCGGATGCCGACGTCGTCGCCTGCTGCGAAAAGCAGGGCATGGTGTGCGTCAATCTGGTGATGGTGCGCGGCGGGCGGCATCTGGGCGACAAGAGCTTTTTCCCCAGCCACGCCGGTCAATGCGATACCGCAACAGCGCTGGAGGCCTTTCTCGGTCAGCATTACCTGAACCAGTTCGTGCCGCGCCAGATTCTTGTCAGCGAGGCTATCGATGGCGCAGCGCTGGAAGCATTGCTGAGCGAGCAGGCAGGGCACAAGGTGCAGATCAACAGCCGGCCGGCGGGCGAACGCCGGGTGTGGGTGGAAATGGCTCTCACCAATGCCCGCCTTGCGCTGGAGCAGCGCCTCAGCCAGCAGGCCAACCAGGAAGCGCGCTTGCTGGCCCTGCAGCAGGCGCTGGATTTGCCCGATGGCCTGCAGCGCATCGAGTGCTTCGACATCAGCCATACCATGGGCGAGGCGACAGTGGCCTCGTGCGTGGTGTTCGACCAGGGCGACATGCGCAATGGCGAGTACCGGCGCTACAACATCAGCGGCATCACGCCGGGGGATGATTATGCCGCGATGCGCTCGGTGCTGGAGCGGCGCTACCGCAAGATTGCGGCGGGCGAGGGCAGGATGCCCGACCTGATCCTGATCGACGGCGGCAAGGGACAGCTCGGCAGCGCGATGGAGATTCTCACCGAACTGGGGCTGAATGACGTGGCAGTGGCCGGGGTGGCCAAGGGGGAGGCACGCAAGCCGGGGCTGGAGCAGCTTGTTTTCCCCGAACGCGACAAACCGTTACAATTGCCCAAGGATAGCCCGGCCCTGCACCTGATCCAGCAGGTTCGGGACGAGGCGCACCGTTTTGCCATCAGCGGGCATCGCGCCAGGCGCGGCAAGGCGCGCACCCACTCGTCGCTGGAGGATATCTGCGGCATCGGAGCCAAGCGGCGGCAGCGCCTGCTGGCACGTTTTGGCGGCCTGAAAGGAGTGGCCGAGGCGAATGTGGACGAACTGGCCCAGGTGGAAGGCATCAGCCGTGCGCTGGCGGAAAAAATTTATCAGGAGTTGCATTAAGTTGTCGGTCGGCAGTTATCAGTTGTCAGTCAGAGCGCCATGGAGAGGGTTGCTTCAGGCTGAGAACTGAACACTGAGAACTGAGAACTGAAAACTATTTTATGCCATTAAATATACCCAATCTTCTCACCTGGCTCAGGATCGTGCTGATCCCGGTGTTCGTCGCGGTTTTCTATCTGCCGGCATCATGGATCGAACCGCATGCGGTCAATTTTTACGCCACCGCCATCTTCGTCGTGGCGGCCGTGACCGACTGGCTGGACGGCTATCTGGCGCGCGCCCTGGACCAGACATCCGCTTTTGGCGCCTTTCTCGACCCGGTTGCAGACAAGCTCATGGTGGCTGCAGCGCTGGTCGTGCTGGTCAAGCTGCAGCGGGTGGATGCSGGCATTGCCCTGATCATCATCGGGCGAGAAATTGCGATCTCTGCCCTGCGTGAATGGATGGCGGGGATCGGCAAGAGCAAGAATGTCGCCGTCTCTTTCATCGGCAAGCTCAARACCACGGCGCAGATGRCCGCCATCCTGCTTTTGCTGTATCACGATCCGGTCGCGGGAATGTTTGACTCACAAGCCGTGGGAACGATCCTGATTTATATTGCTGCAATTTTGACTTTGTGGTCAATGGCTTATTATCTGAAGAAGGCCTGGCCTCAGATTGCCGGGCAAAATTGATGGCGCGTGATGCTTGACATCAGGGGCCAAATCATTAAAATGGCGGCTTCTCAATTGCGGGAATAGCTCAGTTGGTAGAGCGATACCTTGCCAAGGTATAGGTCGCGAGTTCGAATCTCGTTTCCCGCTCCAGATTCAAGGGAAAGC
>PQAG01000069.1 GCA_003104895.1 Nitrosomonadales bacterium
AGATCACGTACAGAGAACACCTGATAAACTCCAATTGCACATATCTCGTCGTACTGAGCTACGCAGTTCCGCATGGAGCGACCTTCCGAAGCCAGTTCCTTGGTCGAGGTGAGTGGCAGGAACAAGAAGTTTCCTATTTGTTGTGCCGGCAAGGCGCAAATCCACCGATAGCGTGGCTTCTTGCTGGCTTTAGAGGTTTTCTCTCGGCCTGACGGGCTCATCGTGCTAGTGGTTTTGTCATCTGGCATTGTTAAACCTCCCACCACTCACCGTCGTGATGTGGTTCAACGTGGGCAAACATCTCCGGATAGCGTTCTGGAGTAAAGCTGTGGATGGGAACAACCTTTTTGGGCGCTAGTGACGCCACAAAGGTTTTCAAATCTGCCGGGCTGGCATGGCCGGATGTGTGAATGCTTTGCTTCTTGATATTGTTGCGTTCAAGCCAGCTACGCAAATCATCATACATGCCTTGCTCCCAGTATCCTTCCCATTGAGAATAGATATAGCTGGCACCTTCGAGACAGTTTCCTTTTTCAAGATCGTAGCGATGCAAAGGGCGGAATAGCACTGTCGATTGTTTGGCGACACTTTGCAGAGTTTCTATAAAAATTCGGTTTTTTGAGTGCTTATTCAGCAGATCGAACCAGGCGTTTTCTTTGATCTGTAGCCTCTGTGCACGGGGAACAAACAAGGCGACATCCGGCCAGTCTGACTGAGGAAGGTTCCTGTTTTCAGTGGCCTCCAGTATCGCTGCTGCGTAAAGGTCAATCACCAGTTTGCGCCCCGTTTTTCGGCAGGCACGCAGGATGGAAACAATGCGGTCGATGTTCTGTACCGAGGTGTGGACCATGGCTAAGCCATCCGTTGCGGAGAAGGACTGGATAAGCTGTGCTTCGATTTCTGCTTCGGTGGGAAAGTGTTCATCCGCGCCAAGTCTCCCCAGTGATGAGCCTTCCACTAGCAGTGCATCCACCCCGCCAGGAGGGTTGGCTACAAGACGCTCGAACAGTGCAGACTTTCGGCCATGGGCGCGGAAATCTCCGCTATAGAACAACCGCTTTCCTCCCGCCTCAATCAGGAAAGCATAGGCATCGTAAGCTGAGTGGTCCACCAGATAAGGGGTGATTCGGAAGGAGCCGGTTGCGAAGGATTGTCCCGTCTCGTAATCCCAGCCTGGCGCTGGAATCGGCCAGTTACCCGGAAGGAATGGTGCCGCGGCGGACAGAATTCTGCGAGCCGCCGCCCCCATGCCAATCGGGATGCTGGGAGAGATATGCGCAAGTAACCCGAAATGATCAAGATGAGGATGTGAAATCAGGATACCCAATAGGGATGGGTCACTCCCATCCAGAGCCCCAATGGGTGGAAGATACTGGCTGTCATTACTTTCGGCGTCCAGAGGCAAGCCAAGGTCGATCAATAATCGTTGGCCTTCATGCTCAATCTCCACACAACTCCCGCCAATTTGCTTGCTGCCACGATGAATACATGCGCGCATTATTTCCCCCTTATTTTGTGAACACCATCGCTATATTCAAAAATCGATGCCGGAACTTTAGCTTTCTCGAAAATCTTTTTCGCACGGCCAACTTCTTGCGCTTCAGGTTGTTTTTATTGCCTCAAACCTGAGATTTTGACGAAACTGATGGATTGATTTCTGAATTCCATTTTCTTAAGCCATCCATAGCCAGAACCAGGTAAGCAAAAAACATGATCATCATCCACCACAGATTTGCCATCGCCATTACGCCAATCGCGATGCAGTTCGATGCAATCCAGTACCTGAAGCCATTCGAGTTTCTGCAGTTGATGAGGACGTTGCCGGTCAGTCCAAATACAACAGAGAGAATCTGAAATACGTCGAGCATCATGCGGCTACGCCAGCAGGTTAAAAATGACTATTGGCGACACGACGAGTGAAACCACAAATACCCAGAAATCCGGGTCACTGAAAAGATCCTGTAGATAAAATGCGGGGCACCTTCTCCTCATGCACATGTCAGCAACTCCCTTAATGATTGGAGCGGCAAGTATGAGACTCAAAAGGCTCAACAAGTGAGCCTGCATGGGGGCGATGATTTTGCTGGGAAACGCGATGGCGTAAGAATTACTTGTAAACAGTCATTCGAGTAGATAGTTCCAGCAGCCAATCCAAGAACTGGTCATGGACCGGAATGGCCAGGCTGGAGCGTGTGAGCCGGTGAGTGAAGTCTGAGCAGGCCGCATGGCAAGTGCATGCAGGTGTGTGCGATGAAGGGGGCTATGCGGGGTAAAAAACTACGCCGACCCGCCGGATATGGTCCAGCAAATCCGGGTTATCGATCTGTCTGATCAGCGACAGGTCCCATTTGTAGGGCAAAAGCAGATCGTCGATTTCATTGTCGATGCGCAGCAGTTCCTGCCAGTCCACGGCATCGCCGACGATGGTCAGGTCGATGTCGGAGCCGGGGCGGTAGTTGCCTTTGGCGCGCGAGCCGTACAGGATGACCTGCTCGACATGGGGATGGGCGGCGAAGACGGATTGCAGCTTGGCGACAGCGGTGTCCGGCAGGCCATGTTTGCTCATGGCTGAGCGGCCCATTCCTGCATGTCTGAGCGGAGCTTCTCGAACTGCTTGAAATATCGGTCAAGAATGTGGGCGCTGATGGTTTCCGCCACGTCTTCATTGTAAGTGTGCGACACCAGGTTGCGATCTTTCAGCATTTCCATCCAGGCCTCGCCATCTTCAATCAAACCAGCGGAAAAGGCTTCCCGGATGGCATCACGAGATCCGATGATTCTCTCGATGCCGCGGTCGCGCAAAAAATCGCGCAACACATTCCATCCCAGCTCGAATGTGAACTCGAAGCCCTGAATCAGACCCTGTTTTTCCAGTTGGCTGAGCGGCCTCTGCTGGCTGAGTGCGACGCCCTCGGCCAAGCGATCCAGTGCGCGTTTGTAGTTTTCGAAACGCTGTTTCCAACGAATGTCTTCCTGCTGCATGCTTAGACGCGCTTCGCCAGCTCGACCGCGATGCCGATGTAATTGCCCGGCGTCATTTGCAGCAGGCGCGCTTTTTCGCCTTCGGGTATCGCCAGTCCCTGGATGAAGGCGTGCAGCGTTTCTCGGTTGATGCCGCTCTTGCCGCGCGTGAGTTCCTTCAACTGCTCGTAGGGGTTGGCGACGCCATAACGGCGCATCACGGTCTGGATCGGTTCGGCCAGCACTTCCCAGTTGTGGTCGAGGTCGTCGTCGAGGCGCTGCGGGTTGACTTCCAGCTTGCCCAGGCCGCGCAGGGTGGACTCATAAGCCAGCAGTGCGTACCCTAAGCCCACGCCCATGTTGCGCAGCACGGTGGAGTCGGTGAGGTCGCGCTGCCAGCGCGAGACCGGCAGCTTTTCGGAGAGGTGGCGCAGCACCGCGTTGGCCAGGCCGAGGTTGCCTTCCGAGTTCTCGAAATCAATCGGGTTGACCTTGTGCGGCATGGTGGAGGAGCCGACTTCGCCCGCCTTGACCTTCTGCTTGAAATAGCCGAGCGAGATATAGCCCCAGATGTCGCGGTCCATGTCGATCAGGATGGTGTTGGCGCGGCCGAAGGCGTCGAACAGCTCGGCCATGTAGTCGTGCGGCTCGATCTGGATGGTGTAGGGGTTGAAGCTCAGGCCCAGGCCTTCGACGAAATGTTGCGCGAATTTTTCCCAGTTGATTTCCGGATAGGCGGAGAGGTGGGCGTTGTAGTTACCCACCGCGCCGTTGATCTTGCCGAGGATTTCCACCCCGGCGATGCGCGCCTTCTGGCGTTCCAGGCGGTACACCACGTTGGCCAGTTCCTTGCCGACAGTGGAAGGCGAAGCGGGCTGGCCGTGGGTGCGCGACAGCATGGGCTGGGCGGCGAGGGCGTGCGCCAGTTCGCGCAGCTTGGCGATGACTTTCTCCAGGCCGGGCAGCATCACGTTCTCGCGCGCCGATTTGAGCATCAGGGCGTGGGAGAGGTTGTTGATGTCTTCCGAAGTGCAGGCGAAGTGGATGAATTCGCTCACTTTCATCACCTCGGCGTTGCCGGCGAGTTTGTTCTTGAGCCAGTATTCGACCGCCTTGACGTCGTGGTTGGTGGTTTTCTCGATGTCCTTCACCGCCTCAGCGTCGGCTTCTGAAAAGTCCGCGACCAGCCGGTCCAGCTCGGCCACGGTGGCGGCGGAGAAGGGCGGCACCTCGGCGATGGCGGTCTCCCGGCTCAGCGCCTTGAGCCATTCCACTTCCACCCGCACTCGGTGGTGAATCAGGCCGAATTCGCTGAAATAGGGGCGAAGGCCGTCGATTTTGCTGTGATAGCGTCCGTCGAGCGGGGAGAGGGCGGTGAGGGTGGACAGGGGCATGATCTGGCTCTTGGCAAACAGTGAAAGGTGCCATTTTAACCCAGATCATCCATCCGGGCGCGGGGTGATGGCGCGGCGGCCGTTCAGCCCTGCTTCGTTCCGCCCGCGTACAGCGCCGCGATCAGGTCGGACTGGGTGACCATCCCTACCAGCCGCCGCTCGGCGTTGACGATGGGGATATGGTGCAGGCCGTGGTCGGAGAGGAGGGGCACCAGTTCCAGGATGTGCATGTCTTCCTGAACCGTGATCGCGGGCGTGGCCATGATCTGGCCTACCACTTCGGGCTTTTCCGAGCTCAGGCCGGGGGTGCGGCGGATGAACTTGATCAGCTTGTCCTCGAAGGTTTCGTAGGTCTTGAGGTTGGCCCGCTTGAGGAAATCCACCAGCGAGATGATGCCGATCACGCGCCGCGCCGGGTCCAGCACCGGAATGGCGCCGATCTTGTGGAAGCGCAGTTGCGCCCAGGCTTCCTCCAGCTCGGTGCCGAATTCGACCGAGGTGATGTCGCGCGACATGATGTCGCCGCAGGTGATCTCGCCCATCCTGCGCCGGTAGGCGTGCATGCCGGCCCGGCGGTAGACCTGGTTCAGGTCCGCCTCGCTGACGTCGAGATAGACGTCCATGTCGCGCAGGGCCTGCTGCAGGTCGTTCTTGTCGATGCCGATGCGGTCGAGCGGCTTGGGGTCGTCATGCTGGTGTTTCTTGTCCCTGGCCGGGAAGGCGCGGGCGGGGTAGCGGCGCCCCAGCAGGTTGTTGAGGGCCAGCGCCATGAGCAGCATCAGCAGGGCATTGAGCCCCACCGGGGCGATCACGAAGGAAAAATCGCTGGCGAGGCCGTGGCGGCTGCCCAGCACGGCCATCAGGGCGATGGCGCCGCCCGGCGGGTGCAGGCTGTGGGTGAAATGCATTGCCAGGATGGAGAGGGAAACCGCCAGCGCGGTGGCGACCCACAAGTCCGGCACCAGCTTGGCGCAGGCGATGCCGATGAAGGCGGAAATCAGATGGCCGCCGACCAGCGGCCAGGGCTGGGTGAGCGGGCTATGGGGTGCGGCGAACAGCAGCACCGCCGAAGCGCCCATGGAGGTGACCATGATGTGCAGCCCGCTGCCCTGCAGAAACTGGCTGCTGGCCAGCCCCACGGCGAGGGTGGCGGCGAAGGCGGCGAACGTGGCGCGCAGCTTCTCGCCCATGCTCAGGGGCGTGGATTCCGAAACCAGGTAGGGAAGAAACTTTTTCAGCATCATGGCGTGCGTGGTTGGTCCTGTTTCCGCATATTAGCCGATGTATGCCATCAATGGGGCCGCCACGCACGGCAAGCGTTAACCCCCTCAGTCCCCCTTTTCAGGGGGAAGGGGGTGATGTCCCGCCGGCCTCAGCCCGGGCAGGCGATGTAATCGGGTAAATCCCCGAACACCCTGGTGCAGTTGCGCCCTTCCTGCTTGGCGCGGTAGAGCACCTTGTCTGCATTCGCGACAATCTCTCCGGCAGAATAGCCGCTGTCGGGATGCCCGCAGATGCCGATGCTCACCGTCACGCCGATGCTTTCGCCGCTGGGGAGCGGGATGCGGGATTTTTCCATGGCACGCCTGATCCTTTCTGCGACGCAGTAGGCGCCAGCCTTGTCGGTCTCGGGCAGCAGGATGGCGAACTCCTCGCCGCCGAAGCGCGCCACCATGTCCACGGCGGTCCGCACCTGGCAGCGCAACAGGCCGGCCAGAAAGCGCAGCACGGCGTCCCCGGCCGGGTGGCCGTAGCTGTCATTGACCTTCTTGAAATGGTCCACGTCCAGCATCAGCATGGAGTAGCGGTTCTGGTAGCGCATACAGCGGGCGGCCTCGATGCTCAGGCGTTCGTCGAAGGTGCGCCGGTTGCTGAGCCCCGTCAGGCCGTCCATGCTGGCCAGGTCGGTCATCCTGGCGTGGAGGCGGGCATTGTTGACGGCGCCCGCCGCCAGGTTGGCGAAGGTGGTGAGCAATTCGATTTCGTCTGGTTCGAATTCGTCGCGGTCATCGCGATACACATACAGCACGCCCAGGGGCTGGCTGTGGAAGGTCAGCGGCAGGCAGGCGAAGGAACGGATGCCCTCTTCCCGCGCCAGGCGGCTGAGTTGATGGCGGGTGCCGGGAAGGTCGTTGCTGGGCACGTAAGCGCCAGAGGTGAACGCTTCGTCCGCCAGGCCGCCGCGCCGGAATTCCATGTGGCTGACGAAGTGTTCGGACAGGCCCTGGGTCACCCATTCCTTGAACAGCCCCTCGGCCTGGTCGTAAAAGGCGATGCATGAAGCTTTCGAATGGGTGAAGGCGATGGCGCAGCGCATCACTTCGTCGAGCACCTCGCGCAGGCTGAGCGAAGAGGTGAGCGCGGCGGCAACCTGATTGAGCGCGGCCAGTTGCGACATCTTGAGGCTGATATTCTTCTGCCGGTCGTGGATATAGGTATCGATGGCGATGCCCATGTCGAAGAAGACGACCTTGAGCAGGGCGCGCATGTTCTCCAGGGTGGCCTGATCGGCGAGGCCGCCCTCTTCCCACAGATGCGGGAAAAGCATGGAAAGATATTTGTGGTAGGCGCCCAGATACCACTTGGGGCCCAGCCCGATGCGCTGAAGCGCGATGCCGATGCGCAGGCGGTCGCAAGTGTAGCTGCGGCCATACTCCCCTGCGGTCAGGCCGTCGAGATACTGGCTCTGGGTGCTTTTGAGGTGCTCGACATGGCTGTCATCGCCGAGCAGTGCGCGGGTTTCGCCGAAAGAAAGGAGATGGTTGTAGAAGGCGTCGACCACCTCTGCGCGTATACCCTTCAGTTCATCGTGCAATATCCGGAGATGCGCGATGTCGCTTTCGCCAAACTCAAGGAAAGCCTTGCGCGTGCTGATTTCGTCATCGGTAATGCCCATCTCCAGGGCGATCTCATGCAGTACCGCGCCATCCAATTGCATGCAACTTTTCTCCATAAAATATTATTATATCACTGTCATTATTTTTAATGGTCTAGTGAGGCAGATATGAAAACCGAGGATTGTCCGGAACAGGATCCGGGAGGATGCTGATATTCTGGCATAGGGGGTTTGCCTAACATCCGGAGATCTTGCCCAGGCGGTAGGCCTGGAATAGCGCGTTTTTGAGCGCCGGATGCCGATCGAGATGATCAACCCCCAGTTCGCGCAGGGCGATAGCCTGCAACTGGCCGAGAATCCGGTTTTCCTGCCAGCGTGCGGCAAATGTCTCCATATCAAACTCCCCGTTAATCAGGAATTCGGCGGCCAGTCCTTCGGCGTTGGAGAAAATGATCTCCGTCTCCTGCATGACTTCATACAGATAGGAATAGGTGTCGATGCCATGCTTTTCAGCCAGGAGCGCATGAATCTGCGGGAGCGAGCCGTGATGCTCGAGAAGGTCATCCAGGTCGATAGTTGCAGAAGGCGCATATGTCTCGCCCTTGAAAGAAAACTCGACGTGGGCGTCTATGCTGTTTTTCATCTTGTCTGCCAGTGCTGAATCATTGTGAGGGTCAAGTTCAGGCCGCGCTTCGAGGCCTTGAAACATCTCGTTACATCTTGTTATATGCGGATGATATAGCCCGGAAACCTCTGGTCCCTATCATGCTTCACATCGACGGTCGCCGCAGCGCTTCAGCCGTTTCAGGGGCGAACGCGAGGGGTTGAATGATCCGTTTGATATTTATGAATTTTACAGGAATTGGAATATGAAAAAAGCCATTCAAACCGCAGTACTCGCCTCCCTCCTGACCTCGTTCCCGGCATTTGCGCGCCATCCTGCCGAAGACATCATAGATCCGGATGCCTGGGAAATGATCGGCCAGAATATGGTGGATGCAGATTCGCCGCACCTGAATCTTGATTTCACTTCCATGTGATTCATGGTTTGAAGGGAAAGGGCTGCCCGGCTGCCGGACAGTTTTTTTCTTGCGCGGGATTGGCTGCATTGGCTTGCTCGATGCTACGGCAATTCAAGTGCCATCAGGGCATGGAACAATCCTTCTACCACCTCCCCCATCGCCGGGTAGTTCAGCTTCGCCGGCGTGTCATCGGCAGAATGGTAGGCTGCATTGCGATAGAAGGCAGTGTCGGTGACCATGATTGCCGGGTACCCCTGGCGCCAGAAGGAGAGGTGATCGCTCCAGGCCACACCGGGAACAAATTCGAACGTGGCGAGCGTTTCCACGGGGAAATCCGAGTGCGCCTTGAAAGCCGCGGCCAGGCGCTGCAGTTCCTTGCGGGAGGCGCGGTTTGAAACCATGGCGATGAAATTTGCCCGGTCCGGATAAAAGTGCCGCAGCAGCGGCGGGTAGCCCTGGCTGCCCGGCTTGTCGCTGTATGATCCCAGCATCTCCAGGGAAATCATGAGGCGGATGTTCTCGCCGCGCGCCTTCGCGGCTTCGGCATAAACCCTGCTGCCCATCTGGCCCCAGAAAAAGAAGGGCGGCTCCTCGTTGACGAAGGCCACGAAGCGCAAGGTGCGCGCTGTTTCTATCGCGGCGAAAAGGCGGCTGAGCTCCAGGAGAGCCGCGATCCCGCTGGCGTTGTCGTCTGCGCCGGGCGAACCCGTGATGGTGTCGTAGTGCGCGCCCACCAGAATGATTTCGCCGGGGTGGGTCTTGCCTGTGCGGCACACTTCCAGATTTTCGCTTGTCACGTCAAAGGCCTGGTAATTCTGCGAATTGATCTGGTAACCCTGGGCGGCCCATTCGCTGCGAATGTAGTCGGCGGCTGCATGCAGCGCTTCCGGCCGGAATACGTGGCGCTCTCCGATATCCAGGGCAAGACGGGAAACATGAGCGCGCAGGCGGTCTGCGAGCA
>PQAG01000070.1 GCA_003104895.1 Nitrosomonadales bacterium
TACTCGTCGCCCGGTCTACCTCAGTCTGTTCAAAATCAGGTTGCCGCTGCCGGGTGTCGTTTCGATCATGCACCGCATGAGCGGCGCGCTGCTGTTCCTGCTGCTGCCTCTGCTGCTTTACGTGCTGCAGTTGAGCCTGGCGTCGGAGCAGGGATTCGCTGAGGTGCAGGATTGGTTCCGGCTGCCGCTGGTGAAGCTGTTGCTGATCGGCGTGATCTGGGGCTATCTGCACCATTTCTGCATGGGCCTGCGCTACCTCGCGCTGGATTGCGACATTGGCGTGGACCTGCCGCAGGCGCGCTTCAGCGCCAGGCTGGTGCTCGTGGTCAGTATTGCTGCAGTTATCCTGCTTGGATTCTGGCTATGGTGAAGCGCATTGTCAGCGGCGCCCACTACGGCCTCAAGGACTGGCTGATCCAGCGCGTCACCGCCGTGGTGATGGCCTGCTACACGCTGTTCCTGACCGGCTTCCTGCTGACCCGGCCGCTGACGTTTGCCTCCTGGCAGGGCCTGTTCCACAGCGAAGCCGTGCGCCTCTTTAGCCTGCTGTTCCTGTTCAGCGTGTTTGTCCACGCCTGGGTGGGGATGCGCGACATTTTCATGGATTACGTCCACCCCCCCGTGATTCGCCTGGCCCTGCACGTGGCGGTGATCCTTGCCCTGCTGGCCTATGCGGCGTGGGCGGTGCAGATTTTGTGGAGCGTGTGATGACGATTGCCAAGCGGACTTTCGATGCCGTTATTATTGGAGGGGGTGGTGCGGGTTTAAGAGCCGCGCTCCAGCTGGCCCACGCCGACCTCAAGGTGGCGGTGGTGTCCAAGGTGTTTCCCACCCGCTCCCACACCGTCTCCGCGCAGGGCGGCATTGCCGCCAGCCTCGGCAACGTGAGCGAGGACAACTGGCACTGGCACATGTACGACACGGTCAAGGGTTCGGACTACCTCGGCGATCAGGACGCCATCGAGTTCATGTGCCGCCAGGCCAACGAGGCGGTGATCGAGCTGGAGCATTTCGGCATGCCCTTCGACCGCCTGGAGAACGGCAGGATCTACCAGCGCCCCTTCGGCGGCATGACCCAGGAGTACGGCGGCGCGCCCGCCGTGCGCACCTGCGCGGTGGCCGACCGCACCGGCCACGCCATGCTGCATACCCTGTACCAGCGCAACATCGCGGCGCGCACCCATTTCTTCGAGGAATATTTCGCCGTCGATCTGGTGATGGACGAGCAAGGCTATTCCCAGGGCGTGGTGGCGCTGGGGATCGAATCCGGCGAGCCGGTCTTCATCGAGGCGCGCGCCACCATCCTGGCCACCGGCGGGGCAGGGCGCATCTTTTCCGCCACCACCAACGCCCTGATCAACACCGGAGACGGCCTGGGGATGGCGCTCCGGGCCGGCATCCCGCTGGAAGACATGGAGTTCTGGCAATTCCACCCCACTGGCGTATATGGCGCCGGGGTGCTGATCACCGAGGGGGTGCGCGGCGAAGGCGGCTACCTGGTGAACAGGAACGGCGAGCGCTTCATGGAACGCTACGCGCCCAACGCCAAGGACCTGGCCAGCCGCGACGTGGTGTCGCGCGCCATGGCGGTGGAGATTTTCGAGGGGCGCGGCTGCGGCAAGGACGGCGACCACGTGCTGCTCAAGCTCGACCATCTCGGCCCGGAAGTGATCCAGCAGCGCCTCCCCGGCATCCGCGAGCTGGCGCTGAAATTCGCCCATGTCGATCCGGCTACCGACCCCATCCCCGTCGTGCCCACGGTGCATTACATGATGGGCGGCATTCCCACCAACCTGCACGGCCAGGTGGTGATGCCGACGGCGACCGGCCCGGAAGAAGCCGTGCCCGGCCTGTACGCCATCGGAGAATGCGCCTGCGTCTCGGTGCACGGGGCCAACCGGCTGGGCAGCAATTCCCTGCTCGACCTGATCGTGTTCGGCCGCGCCGCCGGCAACGACGTGATCGAATACTGCCGCGAAAACCCCTTCCCGCGCCCCGTGCCCACGCAGGCGCTGGAGCGCATCGCGGCGCGCCTGGCGCGCTGGGACAAAAAAGGCGATGGGATTACCGTGCCGGAACTGCGCGAGGAAATGCGCAAGGCCATGCAGCTCCATTGCGGCGTGTTCCGCACCGAGGCGGTGCTGCAGGACGGGGTGAACAAGATGCTGGAAATTGCCGCCCGGCTGCCCGGCGCGGTGCTGCGCGACCACAGCAGGATCTACAACACCGGCCGCATCGAGGCGCTGGAACTGGAAAACCTCATGGCGGTGGCGCTGGCCACCATGCATTCCGCCGCCGCGCGCCAGGAAAGCCGCGGCGCCCATGCACGCGACGACTACCCGGCGCGCGACGACAAGGCATGGCTGAAGCATTCCCTCTATTTCGCCGAAGGTAACCGCCTGGACTACAAGCCGGTGCGGCTCAAGCCGCTGACGGTGGAGGCATTCCAGCCCAAGGCGCGCGTCTATTGAACCTCGACTACGCCACGCTCGATCTGTTGCGCCAGAGCCACCCGGCCTGGCGATTGCTGCGCTCCGATCATGCGCCGCTGGTGGCGAGTTTTTTGCAGCGCATCTTCATCGCGCCGAACGTGCGGGTGATGGCTCAGGCTGACCTGGTGGAGGCGCTTGAGGACGAGATTTTTGCCTTGCGGGAACGCCTGGGCGGGGAAGCATTCCCGAAACCGGCGCTCGATTACCTCAATGACTGGGCGAGCAGCGAAAAGGGCTGGCTGCGCAAGTTCTACGCGCAAGGTTCGGATGAACCGAATTTCGACCTGACCCCCGCTACCGAGAAGGCGATAGCCTGGCTCGGCTCGCTGACCGAGCGCAGCTTTGTCGGCACTGAATCGCGCCTGCTCACCCTGTTCGAATTGCTCAAGCAGATGAACGAGGGCAGCGAGACTGACCCGACGGCGCGCATAGCCGAGTTGCAGCGGCGGCGCGACGAGATCGACGCCGAGATGGCGCGCGTTGTGTCTGGCGACATTCCTCTGCTCGACGACACTGCGTTAAAAGACCGTTTCCAGCAATTCATCCAGATTGCGCGCGAGTTGCTCGCCGACTTCCGCGAGGTGGAGCACAACTTTCGCGGGCTGGACCGGCGCGTTCGGGAGCGCATCGCGCTGTGGGAGGGCTCCAAGGGCGAGTTGCTGGAAGAAATCATGGGCGAGCGCGATGCGATTTCCGACTCCGATCAGGGCAGGAGTTTCCGCGCGTTCTGGGATTTCCTGATGTCCAGCAGCAGGCAGGAAGAACTGTCGGCGCTGCTCGATCGGGTCCTGAACCTGCCGCCGGTCGCCGAGCTCAAGCCTGATGCACGCACCCGCCGGGTGCATTACGACTGGCTGGAAGCCGGCGAGCACACCCAGCGCACCGTGGCCCAGCTCTCGCAGCAATTGCGGCGTTTTCTGGATGACCAGGCGTGGCTGGAAAATCGCCGCATCATGGATATCCTGCGCGGCATCGAGGCCAGGGCGCTGGCCTTGCGGGCATTTCCCCCGCCGGGCGGGGTGATGGAGATCGCGGACACCGCTGCTGACATCGACCTGCCGCTGGAGCGGCCGCTCCATGCCCCGGCCATCAAGCCAGTTCTCGCCGACGTGGCGCTGGAGACGGGCGATGCCAATGTGGACGCGGCGGCGCTTTATGCGCAGGTGGTGATCGACAAGGGCGCCCTGGCGCGGCACATTCGCCATGCCTTGCAGGACCGCGCGCAAATTACGCTGAGCGAGTTATGCGAGATGCAGCCGCTGCAGCACGGGCTGGCCGAACTGGTGGCCTACCTGCAGCTTGCCGGGGATGCTTTCAAGGCCGTGGTGGACGAGGATGCGACCGAGACCGTCGTGTGGAGGCGGGCCGGGGCGGATGGCCAGGATCAGATGAAACAGGCGCGCTTGCCGCGCGTGATCTTTGTGAGGTGAGGGCAGTGGAGCAGGAACTGGAAAATGCAGCAACGGGCGATTTATCGGCGCCGGTCATCCTTTTGCTCAAGGGCGTGATTTACCAGGAAGCCGATGCCGGCCTGTGGAATACCTTGCTCAACTTGCAGGCTCGGGTGCGCGATTACATGGCGGTGCTGGGCCTGGAGCTGGTGCTCGACGAGTCCGAGGGTTACGCCTTTCTGCGCGCTCGCCCGGAAAGCGGGGACGATGCAGCGCCCAGGCTGCCCCGCCTGGTGGCGCGGCGGCCGCTGTCCTTTCCGGTGAGCCTGCTGCTGGCGCTGTTGCGCAAGAAGCTGGCCGAGTTTGATGCCAGCGGCGGTGACACGCGGCTGGTACTGAATCGCGACGAGATCGTCGAGCTGGTCCGGGTGTTTTTGCCCGAAAGCAGCAACGAGGCG
>PQAG01000071.1 GCA_003104895.1 Nitrosomonadales bacterium
CTCAAGCTGATGGGCGAACTGCCGGTCAAGGGCATGGCCCACATCACCGGCGGCGGCCTGCTGGAAAACATCCCGCGCGTTTTGCCGGAAAACCTCACCGCCGTGATCCGGAAAGCCAGCTGGCCCATGCCGCCGCTGTTCTCGTGGATGCAGCAGGAAGGCAACGTGGCCGAGAAGGAAATGCACCGCACCTTCAATTGCGGCATCGGCATGATCGTGATCGTGGCCGCCGGAGATGCCGAAGCGGCGATGAGCTCGCTCACCGCCAGCGGCGAACAGGTCTGGCGCATCGGCCAGATCGAAGCCCGCGCCGACGGGCAAGCGCAGACGGTCGTTGAGTGAACGGGCATGGCAAATTAAGCCACAACCCGCAATAAAAACCGCCATGCCCGTTTCCCTCTCTCCTAACTCTCTCCCGTTGCCTGAGCGTAGTCGCGATGCACTGAGCCAGCCGAAGCGAAGGCAGGGAGAGAGTGATGCAGACTCGCTGCGCGAGACCCGTATTAAACGCATTGTCATCCTCATCTCCGGGCGCGGCAGCAACATGCAGGCGATCCTGGAGGCCGGACTGCCGGTGGAGATCGCCGCAGTCATCAGCAACAAGCCTGAAGCCAAAGGCCTGGAAATCGCGGCACGGCACGGCGTCGCGACGGCGGTGGTGGACCACCGCCAGCATGCAAGCCGCTCACAGTTTGATACCGCGCTGGCGGAGGAAATCGACCGCTTCCGGCCGGATCTGGTGGTGCTGGCCGGTTTCATGCGCATCCTGACGGCAGATTTCGTCAACCGCTACCTGGGCCGCCTGATCAATATCCACCCTGCCCTGCTGCCCGCCTTTCCCGGCCTCGACACCCACGAAAAAGCCCTGCAGGAAGGCGTCAGGATCCACGGCTGCACCGTGCATTTCGTCACGCCCACCGTGGACCATGGCCCCATCATTTCCCAGGCCGCCGTGCCGGTATTGCCCGGCGACACGCCGGACAGCCTCGCCGCCCGCGTGCTGGAACAGGAACACCAGATCTACCCCGAGGCCATCCGCTGGTTTGCCGAAGGCCGCCTGGCGCTGGAGAACAACCGGGTGAGAGCGGATATTTCGCAGGCTTCCGCGCCTGCGCTGAGGTCGCCATGGGCCGCCTGATCGTTATTGCGCTGGCGCTCGCCAGCTTCGCGGCACAGGCAGCTCCGCCGCAAAAAATTGATGCCACTTACCGCGTGCTGAAAAGCGGCCAGCAGGTCGGCAAGGTAACCGAGCATTTCGAACACGACGGAAAGCGCTACCGCATCGAAAGCACGACGGCGGCGACCGGCATTTACGCGCTATTCGCCAAGGGCAATATCCGCCTGGTCAGCGAGGGGGAAGTCAGCAAAAACGGCTTGCGCCCGCTGCATTTCGAGCACCATCGCGGGGCCGATGCGGCCAAGCTGGCCGTGGCCGATTTTGACTGGGAAAGACACATTGTCAGCCACAAATACGACGGCAAGGTCGAAACCGCCCCCCTGGAAGAAGGCGTGCAGGACCGCATCAGCCAGCATTACCAGTTCATGTTTCAGCCGCCACGGCAGAAGGCCATCGACATCCACCTGAGTTCCGGGCGCAGGCTCAATCTCTACAATTACCGTGTGGTTGGCGAAGAAAACACCCAGACGCCCATCGGCCTCTTCAAGACCGTGCATATTGCCAGACAGCGCACGCAGGACGAGGACGGCGTCGACTTGTGGCTGGCAAAATCGCGGCATTATTTTCCGGTGCGCATCGTGTTCGACGAAAAGGATGGCGGCAAGCTGGAACAGCAACTGGAAAGCCTGTATCCCCCGGCAGCCGCTGAGCTCAAACCAGCCAAACGGTGATCCCGACCACAGCCAAACGCTTTTTCTGGGCACTGGCCCTGTCGCTGCTGCTTCATCTGATCGCGACTTTCGGGCCCGGCATCACCCTGCCTGAATATCATCCCGACCCGGCCATGGAGGCGACGATCAGGTCCCTCCCCCCGCCCCCTCCGGCCGTAAAAAAACCCAAGCTGCGCCCCAGACCAGCAGCGCGGAAACCGCCCGAGCCTGCCGCGCCCAGCTCCCCGCCTGAGTCCGTCGCTGCAACGGAACCGGAACAGCCCCCTGCCACCACAGCGGAAGAGCCGCCGCTCCCCGCGGCCAGCGAGAATGCGGGCGCCGGGGAAGCCCCCATCACCCTGCCGGAATATGCCGAAATCCGCTACACTCTGTACAAGGGACGGGACGGCTTTCCCGTAGGCCGTGCCGATCACACCTGGAAACGCGAGGGCAACCGCTACTCCATTACCCACGTCGCCGAAGCCAGCGGCATCGTTTCCCTGTTCTACAGCGGCCGCCACGTCCAGATCAGCCAGGGCATCATCACGGCCAGCGGCATGCAGCCCGATTCCTACTGGGTGCAGCGCGGGCAGAGGGCGGACAAGACCGATGCCGCCAGATTCGACTGGCAGGGCGGGCAGCTCACTTATGGCAGCGGCGGCGACACGCGCACCGTGCAGCTGCCGCAAGGCACCCAGGACCTGCTCAGCTTCCTCTACCAGCTCGCCTTCGACCCCCCCCTGGGCGAAAACACCCAGCTCCACATCACCACCGGGCGCAAACTGGGCAGCTATGGCTACCAGTCCAGGGGGGAGGAAATCGTGGAAACACCCCTCGGGCCAATCAAGGCGCTGCACATCGCCCAGCTGCGCCAGGAAGGGGAAGAAATCACGGAAATCTGGCTGGCAACGGAGTATCATTACCTACCGCTGAAAATCCGCTTCACCGACAAACAAGGCAGCGTGATGGAGCAAACCGCTGCCTCCATTGATATCAAATAATCATGCCTATCCCCGTTTCCCGCTTCGGCCACCTCGTCCACGCACTGCAATCCGTCTTGCGTCTGCACGAGCCCGCCGACGCCAACCTGCACAATTATTTCCGCATCCACCGCGAGCTCGGCAGCCAGGACCGCGCCTTCGTGGCCGAGAATGTCTATGCAGCGCTGCGCCGCAAGCGCTTTCTGGAATACCTGATCGGCCCCCTCTCTCCTGGCTCTCTCCCTGCCTTCGGCTACGCTCAGGCAACGGGAGAGAGGGATGGCGAATCGCAGCGCGATGTTCATGTCACAGCCACCCCGCGCCAGCTCGCCCTGGCCACCCTGATGAAACTGCAAGGCATCAATGCGCGCGAACTGGCGCCGCTGCTGCTGGACAATGAAGAGGAATGGCTGAAGCAGCTCAAGGCGATTCCCACCAGCGATTTGCCGCTGGCCGTGCAGGCCGACTTCCCGGACTGGCTGATGGAAAGGCTGGCCACCTTCATGTCCGAGGCCGATATCCTGGCACTGGCGCGCGGCATGCAGCAGCCCGCGCCCCTCGATCTGCGCGTCAACACCCTGCTCGACAAGCGCGACGATGTGCTGAACACCCTGGTCAACAGCGACGGCATCGCGGCCGAGCTCACCCCTTATTCCCCGCTAGGCCTGCGCCTCAAGGACAAACCCTCGCTCAACCGGAATTCGCTGTTCATCAAAGGCAAGATCGAGGTCCAGGACGAAGGTAGCCAGCTGATCGGTCTGCTCCTGGCGCCACAGCGCCGCGAGATGGTGGTGGACTTCTGCGCCGGCGCGGGCGGCAAGACCCTGCTGCTGGGCGCGCTGATGCAGAACTCGGGCCGCGTCTACGCCTTCGACGTGTCGGAAAAGCGCCTCAACAACCTCAAGCCGCGTCTGAAACGATCCGGCCTTTCCAACCTGCACCCGCAGCTCATCGCCAACGAGAACGATCTCAAGATCAAGCGCCTGGCCGGGAAAATCGACCGCGTGCTGGTGGATGCCCCATGCAGCGGCATCGGCACCCTGCGCCGCAACCCGGACCTGAAATGGCGCCAGAAACCCGCGGATGTGGCCGAACTGACCCACAAGCAGGCGGCCATCCTGCTGGCCGCCTCGCGCCTGCTGAAAACCGGCGGACGCCTGGTTTATGCCACCTGCAGCTTCCTGCCAGAGGAAAACCAGCACATCGTCGAGGCTTTTCTGGCACAGCATCCCGAGTTCAGGCTGCTGGATGCCGGTGAAATCCTTGCCTCCCAGCACGTCCCCCTGAACACCGGAAAATACCTGCAGATCCTGCCCCACATTCATGGTACGGACGGTTTTTTCGCTGCAGCAATGGAAAGGGTTTAACGAATCTGCACTCCATACCCAGTCCTGATTCTTGACTCCAAAGAAAGGTTGGCGGCCACCCCATATCTGACCGGACGATAATGTCGGGATATTTTACACCCCCGCCATAAAGAAGGCCCAGCTGTCAGCTATATTTGTTTTATTACAATATGTTATGTTTGCTGGAGCGCTTCTTGCTTCAAATAAAGCAAGGTTGATTAATAACCGAACTTGACCATCAAGAGTAATAGGGTTGTAAAGGAGCATAAAATGAAAAAAACTATTCTGGCCGTTGTACTCATGGCTCTATCGGCCGCGAGCCAAGCGAATGTCGTCACCTTTAGCGGGGATACAACGGGTGAGCCAACCTGGAACCGTCC
>PQAG01000072.1 GCA_003104895.1 Nitrosomonadales bacterium
GGTCTGGTCGAGCATCAGCTGGAAGTGGCGGCGGCTCTGCTCCATGTTGATCTGCCCGGCATCGGCGAATCCCTCAAGGAAGCCGCCCACCACGGTCAGCGGCGTGCGCAGCTCGTGAGAAACGTTGGCAATGAAGTCGCGGCGCATGGTTTCAACGCGCTCCAGCTGGGTCACATCGCGGCTGAGCAGCAGTTTCTGACGGTCTCCGAACGGTATCAGCTGGATGGAGAGGGTGAGATCGGCATTGCGCGCCGACTTCATGACCAGGGGCTCCCCGTAATGATTCGCCACCAGATATTCGGTAAATTGCTCCTGGCGCACCAGATAACTCAGGCGCTGGCCCTGGTCGCGCTGGTTGCTGATATCAAACTGGTTTTCTGCCGCCGGGTTGCACCAATCGATCTGGCCCGCCTCATTGATCATGATGATGCCATCCGGCATGGCTTCCGCCGCGCGCTGGAAGCGCTCCAGAGCGGCGCTCAATTCATGCTGGCGGGTCGAACGCAGGCGGCCCGACTGGTAGAGTACGCTGAATACCTCATCCCACACGCCGGAAGCTTCCGGCACCTCCGTGCCAGGCGGCGAGCGCAGCCAGAGAATCAGGGCATTCAGGCGCAGGGCATTGCGCAGCCAGAGCAGCGACAGGAATCCCCCGAAAAACAGCAGCGCGCTCACCGGCCCGAACAGCGGCCACATGACCAGAGCCACGAGCGCCGCCGCTATGGGCGGCCAGAGCAGGCGTCCCCACAAGCCGGGCATTCAGCCTCCTTCCAGCATCAGCATCCGGCCCGCATCACTCATGCTCCGAGAAACGGTAGCCCGAACCGCGCACGGTCTGGATCAGGTGCTCGTGGCCGGTCTCCTCAAGGGCCCGCCGCAGGCGGCGGATATGCACGTCCACGGTGCGGTCCTCCACAAACACCTGATTGCCCCATACCTGGTCCAGCAATTGGCTGCGGGAATGCACGCGCTCGGTGTGGGTCATGAGGAAATGCAGCAGGCGGAATTCGGTCGGCCCCAGTTCGAGCGGCTTGCCTCCCGCCGTGACCCGGTGGCTGGCCGGGTCCAGGCGCAGCCCCCCGCTCTCCACCGGATCGTCTGTCATTTGCGGCGCGCGGCGGCGCAGCACCGCCTTGATCCGCGCCATCAGTTCGCGCGGCGAGAAGGGTTTGGTGATGTAGTCGTCGGCACCGGTGTCGAAACCTGCGATCTTGTCCTGCTCCTCGCCCCGCGCCGTGAGCATGATGATGGGAATGGTCTTGGTATAGGCATCCGCCTTGAGCCGGCGTGCAAATTCGAGCCCGCTCACGCCGGGCAGCATCCAGTCGAGCAGGATCAGGTCGGGCAGCGTGTCGCGCAAGAGGCCGAATGCCTGTTCCGCGCTCGCCGCATTGAGGGTGTGGTGCCCCGCCTGTTGCAGATTGAAGGAAAGCAGTTCCTGAATCGCCGGTTCGTCTTCCACCACGAGAATGTTTGCAGCCATGCCGATGTCCTTGAAGATTGAGCTGCGAGGATAATATGACGGGAATATTACAGCATGGTGACAATGACGCGAACCGGCAACACGGATTTTACGTTTTTCCAGGAGCCTGCCGGATTTTCTTCAAATCCGGCAGGCTCCTAGGCACGAACCACCTCGCCGGTCAGCAGGTCCCGGATGGTGGAGGGGCGCTTGCGCCGGCCGGTCCGGCCCGGCAGCGTGAGAACCCTGTCGCCGAACAGGCGCACGCATTCCCTGTAGCTGCGCGCCGGGCGCCGGCCGCTGCGGTTGGCGCTGGTCGAAACCAGTGCCATGCCGAGCATGCGGCACAGATGAGCCGCCAGGGGGTGCGCGGTGACGCGCACGGCGATGCTGCGATGACGGCCACGCAGCCAGACGGGAGTGCTGCGGGCTGCCGGGAGCAGCCAGGTCGCCGGGCCGGGCCAACTGGGCGCAATTTGCTGCCACTGTTCATCATCCAGGGGTGCGACATAGGGTTGAAGCTGGCTGAAATCCGCGCCGATCAGAATCAGCCCCTTGTGCTGCGGGCGTCCCTTGAGGCGCAGGATTTTCATCACGGCGCGCCGGTTGCGCGGGTCGCAGCCCAGGCCGTAGCAGGACTCGGTGGGGTAAGCGATCACGCCGCCCCGTTTGAGATGCTCGCGCAGCTTGCGCACACGGGCCGACGTCAGTACCGCCGTAGCAGTGGAAGGCATGAGCCAGCCTCAGCGGGCTTTCTTGTCCACGGCGCGGTGGCCGATGTCGCGCCGCATCTGGCAGCCGTCGAAATGTATCTGGTCGGCAACCTGGTATGCCCGCGTCTGGGCCATGCGCACGCTGTCTCCCAGCGCTGTCACACACAAAACCCGCCCGCCGCTGACGACTACATTCTTGTCCACCAGCGCCGTCCCGGCATGGAACACATGCGCATCCGCTTCCGGTTTGGGCAAGCCGGTAATGACATCGCCCTTGCGCGGGCTGTCAGGATAGCCCGCGGCGGCCAGCACCACGCCCAGCGCCACGCGCCGGTCCCATTCGGCTTCAGCCTTGTCCAGGGTGCCGTTGACGGCATGCTCCGCCAGTGTCACCAGATCGCTCTTCAGGCGCATCATGATCGGCTGGGTTTCAGGGTCGCCCATGCGGCAGTTGAATTCCAGCGTCTTGACCTGCCCCTGGGCATCGATCATCAGTCCGGCATAGAGAAAACCGGTGTAGGGAATGCCGTCCCTGGCCATGCCGCTGACGGTGGGCAGAATGATCTCGCGCATCACCCGGGCATGAATCTCCGGCGTCACCACCGGCGCCGGGGAATAGGCCCCCATCCCGCCGGTGTTGGGGCCCTGATCGCCGTCCTGCAATCTTTTATGATCCTGGCTGGTGGCCAGCGCCAGCACATGCTCGCCATCCACCATGACAATGAAGCTGGCTTCCTCGCCGGCGAGGAATTCCTCGATCACCACGCGCGAGCCGGCCGAGCCGAGCCTGTTGCCTTCCAGCATCATGTCGACGGCGGCATGCGCTTCCTCGAGCGTGGCAGCAACCACCACGCCTTTGCCCGCAGCCAGGCCATCGGCCTTGATCACGATGGGCGCGCCTTTGCTATCCAGATAGGCGTGAGCTGCGGCAGCATCGCTGAA
>PQAG01000073.1 GCA_003104895.1 Nitrosomonadales bacterium
GCCTTGAGTTCGATATCCGCCTTCACTGGTTTCGGTTCGGGCTTTGGCTCAGGAGGCGCTGGCTTGGGCTCGGGTTTCGGCTCGGGCCTGGGCGCAGGCTCGGGCCTGGGCGGCGGCGCCGCAACCCTGGCCGGGGCAGGAACTTCGCTCCACAATTCCACCTCGACGCCGGCCTGCTCCTGGTTCTGCCAGCTCACGCTGAAAATCATCAGCCCCAGAAAAAGCGCATGCACCAGCAGCGCCAATGCGCCCGCTTTCCACTGGCCCGGCTGTTTGCGCTCAAAAACCACTACTGACCCTTTGGTTTGGCCAGCAAGCCGATTTTCTTGACCTGGTTCTGCTGCAGGATATCCATCACATTCAGGACTTCCTCGTAGCGCACATTCTTGTCCGCCGCGATCACCACCGCCTGCTCGGGATTTTTCTCCTGCTTCTCCTTTACCGCCCGCACCAGGTCATCGCGCGAAATTTCCTGTTCCTTTTTTGACGACTCCCGGTCACGCAGCAGCAGGCGCTTGTCCTCCTTGATGGAAATCTCCAGCGGCGCGACTGGCGGCTTCAGCGCCTGGCCCACCTGGGGCAGTTCGATCTGGCCGGGATTGATGAGCGGCGCGGTAATCATGAAAATGATCAGCAGCACCAGCATCACGTCGATATACGGCACGACGTTGATCTGGTTCATCAGCTTGCGCTGGCGACGCAGGCTCATTATTTCGCCTGCCGCTGCAGGATGTTGGAGAACTCCTCCATGAAGCTGTCGAAGCGCGTGGCCAGGCGGTCGATTTCGGAGCTGTAGCGGTTGTAGGCGATCACCGCCGGGATCGCCGCGAACAGGCCCATGGCCGTCGCGATCAGCGCTTCCGCGATGCCGGGCGCCACATGCGCCAGCGTCGCCTGTCCCACGCTGGAAAGGCTGCGGAAAGCGTTCATGATGCCCCACACCGTGCCGAACAGGCCGACATATGGGCTGACCGAGCCCACCGTGGCGAGAAATGGCAGATGGGCTTCGAGCAGGTCGAGTTCGCGGTGGTAGGCCGCCCGCATGGCGCGGCGCGTGCTCTCCATCACCAGCGCAATGTCCGTGCCGCTCTGGCGGCGCATCTTGGAGAATTCCTGGAAACCGCCTTCGAATATGCTTTCCATCCCCCCCGCTTCGCGGCTGCCCACTTTCTGGAACAGGCTCTGCAAATCCGATCCGCTCCAGAAGTCGCGCTCGAACTTGTCGGTTGTCTGCTTCGCCACGCTGATAGCAAACATCTTCTGGAAGATGTACCACCAGGATATCAGGGAGGCAATCAGCAACCCCAGCATCACCAGCTGCACCACCACGCTGGCATTGGTGATCAGGGACAGGAAAGAAAGGTCTTGGGTTACGTTCACAATGATATTTCCATTTTTTTCCTGATGTTCTCAGGAATCTCGACAGGTTTGAATGACAGATGGTTCACACACACAATTTTGACTTGCCCTCGTGACAATATTTCAGTCTTACAAGGTTCGCGCAGCGACTCTTCGCCCCCCTCCCCTCTCCCTAACCCTCTCCCGCTTGCGGGAGAGGGAACGATTGCCCTCTCTCCCTCTGGGAGAGAGTTGGAGAGAGGGTCACGCTCAACAGTCTGGGCAAATTCGATCCAGCTCCGTCCGGCAGCATGCACGCTCACTGTGACATTAAGCAGATCATTGAACACGGCGGGCCTGAGATAGCTGATATGCACGTCGCGCACCACGAAAATCACGCCATGGTCGCGCACCAGGTCCGTCTGCTCGAAGCCATGAACGCGCAGGAACTCGGTGCGGGCGCGCTCCATGAATTTGAGGTAATTGGCGTAGTACACCACCCCGCCGGAATCGGTGTCCTCGTAATAGACCCGCACCGGCCAGGCGAATTCACTCATTCCACAGCTCGCCATTGCGGCCGCCTTCCGGCCGCTTGAGGCCGAAATGCAGGTAGGCGCTGGGCGTTGCCACCCGGCCGCGCGGGGTGCGCATCAGGTAGCCCTGCTGGATCAGGTAGGGCTCCAGCACGTCCTCGATGGTATCGCGCTCCTCGCCGATGGCTGCCGCGAGATTGTCCACCCCCACCGGCCCGCCGCCGAACTTCTCCAGCACCGCCAAGAGCAGCACCCGGTCCATCATGTCCAGGCCGAGTGCATCCACGTCCAGCATGGTCAGGGCGGCATCCGCCACTTCCCGGCTGACATGGCCGCTGGCCTTCACTTCGGCAAAATCCCGCACCCGGCGCAGCAGGCGGTTGGCGATGCGCGGCGTGCCGCGCGAACGGCGGGCGATTTCCAGCGCGCCCTCGTCCGACAGTTCCACGCTCACCAGCCGTGCCGAGCGGGTGACGATGCGGCGCAATTCCTCGTGCGTATAGAATTCCAGCCGCGCCACGATGCCGAAACGGTCGCGCAGCGGGTTGGTCAGCATGCCGGCGCGGGTAGTGGCACCGACCAGGGTGAAGGGCGGCAGCTCCAGCTTGACCGAGCGCGCCGCCGGGCCTTCGCCGATCATGATGTCGAGCTGGTAGTCCTCCAGCGCGGGATAGAGGATTTCCTCCACCACCGGCGAGAGGCGGTGGATCTCGTCGATGAACAGCACGTCGTTGGGTTCGAGATTGGTCAGGAGAGCGGCCAGGTCGCCCGGCCGCTCCAGCACCGGGCCGGAAGTCTGGCGCAGGTTCACCCCCATCTCGCGCGCGATGATGTGCGCCAGGGTGGTCTTGCCCAAGCCGGGCGGGCCGAACAGCAGCACATGGTCGAGCGCCTCGGCGCGCTTGCGCGCGGCCTGGATGAAGATTTCCAGCTGGCCGCGCGCCTTTTCCTGCCCCACGTACTCGTCCAGCAGCTTGGGGCGCAGCGCGCGCTCCAGCGCTTCTTCCTGCGGGGAGGAATGAGATGGAGAAATCAGGCGGTTCGCGGATTTGAGGTTGTCGGTTTCAATCATGCGGGGTTACCAACCGCAACCGGAATAAAATCATGGTGCTGCACTTCAGACATTTACCACATCCCGCTAGGCAACAAGCAGTTCACGCGGTTTGACATTTTTTTCGATTTCCTGGCCCACGTCTTCACGTGCTTTCTTTACATCGTAGCTGCTTTGCAGACTCATCCAGAAATCAGGCGTGGTGCCGAAAAACCGGGCAAAGCGCAGGGCGGTATCCGCAGTAATGCCGCGCTGCTCATTGAGGATTGCCGTAATCCGGTTGGCCGGCACGTCCAGCGCCTTGGCAAAGGCGTTTGCCGAAAGATTGATCTCTTCCAGTTCTCCCTTGAGAATTTCGCCAGGGTGTATGGCGCGCATGCCGTTCATGTCCGTTCTCCTTAACATGAAACATCGCGAAGCAATTCCTCGCCCCCTTCGCGCCGGATTGAGCTGCTGCGCCGCCAATCCCGGCGGTGACGCCCGCTTGCGGGAGAAGGCTGGGGCGAGGGAAACGGGCATAGCGAGTTTCATAATCCGGGCTGGCACCATTGCCATGCCCGTTAGTGGTAGTCCACAATTTCCACATTATAAGCGTCAGTCTCTTTCCACTCGAAGCAGACGCGCCATTGCTGATTGGCGCGAATGCTGAACTGGCCGGAACAATCGCCGCTTAAAACCTCGAAGTGATTGCTGGGGAGCCCCATCAAGTCCTGAATGGTTTTTGCGTTATCGAGAATCTCCAGCCTTCTTTCAGCTTGTGACGCACAGGCTTCAAATTTCCTGACATGATGGCCTTGGTATAGCGCCTCTGTATTCTTGCAGCTGAAAGATTTGATCATCGCAATACTAAGAAACTTTACGTTATACGTCAAGCGTACAATTTCCAGAAATTTCCTATGGCAGAATGAAGCGAGTCATGTCCTATGAAACTGCCGGTGGATTCTGTCACCCCCTGGACAGCAGCTTCAGCGCCTGGCGGATGCCATCCGTCACGCCGGTTTCAGCCGCCAGTTGTTTCACCGCCCAGTTCGCTTCCTTGTCATTATAGCCCAGCGCCAGCAGGGCATTGAGAATGTCGCTGCTGGCGGGAACCGGCCTGGCCACCGCGCCCAGCAATGCCGCCCCGGTCTCTCCCGCGGCAAACTTGTCTTTCAGTTCGAGCAGCAGGCGTTCGGCGGTTTTCTTGCCGATGCCGGGTATCCTGATCAGCCGCCCGGCATCCTGCGCCATCACAGCATGCGACAGCTCGTCCACGGACAGGCCGCTGAGGATGGTCAGCGCCAGCTTGGCGCCCACCCCGTTGACCTTGAGCAGCTGGCGGAATGCCTGGCGCTCATGGCCGGTGGCAAAGCCGTAGAGCAGGTGCGCATCCTCGCGCACGATCATCTGGGTGTGGAGCGTTACGCTCTCGCCCAAGGCGGGCAGGTTGTAGAACGTGCTCATCGGCACGTCCACCTCGTAGCCCACGCCCTGCACGTCCAGCAGGATCTGGGGAGGATGTTTTTCTAGCAGCTTGCCGCTCAGACTTCCGATCACACCAGCCTCCCATTTTTCACGCGGTATCCCGCTGTCGCCAGCGCCCCCAGCCCCTGCCCGCCGTGGGCATGGCAGATGGCGCATGCCAGCGCGTCCGCGGCATCGGCCTGGGGCGTGCCTTCGAGATGCAGCAGGCGGCGCACCATCTCCTGCACCTGCTCCTTGCCGGCATGGCCGTTGCCCACCACCGCCTGCTTCACCTGCAGGGCGGTATATTCCGCCACCGGCAGGTCCCGCGCCACCAGGGCGCAGATCGCCGCGCCGCGGGCCTGGCCCAGCAGCAGGGTGGATTGCGGATTGACGTTGACGAACACTTTCTCGATCGCCGCCTGGTCCGGCCGGTAGGTGGCGATCACCTCGCCGATCGAATCGAGGATGGCCTTGAGGCGCTGCGGCAGTTCCCCATCACCGGATTTGATGCAGCCGCTGGCGACATAGTTCAATTGATTGCCATTCTTCTCCAGGACGCCAAAGCCGGTGACGCGCAGGCCAGGATCGATGCCGAGAATGCGGGTCAATTATTCCTCGATCACGGCCGACGTGAAGACTTCCTGCACGTCGTCCAGCGCATCCAGCGCGTCCAGCAGCTTCTGCATTTTCACTGCTTCGTCGCCTGCGAATACCGTCTCGTTGTCAGGCTTCATGGTCACCTCAGCCACTTCGGCCTTGAGGCCGGCCTTTTCCAGCGCCTCTTTCACGGCAGCGAAGTCGCCCGGCGCGGTGATGACTTCCACGCTGCCGTCGTCGTTGCTGAGCACGTCCTCGGCGCCGGCTTCCAGCGCGGCTTCCATCACCTTGTCCTCGTCAGTACCGGGGGCGAAGATGATCTGGCCGCAATGCTTGAACATGAAGGCCACCGAGCCGTCGGTGCCGAGATTGCCGCCATGCTTGGAGAAGGCGTGGCGCACGTCTGCCACGGTGCGTGTGCGGTTGTCGGTCAGGCAATCGACGATAATGGCCGCGCCATTGATGCCGTAGCCTTCATAGCGGATTTCCACATAATCCACGCCTTCCAGTTCGCCCGTGCCCTTCTTGACCGCGCGGTCGATGTTGTCGGCCGGCATGTTCACTTCCTTGGCCTTGTCGATGGCCAGCCTGAGGCGCGGGTTGAAGTTGGCGTCGCCGCCGCCCATCTTGGCGG
>PQAG01000074.1 GCA_003104895.1 Nitrosomonadales bacterium
GAAGTGCGCGCCGCGATCCGCGAGCACAGGCTGCTGTCCATTCCCGATGTCATGCATTTCCTTGAATGGCGCACTCCGGACGGCTGCGCCACCTGCCGCCCGGCGCTCAACTACTACCTGATCGCGGCCTGGCCCGGCGAGGCCCGGGACGATGCCCAGTCGCGCTTCGTCAACGAGCGCGTCCACGCCAACATCCAGAAGGACGGCACCTATTCCGTGGTGCCGCGCATGTGGGGCGGCACCACCACTGCCGCCGACCTGCGCCGCATCGCCGACGTGGCGGACAAGTATGCCGTGCCCATGATCCGCGTCACCGGCGGCCAGCGCATTGATCTGTTCGGSATCARRAAGGAAGACCTGCCGGGCGTATGGGCCGATCTCGACATGCCCTCCGGCCACGCCTACGGCAAGGCGCTGCGCACGGTGAAAACCTGCGTCGGCAAGGAATTCTGCCGCTTCGGCACGCAGGACTCGACCCGGATGGGCATCGACCTGGAACAGGCGTTCTGGAAAATGTGGGCGCCGCACAAGGTCAAGTTCGCCGTCTCGGGCTGCCCGCGCAACTGCGCCGAGGCCGCCATCAAGGACGTGGGCATCATCGGCGTGGATTCCGGCTGGGAAATCTACGTCGGCGGCAACGGCGGCATCAAGACCGAAGTGGCCGAGTTCCTGGTCAAGGTCAAGACGGCGGAGGAAGTGCTGGAATACAGCGGCGCCTTCATCCAGGCCTACCGCGAGGAAGCCCGCTACCTGGACCGCACCGTGCACTGGATCCAGCGCGTGGGCATGGACTACGTGAAAAAGCGCGTGCTGGAAGACGAAGCAGGGCGCAAGGCGCTCTACCAGCGCCTGCTCCACGCGCTCTCGGTGGAAAAGGACCCGTGGAAGGAAAGGGCGACAGAAGGCGTTGCGAAGCACGAATTCGAGATTTTGTCGGTGTGAGAATAAAGCTAACCGCATAGGCTCGAAGGTGCAAAGAAAACGGCGGCCTCTTTCTTGCTTTGCGTCTTTGCAGTTCGGCAGTTTCTTGCAGGGGTGTAGGTCGGGTTTTAACCCGGCGTGCCGGGCTTAAGCCCGGCCTATGAGTGAATCGGTAATTGAATTGGACATACAGGAGTTTCAAATGAGCAACTGGATCAGAGTCGCGCCGCTGAACGAATTCCCGCAACTGGGCGCCCGCGTGGTGCGCCACGACGGCAAGGAAATCGCCGTGTTCCGCAACGCCGGCGAAGATGTCTTCGCCATGAACGACAGTTGCCCGCACAAGGGCGGCCCGCTGTCCCAGGGCATCGTTTACGGCAACACCGTGACCTGCCCGCTGCACGGCATGAACATCTGCTTCGACGACGGCAAGGCGCTGGCGCCGGACGAGGGCTGCGTCGGCACCTATCCCGTCAAGGTGGAAGAGGGCGTGGTGTTTCTGCAGGTTTGAGGATGGAGGGAGTTCAGGCCGATCTTGCACGCAGAGAGCAGGATCGGGTCTGAATCTGCAGGGCAGCTGTGCGCCCGTTCCGGACATGAGCCACAGCCAGGCCCGATCAATCGGACAGGCTACTGAATGACGAAAGATTCGAACAGAACATCCGTCACGCCTTCTTTCGCATCCAGCTTCAGTACCTTGTTGATGGCAGCCTTGATCAGACCCATCACTTTTTGCTTGCCGGCCAGCGTTGCCAGTTCCTCGCTGTTCTGGCTGCTGAGCATCAGGATAAGCTCGTGGCGGATGACAGGATTCCATCCCTTGATGGAGTCTGCAATCTTGGGGTCGGCAATCTTGAGCACGATATCGACCTGCAAATACTGCGTCAATCCCTGCAGATTGACGGTAAAGGTTTCCAGCTTGGCGTATGGAGACGCGCCGCCTTCCTTGGAGCCGCCCCCGCTGGCGTGGACAGGAGCAGAAAGAAGTAACATTACAGCGAGCAGCGAAGCCCAGATAAAGCGCATTTTTATGCCCCGGAAACGAATTTTACTAAGAACCTACTGAATAGGCTCTAAGCTTATCTGATTCGGTCGGGCCGTCAAGCGCCGGCAGATGCCTCCGGACAGGAAACCGTAATCAGCGGGCGCTAGAGCCGCCATGCCATGTATTCCATGAGCCGCGTCCTGCCGCAGCCGGCAGTCCCCTTGAGCAGGACCGGCAGCCTGTGCCGGTAACCCGCCTCGAAAATGGCGGTTTCCTGGACTATCGGCTCGTAGTAGGGCTCGTCATGGATAAAGTGCTCTTCCGGCGCCAGGGAGTGCGCTATAAGGTGGGGCTCGCGAAGCGATCCTGGGGTACCCCTCTCCCGCTTGCGGGGGAGGCAGGGGTGGGGAGAGCGGTCATGGCTGCTAGTCGTTGCCGCCGCAGCCGCAGTCGCCAGGCCTGGGGTCCGGGCTGTATTTCTCGTCCTCGAGTCTCTGGCGATCCTTCTGCATTTCGGCGATGATCGACTGGGCGCGCTCATTCAGCCTGGCGCGGCGCTTCTCGTAAGCGCCCTCCTGCTCCTCCAGGAATTTTTCATTGAACAGTGCCTGCTTGAGGAAATTGAAGCCGAATTCCATCAGCTTCTCGTCATCGGCCACGATTTCCGCCATGGTTTCCACCGGCACTACGTAGGATTCATTGAAAGACGGGCTGATGACGAAAGCACGGAAACGATCCAGATCGTAGCTGGTCATGAAAAACAGCTGGTTGGAGATTTGCGGCGGCTTGCCGACCGCGGGGCCGGCAGATTTCTTTTTCAGGATCAGTTGACGCCAGCCGCGGCTCATCTCGTCGTAGCCTTCGGCGCCCTGTTCCTTGCGGTATTCGTCAATGGTCAGCTTGCGCGGTTCCTGGTGGCCGAGACAATGCTTCTCCTGCACCAGCGCGTAGGCTGTGCGGTCTGTGTATTCGTCCGAGCGGCGCATGGAAAGGAGTGCAACCGGATAGTAGCGGCAGGCGGCGGGGCGGTCTTCATAGACGCTGCAGCCTTCGTCGACCATGAACTGGCAGGCGGTTCCGCCTTCGACCGGCTGGAATTTCACGCCCGGAAGGCCGTCCTTGTCCAGTTCGTAGGGGAAGGTATATTGCTGCAGAAATTCGCCGGACGACATGCCCAGGCGATTTTTCAGCCGCAGGATGTCATAGGGAGTCAGCGGAATGTCGATATTGCTGCAGCAGGCATTCCAGCACTTGACCTGGCGGTGGCAGCGGAACTGGATGGTGGTGTCGCCTTCCAGCATGTTGGGCATGACCGGGCTTTCCACAAAGGGAGAGTCTTTGGCCAAATTTTGAAATTCCTGTTCGTCCATGATGTTCCTCATTGGTGCGCCATGCGCGGTTAATACGTAAATGTCCAGACAGAAGAGAGGCTGCGGACCTGTCTTGTGTCTTGGCACTTGTCCATGTTTGCAGCATGTACATTCAATACTGAAAGAAAAAACCGGGCACCTTGCGGCGCCCGGCTTTCATTTTACTACACTGTTACAGCAAACTCTTAGTGAGCAGCCGGCTTGAACAGTTTGGACTTGTCCACCAGATCCACGTGGGCGCGCTTGAAGCAGGTCCAGGTCTTGGTGGTCTTGTCGTAGATGGAGTTCACGAAGCACTTCCAGTTTTGCTCATCGACAAAGTTCTTGTCCATGCGGTAGTAGAAGCCAGGATAGCGGCTTTCTTCACGGAACTGGATGTGTTTCATGTGAGCTTCAGCAGTCAGGATGCGGTGGTAGTTTTCCCACGCACGCAGCAGTTCGTGCAGATCCTTCGCACGCATTTTCTCTGCGTCTTCCTTCAGCATGCCCAGCTTCTCTTCTGCCACGGCCAGCATCTTGTCGTTGGTCGTGTAGTAGGTTGCAACGCCAGCAACATACTCGTCCATGATTTTCTGCAGGCGGAATTGCAGCATCTTCGGAGTGATGTAGTTGGGGTTCACGTCGATCGCGGTGGTGTAGTCCTTGAACTCCAGGAAGTTACGCACCGGCTTGTAGATCTGCTCGACCAGAACAGCAGGATCGGTGTCGAGTTCGACATTCATATCCTTGTTGTCAACGCAGTACTTGACCATGGCCTTGGCAGCCAGGCGGCCTTCAGCGTGGGAGCCGGAGGAGAACTTGTGGCCGGATGCGCCAACGCCGTCACCGGCGGTGAACAGGCCCTTGACGGTGGTCATGCCACGGTAGCCCCAGTTCCAGCCTTGCGGCAGGTGAGCAGGTACGCCAGCCTGGCCTTCGCTGGTCGGTGCGCCGACGTCTTCAGGACCGGAAGTCCAGATACCGCAGCAACCGGAGTGGGAGCCCAGCAGGTAGGGTTCGGTCGGCATCAGTTCGGAGTTTTTCTTCTCCGGCTCGATGTTCTCACCAACCCAGATACCGCATTGGCCAACGCACATGTCCAGGAAGTCTTCCCAGGCTTCTGCTTCCAGGTGCTTCACTTCGCGCGGAGACAGGGTCTCTTTCAGCTTGGCAAGAGCAGTCACGGTGTCCATGTAAATCGGGCCGCGGCCTTCCTTCATTTCCTTCAGCATCAGGTGGTTACGCAGGCAGGATGCTGGAACGGCAGCTTGACCATACGGAGGATAGTCGTTCAGCATTTCCTTGTTTTTCTGCATGTACACTTCGCCGTTGGCGTTGGTGGCCTGGGCCTTGAACAGCAGGAACCATGCGCCGACCGGGCCGTAACCGTCCTTGAAACGGGCTGGCACGAAGCGGTTTTCCATCATGGTCAGTTCTGCACCGGCTTCAGCAGCCATGGTGTAGGTGGAACCAGCGTTCCAAACCGGGTACCAGGCGCGGCCTTGGCCTTCACCAACGGAACGGGGGCGGAACAGGTTCACGCAACCGCCGGCAGCCAGCAGGATGGCCTTGGCTTTGTAAACCACCACTTTGTGGTCACGCACGGAGAAGCCGACAGCACCGGCGATGCGGTTCTTGTCGTTCTTGTCGTTCACCAGTTTGACGATGAAGATACGTTCCTGGATGCGGTCCATGCCCAGCGCTTTCTTGGCAGCTTCGGCAACGATCCACTTGTAGGATTCACCGTTGATCATGATCTGCCATTTGCCGGAACGCACGGGCTTGCCGCCGTCTTTCAGCTTGGGCATTTCAACGGAACCGTCATGACGCTCACCGGCTTCGTCAGTCTTCCAGATCGGCAGGCCCCATTCTTCGAACAGGTGCACGGATTCGTCAACGTGACGGCCCACATCGTAGGCCAGATCGTCACGGGTAATACCCATCAGGTCGTTGGACACCATACGGGCGTAGTCAGCCGGGTCTTGCGCATCACCGATGTAGGTGTTGATCGCGGACAGACCTTGAGCAACGGCGCCGGAGCGGTCCATTGCAGCCTTGTCAACCAGCTTGATTTTCAGGTCAACGCCGTTTTCAGCCTTGGCGGCATCAGCCCAGCGCATGATTTCGTAAGCGGCGCCGGAGCAGGCCATACCGCCACCAATAAGAAGAATGTCAACTTCTTCTTGGATTACTTCAGGATTTCCAAAGGTTCCAGACATCTTAATTACCTTTCAAAGTTCGTAAATAATCTGTGGCCGCGAATTACTTGCGGATCAGTTCAGCGGGGTTGCCAGTGCGGTAGCCGTTCATCTGGTTGAAGAAACCGGATTTTGCGATGTTGGCCATGCTTGCAGCTGGTTTGCCGCCGTAGCAGTCGATCGAGCCTTCAGGCGTGGTGCGGATCGGGAACTTGAAGCGCTTCAGCGTGCCGTTACGGAACTTGATGGTCCACATGATGGAGTCGGAACCGCGCAGAGGCTGCACGGAACCGCCCAGGGGCACGACGTCGGCGTAGTGACGGGCTTCAATTGCTTGCTGCGGGCAAATCTTCACGCAGGAATAGCATTCCCAGCACTGCTCGGGTTCCTGGTTGAAGGCGCGCATGGCGTGGCCGGTTTCGGAACCGTCTTTGTCCAGCTTCATCAGGTCGTGCGGGCAGATGTACATGCACGCGGTTTTGTCCTGACCTTTGCAGCCGTCACATTTGTCGGTACGCACAAAAGTTGGCATTGCTTTTACTCCTCAGTATTGACATTACAACTATAAAAAAGCCGGTAACACACGTTACCGGCCAACCTTAAAAAACTTATTTTGCCGAATGGCCCTTGAGTTCGATCTTGACATTCTCTTCGGCGGAGAGGCCGGCGTAGTACTTCTGCAGAACCTTGGCCACTTCGGGACGGCTGAATTCGACCGGCAGATCCTTGCCTTCGGACAGCATCGAACGCACCTTGGTGCCGGACAGCAGGATGCGGTCGTCCTTGGTGTGAGGGCAGGTACGCTGCGATGCCATGCCGCCGCATTTGTTGCACCAGAAAGTCCAGTCGATGTTCATGTTTTTGGTTTCGAGCGAGCCAGCGGGAATTTCGTCAAAAATCTTCTGGGCATCGAACGGGCCGTAGTAGTCACCCACGCCGGCGTGGTCGCGGCCGACGATCAGGTGCGAGCAGCCGTAGTTCTGGCGGAACAGGGCATGCAGCAGGGCTTCGCGCGGGCCTGCATAGCGCATGTCCAGCGGGTAGCCGGCCTGGATCACGGTGTTGGGGGCAAAGTAGTTGTTGATCAGGGTGCCGATGGCTTCGGAACGCACTTCGGCGGGGATGTCGCCCGGCTTGAGCGCACCCAGCAGGGAGTGGATCAGCACGCCATCCATGGTCTCGATGGCGATCTTGGCCAGGTATTCATGGGAACGGTGCATGGGGTTGCGGGTCTGGAAGGCGGCAACGCGGCTCCAGCCCATTTTTTCGAACGCGGCGCGGGTTTCTGCGGGCGTCATGAACTGATCGCCGTATTCTTCCTTGAAACCGCCGGTGGACAGAACCTTGACCGGGCCGGCCAGGTTGTATTTGCCCTGGGCCATGACCATCTTGACGCCGGGGTGCTCCAGGTCGGTGGTCTTATAGACCTGCATGCACTCGTGAGCCTTGTCGATGGTGTATTTGTCGGTCACCTTCATGGTGCCCATGATCTCGCCGGACTCGCCGTTGACCAGGGCGATCTCGTCGCCGTCCTTGACGCCCTCGTCGTCGGTCGACAGGGTGACCGGGATGGGCCAGAACAGGCCGCTGGCCATTTTGAAGCCGTCGCACACGCCCTGCCAGTCGGATTTTGTCATGAAGCCTTCGAGCGGGGTGAAGCCGCCGATACCCATCATGATGAGGTCGCCGGTTTCGCGCGAGCTCATTTTTACCTTGGGCATGCTCTGCGCGCGTGCCAGCTCAGCTTTCAATGCGTCGCCAGTCAGCAGCAGAGGCTTGAGTTCGCCGCCGCCGTGTGGCCGAACTAATTTCGACATGTTTTCTCCATTTCTTTGGCTAATGGTTTATAGATACTGGGTTCGGTTGAATTGCGCGAAGAATAGCATGTAGGGGCTGGAGATTTGATCCATATTTTCTATCTGCGAATAAGTTAATTCGATAATTTTGTCCGGAAACCAGTCAGGTTATCTGAATATTCCGAGTTTGCAGGTGCGCCTGTAATTTGTGAGTGCGGATGGCGTAATGAACCACTTTCTGGGCGTCATGCCAGTTCATGTTCACCATGTTTTAATCTGCCTGGATACATGATTTCATCTAAGTTACTGGTTCAGACGCCTGCCAAAATCGAGTGTTGCCATGCTAAATTGTCCAGGACCTTTTAAAATGAACGGCCAAAGTTGAATCCGCGAAGTATTTCACTGGCAGGGCCGTTTGTCTAGGAAGACGTTGCGGGGAAGCGGGGCGGCGCCCGCCAACTTCTGCACGCAATATTCGGCAGCAATTGCTGCTGATGCAGATTCCCTTAGCCCCTCAAAGGATCGGCATAGCGCTGAATGTTCGTTTCCAGTCTCATTTTTTTTCTCACGCTGATTTTCGTCATCTGGCAGCCGCGCGGTCTCGGTATAGGCTGGAGTGCGCTGGGCGGGGCTGGCCTGGCGCTGGCCAGCGGTGTCATATCACTGGCTGACGTGCCTGTGGTTTGGCACATCGTATGGGACGCCTCCTTTACTTTTGTGGCGCTTATCATTATTTCCCTGTTACTGGATGCGGCAGGTTTCTTCGAGTGGGCTGCACTGCATGTTGCGCGCTGGGGTAATGGCCAGGGACATTATCTGTTTCTGCTCATTATCCTGCTCGGTGCCGTGATGGCAGCGCTGTTCGCGAATGATGGCGGGGTGCTGATTCTCACCCCCCTGGTGCTGGAGATGCTGCGAGCGCTGCGCTTTCGCCCCGCGGCGACATTCGCCTTTGTGATGGCAACAGGGTTTGTTGTGGATGCCGCCAGTCTGCCGCTGATGATTTCCAATCTGACCAATATCATTGTTGCCAACTATTTTCATATTTCCTTTGCCGGTTATGCGGCAGTAATGGTGGCGGTCGATTTGCTGGTGGTTCTGGCAAGCGGGGCTGTTCTGTGGCTGCTTTTCCGCCGCGACTTGCCGCAGAGATTCGAATTGTCTGCGCTGCCCGATCCCGCCAGTGCCATACGCGACCCGTTTGTTTTCAATATTGGCTGGCTGGTACTGGTTCTGTTGCTGTGCGGGTATTTTGCAGCTCATGGTCTCGGCGTTCCGGTATCGGCGGTCGCCTCTGCTGCAGCTGCAATTCTCGTGCTGGCGGCATTGCGCGAGCATTGGCTGCCACAGCAGCCCAGGGCAGTGATTCCGGTCCTGACACTGCTGCGCGAAGCGCCGTGGCAGATCGTGCTGTTTTCTCTTGGCATGTATCTGGTGGTTTTCGGCTTGCGCAACCAGGGATTGACCGCGGAGCTTAGCCTGACTCTGGAATGGCTGGCGGGTCAGGGTTACTGGGCAGCCACGCTGGGTTCCGGTTTTCTGTTTGCCGTCTTGTCTGCAGTGATGAACAATTTGCCTACGGCCATGATAGCCAGCCTATCCATCGAGGCTGCGCATTTGCCGGCGGATATCCGGGAGGTGATGATTTATGCCAACGTGATCGGTACCGGCCTGGGGCCGAAAATCACTCCGCTGGGCAGCCTGGCAACGCTGCTGTGGCTGCATGTATTGGCGCAGCGTGGCATCCCGGTTGGCTGGGGGCAATACATGCGCATCGGCGTTGTTCTGACACTGCCGGTGCTGCTTATTGCCTTGCTTGGCTTGGGAGCCTGGTTGCGGATTCTGCATTAAGGTGTTTGATGTTATTCTTTAATAAGTCCGAAAAAGTTTTTGATTCTATTTAGTATTTCAGAGTGTGCCTGGGTGCGGGAATGTTGCGCCGCTGCAATCCCGTCCTGAACTGAATGGAGTTCGGCCTGGCGTGCCACCAGAATCTGGGTGATTTCTTCTGCGATGGATGGGCGCGACTGGATGATGCTCTCGAAGGCCTCCTTGTCGAGGCGGTAGCATTCCACATCGGTTTTTGCGATCACCGTGGAACTGCGCGGGGAGCCCGTCATCATTCCCATCTCGCCAAAGAAACTGCCTGCCTGAATGGTGGAAATGGTTTTGTTGCCGCTGCTGGACTCCAGCACCACCTCGGCCTCTCCCTCGGTCAGGATATAGAGCCAGTGAGCAACTGCGCCCTGCCTGGTCATGATGTCTCCTTTGACGAAAGGGGCATATTTCAGGCGGCCTGCCACAGTATGCAACTCCTCGTCGCTGAAGGACCGGAACAGGTCCACCTTGCGCAGGATTTTCATGCGGCGGGTGATTTCCCGGGACAGGCGGATTTCATCGTGCTTCTCCCCTTCCTTGAAGAGATGGATATTTCCTTCCGGCACCGGCAGGCGAATGTCGGCACGCTGMAGCGCGGCGTAGATATGGGTGCGGACAGCGGAATCGGTAGGGTCGTCGGCAGCGATGTCCGTYAGCCAGTAGCGCACGGCATAACGCGCAGAACTCTTGTCGAACTCCATCATCACGCAGTTGGGGCGGGGCTCCCGCGCCACGCGCTGAATATCGGCGGACTGGATGGCATTTTCGACGATTTCTATCACACGTGCCGGAGGAATGTTGTAATCCACATTGAACCATACCCAGCGCCGCCATAATTCGGGTTGTCCTGTACGTTTGCCGAGGACGCTGAACTTGGATTTCATCAGAACGCTGTTGGGGATGACCACGGTTTCCCAGTTGCGTGTTTCAATGGAAGTCGAGCGCCAGCGAATGTCGACGACCTTGCCGGTCACTTCATCCACCTTGATCCAGTCGCCGACCTGAATCGAATTGTCCAGTTCCAGCGCGAGTCCGCCCAGGATATTGCCCAGCGTGTCCTGCATGGAGAAAGCGATGACCGCGGTAATGACGGCTGAAGTGGTGATGATGCCGCTCAGGTCCATGCCTGCGTAACGCAGCCGGATCATCCCCCAGATCAGGTAGCCGACGATGACCAGCATGTCTTCAAGAATGCTGGGGGTGCTGAGATGTGCGGCAGGCAGCAGGACGCGGAAAATGAGCATTCCACATAAACGGATCAGGACGATGCCTTCCGCTACGATAAATATTTCATGCAGGATGGATGCAGCCTTTGCCAGGCCGAGGCTGTGAAAAATGCCGCTGATGAACAGGCCCGCCAGGCAGATGGCAAAGAAGAATAATGTGTGTGTCAGTGTGCGGCGGTCTGCAGGCCTGAGGCGATAAAGCAGCAAGGCGATGATCAGGACCGAGCCGATCAGGTAGCCTATGCCCTGGTGCCAGGCGAAGGTGGAAATTTCTTGCCATGCGTTCATGACGCAACTGTAGCAATAATCCTGAACAAAAGGGAACTCCTGTAAAATCCGGAGAAATACATGGCGGGGGCGGGGATGGCTTGGTACAGCTTGATTGCGGTTGGGGCAGGGGCGGCAGCGGGGGCATGGCTGCGCTGGTGGTTCGGGCTGTGGCTCAATCCGCTGTACCCGGTTTTGCCGCTCGGCACCCTGGCAGCCAACCTGCTTGGCGGCTATCTGATGGGCCTGGCCATGGTGCTGTTCGCCGAGCATCCGGCTCTTCCGCCGGAAGCGCGTTTGCTGATTGCGACCGGTTTTCTCGGCGGTCTGACCACTTTTTCAACTTTCTCGGCAGAAACGGCCACCCTGCTGCTGCGCGCCCAATATGCGTGGGTGGCGGGGATCGTGGGCTTGCACGTGGCGGGTTCGCTGGCCATGACGTTGCTGGGCATCTGGACGGTAAAGGCATTCAGGGGGTGAATATGCAGGGGGTTTGTCTGAAACTGTTTGTCAGTGAGGCGCAGCGGCATGAAGACAGCTTGCTTTATGAGTGGCTGCTGGAACAGGCGAAAGCGCTGGGCATTCGCGGCGGCACGGCCATCCGGGCCATGGCAGGCTATGGCCGCCATGGCAGGCTGCATGAGGAAGCCTTTTTCGAGCTGGCGGGAGAATTGCCGGTTGAGGTCGAGTTTCTTCTTGGCGAAACTGAAGCAGGGCAGCTGCTGGATCTGCTCAGGCGCCACCAGCTCAGGCTTTGCTATGCCATGACGGCGGCCGAGTATGGCATTACCGAATAGATGATCCTTGGCGATCAGCTGATTCTTTTCGTTGCTTCCTTCGCCGCCAACTGGTTTTCGGCCTTGTCGGGCGGCGGGGCTGGCCTGATCCAGTTCCCCATGCTGATTTTTCTTGGCCTGCCATTTGGCGTTGCACTCTCGACGCACAAGGTGGCCAGTGTTGCGCTCGGCCTGGGCGCCACCATCCGGCATTTCCGCGAAAGCCATCTGGAGCGGCGCTTTTCGCTCATCATTCTCGGCGCGGGGCTGCCGGGCGTGGTGCTGGGCGCCAATGTCATTCTCAGGATTCCCGCGCCTGTCGCGCAACTGGCACTCGGCATCCTGACCATGGGTTTGGGGATTTACTCCGTTTTCATGCCCAGGCTGGGCATGGAGCATTCTCCTCGCAACCTCGATGGTGCTGCGCTTGTGATGGGAATGGCCGGTCTGTTTGTGGTTGGATTCCTGAATGGCTCAATCACTTCGGGCACCGGCCTGTTCCTGACCATGTGGCTGATCCATCACTTCGGACTCGATTACAAGCGTGCAGTGGCCTATACCCTGGTGCTGTGCGGACTGGTGTGGAACGGCGCCGGCGCAGTGGTGCTGGGCATGATCGGCACCATCGCCTGGGACTGGATGCCGGCCTTGCTTGCGGGGTCGATCATCGGCGGCTATCTCGGCAGCCACTACGCGCTTAAAAAGGGCAATCAGTGGATCAAGCGCGCTTTTGAAATCGTTACAATTCTCATCGGCCTCAAGCTGATTGTCAGTTAGGTTGTTGCTGGATAAACAGGGCATTTTCCGCCACAATAATGCATTTTGGGCCTCTTGGTCCCTTGTGATTTTTCATCGAGAAAAATAATGAATCTGCACGAATATCAGGCAAAACAGTTGCTGCGCGAGCAGGGGATTCCCACCCCGCGCGGCGTGGTGCTGGACAACGCGGCCCAGGCCGGAACGGCGGCAGGGCAACTGGGCGGAGAGGCCTGGGTGGTCAAGGCGCAGATCCATGCCGGCGGCCGCGGAAAGGCCGGCGGGGTGCGCGTGGTGCGCTCGATGAACGATCTGCTCCAGAGCGTGAACACGCTGCTCGGCAGCCGTCTGGTGACTTACCAGAACGCACCCGGCGGGCAAGTGGTGTCGAACATCCTGATCGAGGAAACGCTGGCCATCGCGCGCGAGATTTATCTCAGCCTGACTGTTGACCGCGAGTCCGAGCGCATCGTGCTGGTGGCCTCCGGCAGCGGCGGCATGGAAATCGAGGAGATCGCCCGCACCGATCCGGACAAGATCCTGCGTGAGGTGTGCGACCCGGTGTGGGGCCTGCAGGATTATCAGTGCCGCAACATCGCCTTCGGTCTCAACCTGGAAGGCCCGCAGATCGCCGCCTTTGGCAAGTTGGCCAAGGGCATTTACCAGCTGTTCATGAAGAACGACCTGTCGCTGGTGGAAATCAATCCGCTGGTGGTGACGGCCAGCGGCGAACTGGTGGCGCTGGACTGCAAGATCAGCGTGGAGGACAACGCCCTCTACCGCCAGAAGGAACTGGCCGCCCTGCGCGACCCGAGCCAGGACGACGCCAAGGAAGCGGCGGCGCGCGAGGCGGACCTCAATTACATCGCCCTCAGCGGCAATATCGGCTGCATGGTCAACGGCGCGGGCCTGGCCATGGCGACCATGGACCTGATCAAGCTGCACGGCGGGCAGCCCGCCAACTTCCTCGACGTGGGCGGCGGCGCGACGGCGGAAACCGTGGCCAAGGCCTTCAAGATCATTCTTTCCGATGCCAACGTCAAGGCCATCCTGGTCAACATCTTCGGCGGCATCATGCGCTGCGACATCATCGCCGAGGGCATCATCACGGCGGTCAAGGACGTTGGCGTCAAGGTGCCGGTGATCGTTCGCCTGGAAGGCACCAACGTTGAACTGGGGCAGAAGATGCTGGCCGAGAGCGGGGTCGGCGTGATTTCCGCCAGCGATCTGACCGATGCGGCCAAGCGCGCCGTGGCAGCGGTGGCTTAATAGGGAATAAATATGAGCATTCTGGTCAACAAGAACACCAAGGTCATCTGCCAGGGCTTCACCGGCAAGCAGGGCACGTTCCACTCCGAGCAGGGCATTGCCTATGGCACCAAGATGGTCGGCGGCGTGACGCCGGGCAAGGGCGGGCAGACCCACCTCAACCTGCCGGTATTCAACACGGTGCGCGATGCGGTGAAGGAAACCGGCGCCAACGCCACCATGATCTACGTGCCGCCTGCCTTTGCCGCGGATTCCATCATGGAAGCTGCTGCTGCGGGGATCGAGGTCATCGTGTGCATCACCGAGGGCATCCCGGTGCTGGACATGTTGAAGGTCAAGGCCGCGCTCAAGGACAGCACCTCCGTGCTGATCGGCCCCAACTGCCCCGGCATCATCACCCCGGAAGAGTGCAAGATCGGCATCATGCCCGGCTTCATCCACAAGAAAGGCAAGGTCGGCATCGTGTCGCGCTCCGGCACGCTGACTTACGAGGCCGTGTACCAGACCACCAAGGCCGGCCTGGGCCAGAGCACCTGCGTCGGCATCGGCGGCGATCCGATCAAGGGCCTGGATTTCATCGACTGCCTGAAGCTGTTTCAGGACGACCCAGAGACCGAGGCCATCATCATGGTGGGCGAGATCGGCGGCACGCGCGAAGAGGCCGCTGCGGAATACATCAAGGCCCATGTCACCAAGCCGGTGGCGGGCTACATCGCCGGCCAGACCGCGCCCAAGGGCAAGCGCATGGGTCATGCCGGGGCGATCATCGCCGGCGGCAGCGGGCTGGCCTCGGACAAGATCAGGGCACTGCGGGCTGCCGGCGTGGTGGTGGCGGAATCGCCTGCCGGGCTGGGCGAAGCGGTTCTGGCCGCAATCAGCCAGTCATGACAAGAGAGCCGATGATGAAAGAAGCCAGCGTGCTGTTCGTGTGCATGGGCAACATTTGCAGATCGCCCACGGCGGAGGGCGTGTTCCGCCATCTGGTCATGCGCTCCGGCCTGGATCGGGCCATACACATCGATTCTGCCGGTACGCATGCTTATCACATCGGCAAATCGCCGGATGCCCGGGCAAGCGCAGCGGCAGCAAAGCGGGGCTATGATCTGAGCGAATTGCGGGGCCGCCAGGTGAACCCGCAGGATTTTCTGGTATTCGACTATATCCTGGCCATGGATGAGGAAAATCTGACCAACCTGAAACGCATTTGTCCAAGCGGGCATGAGCACAAAGTCAGCCTGTTTCTGGAGCACAGCCGGAAATTCAGCGCACGCGAAGTGCCCGATCCTTACTACGGCGGGGCGCAGGGCTTCGAGCATGTGCTGGATCTGGTGGAAGACGCCGCGCTCGGCCTGCTGCAGAAACTGGAGCGGGAGCACGCGCTGCGCGGACCGAAGTAAAACAGTTGCAGGGGCGCAATAGATATGGCTTGCCTGGCGGTACAATGAAAGCATTTCCGTTGCCCTGAAATGATCGCCATGACCAACCCCGAAATGAACAAGCTGGTGGAAGTCCTGCTGGAAGGGGATCACGCCGCGGCGCTGGCCGAGGCGAGGCGGCTGCGTGCCATGGGCATTGAGCCGGAGCGGATCGTGACGGAAGGGCTGGAAGCGGCGATGCAGCGGCTCGACGACAAGTGCACGGTGGAAAGCTTCAACCTGCTCGAAATCATGCTGGTCGGGCGCGCGGTGTCCGCCGTGGTGAACGAGCTTTATCCGGAGGGGGTGCCGCCGGAGCGTGGCCGCGATACCTTCGTCATTGCCACGCTGGAGGGCGATGTCCACGACCTGGGCAAGAACATCGCCAAGATGGTGCTGATCGGCAAGGGCTACCGGGTGGTCGATCTGGGCAAGGACTGCCCGGTGGAAACCCTGGTGAACGCGGCGGAGCGCGAGCACGCCCATGCCGTGCTGGTGAGCGGCCTGATCACCCCGGTCATCCCGCAGGTGCGCAAGGTCAGGCCCGCGCTGGCCGAGCGCGGGCTGGGCGGCATCAGGGTGGTGGCGGGCGGAGCTGCGCTGAAGCAGTCCTCTGCAGAGGCGCTGAACGTGGATTACGTGGCGGAAACGGCTTTCGACGGGGCGCTCTATCTGGATCAACTGGTGCGGGGGGCGGCATGAGCAGGGAGCAGGGGCCCCWCGCAGCGGGGATGCGACCGGCCGCGATTGCCGCCAGCCTCCCGACGCCTTGCCACTGGGCCTGCACTACATGCTCGGAGGGGGCGGGATCATGAACAGCCTGGAGCGGATCAAGGCCGCGATTTCTTTTGCTCCGGCCGACCGCACCCCCGCGGTGCCTCAGCTGTTCGGCCACGCCGCCGCGCTGGCCGGCGTGGCGCTGAAGGATTACCTTCGCGACGGCGGCCTGCTTGCGCGCTGCCAGATCGAGGCCCGGGAACGCTATGGGCACGACATTGTGTTCGCCTTCATGGATTTGTGCGTGGAGACCGAGGCGGCCGGCTCCATTCTGCAATACCGCGAAAACCAGTATCCGGACGTGGCTTCCTACGTGCTCGCGCCCGACAGCGACGTATCGGCGCTGGCGGTGCCCGATCCCGCCACTGCCGGGCGCATGCCTGAGCTGCTGCGGGCGGCGGGAATCCTGCGCAGCGAACTGGGCGATACGGTGCTGGTGGCGGGCTGCGTGGCCGGGCCGATGACCCTGGCGACCCAGCTGCTCGGTATCGAAGCCGCGCTCTACCTGGCGGCGGACGATCCGGCGCGGTTCGAAAGAATTCTCGATTTTTCCGCCGCGGTTGCTATCCGCTACGGTATAGCCCAGATCGAGGCGGGCGCCCATCTGCCCATCGTGTTCGATCCAGCCGCGTCACCGGCAGTGGTGCCGCCGCAATTCTTCCGCGAACTGCTGCTGCCCAGGCTGCAGCGGGTTTTCTCCGCCTTCAGGCAAGCCGGGGCGCTGGCCAACTGGCTGAATATCGCCGGGCCGACCGGAACCATCCTGCCCTATTATCCCGAAGCCGGGGTGGATATCGCCAATTTCGACTACTACGTCGAGCCGCAGCGGGCGCGCGAGCTGCTGCCGGATACCTGTCTCGACGGCAACATGAAATCGCTGATCTTCGTCGAGGCGTCACCGGACGAAGTGGCCGCCGCCGCTTCCCGTCTGGTTTCGGAATTTGCCGGCCGGGGCGGTTTTCTGCTTTCCTCCGGCTGCGAAATTCCGCCCGAGGCGAAGCCGGAAAATATCGCCGCCATGCTGGCGGCATGCCGGGGAGCGTGAGGGGTGCCCGATCTGCTGCTCAGACTCGACGACGGGACGCGCCGCATTCCTTTCGAGCCCGGGCCGTCCATACGCGAAATTCTGGATACGACCGATTTTCGCGTGCGTTCCGGCTGCCGCGGAATCGGCGCATGCGGTCTGTGCCGGGTGCGCCTGATTGAGGGCGAATCCGGAGAGCCGACGCAGAACGAGCGCCTTCACCTGCCTCCAACACTGCTTTCCCAAGGTGTGCGGCTGGCTTGCCAGGTCAGCCCGCACCACGACATGCAGGTCGAGATACTCAACCCCGCGCCTCCGTCGAACTGGAAATCTCCCCCAAATGCGGCGCTGCTGCATGAGACGCATAGCCCCGGTACCGGAACGAAGTGGCTGCCGCCCGGGGTCAGGCATCCATGCGGCGTGGCGGTGGATTTGGGCACGACGCATCTGTGCCTGTCGCTATTCGATCTGGCCAGCGGGCGATGGCTGGCGGACCGCTGGGGCCGCAACCCGCAGCAGAATTTCGGCGCCGACATTGTCACACGCCTCGCGGCGGCAGCCGAATCGCCCGCTGCTGCAAGGGAAATGAGCCGGCTGGTTGTGGCGGCGATCGGGGAGTCGCTGCTCGACATCGCCACGCGCGAGGGCTTCGATCCGCGCCGCATCGCCAATGTCACGGTGGCCGGCAATACGGCGATGCTGGCCCTGCTTTCCGGCCGCAATTTCGAGTTGTTGCTGCAGCCGGAATACTGGACGCGGCCGGTGGATTGCGCGCCCCTGGAAACTTCGGGCTGGGCGGCGGAGTGGCAAATCAACCCGGTGGCCGAGGTCGACGTGCTCGCCCCGCTCGCCGGGTTCGTTGGCTCCGACCTGCTGGCGGGGTTGGTGTCCACGCGCTTCATCGAAGGAGCGGCGCCGGCGCTGTTCATCGATTTCGGCACCAATTCCGAGATCGCGCTGTGGAGCGGCGAAGCGCTGTGGGTGACCGCTTCCGCGGGTGGCCCGGCCTTCGAAAGCAGCGGCATCAGCTGCGGAGCCCCGGCTGAAGCGGGCGCGGTGTTCCGGGTGAGGCTGGATGCGGCGGGGGGCGTGGCCTGCCAGATCATCGGAGATGATCGCGCCAAGGGCCTGTGCGGGTCCGGATTGGTGGATCTGATCGCGTGCCTGCTTGATTCCGGCAGGCTGACCCGCGACGGCAAATTCGCCGGTGGAGAAACAGGATATGCCTTCAGCGCGGGCGGAACCGGGCTGACCCTGACAAAAAGCGATGTGGACCTGATGCAGCGCGCCAAGGCCGCCATTGGCGTCGGCATCCAGGCGCTGTGCGGCCATGCCGGGGTGAGGCTCAAAGACCTGCGGCGGGTGTGCGTGGGGGGGGCGTTCGGGCGCTATCTGGATGTCGGCAACGCCCAGGCGATCGGGCTGCTGCCGCCGGTGGCGCCGGAAATGGTCGAGCTTGCCGGCAATACCGCCCTTGCCGGCTGCTGCGATGTCATGCTGTCGTCGCTGGCTGCGGAGCGGCTGGACCGGTTGCGCAGCCGCGCCCGGTGCCTGAATCTGGCATCTGTGCCAGATTTCGGCGAGGCCTTTCTCGAAAACCTTTACCTTCAGCCATTGCGGGAGGCCTGATGGGGGAACCTTCTGCGGGGCAAAAAAAACATTTCGAGGCCGTGATCAAGACGGCGCAGTATGTGGGGGGGCTCACCAGCGAAAGGGATATCTGGACCGAACTGGGAAAGGTGATGTCCCGTTTCTTCGGTGCAGACATTGTAGCCTTTGCCGGCCGGCGCCCGGATGGCAGAATCCTTGTTCATTCCTGCAGCCCGCCTGATGCAAGCCTTTGCCCCCGTCTGGTCGAAGCGGCGGGAAATACCATAATCCAGGTGCTGGAAAGCGGCTTTCTTGCCACCGAAACGCTGATGCTGCCGCAGGCCTGTTCAACTGCTTTCCTGCCATTGGCCGAGGGCCGCCGCACGGCGACCGTGATGCTGGTGGGGCACCGGAGCGCCGCTCCCTTGTCCAGGGAACTGCTCAATGTCTATCTCGCCGTGGCAGGACTGTTCGACACTACACTGGCGCGCATTGCTTCGGAACGCCGCTTTCTCAGCATGGCGGACAATGTGCCGGAAATGCTCTACCAGATGCTGCGCTATCCCGATGGCAAGGCCCGGTTCACCTATGTCAGCAAGGGCTCCAGCAAGGTGCTGGGGCTGCCGCCGGACGAACTTCTGGCCGGCGCGGCGGCTTTCAGCGGCGGTTTTCACGTTGACGACCAGGAAGCCTACGAGTCTGCACTGGCCCGCTGCGAGGCGGACTCGGTGCGCCTGAATCAGGCTTTTCGCTGGCTCGACCGGACAGGCAAGGTCAGGCACATCCTGCTCAACGCCATGCCGAGCATGCAGGAGGACGGCAGCGTGGCGTGGGATGGCGCCGCCCAGGACATCACCGAGCGCGAGCGGCTCGAAGCCGAGCGCAAGCGCAGCCTGGAGCAGCTGGAAAACAGCATGGAGGAGACCGTCCAGGCCATCGCCACCACCATCGAGATGCGCGACCCCTATACCGCTGGCCACCAGCGCCGCGTCGCCGGGCTCGCCCAGCGAATCGCCGAGGAAATGCGCCTGCCGGAGGAGGAAGTTCACGGCATCTATCTTGCCGCCACCATCCATGACATCGGAAAGATCCACATTCCCGCCGAGATTCTGAGCTTCCCCGGCAAGCTGGGCGAGATCGAGTATGCCCTGATCAAGGCCCATGTCCAGGCCGGCTACGGCATCCTGAAAAACATCGAATTCCCCTGGCCGGTGGCGCAGATGGTGTACCAGCACCATGAGCACCTCGACGGCAGCGGCTATCCGAGGGGCCTGAAGGGGGACGAAATCATGCTCGGCGCGCGCATTCTGTGCGTGGCTGACGTGGTCGAATCCATGGCCTCGTTCCGCCCCTACCGGCCGGGGCTCGGCGCCGGGAAGGCGCTGGAGGAGATCAGGAAAAACCGCGGCAGGCTATACGATGCCGCAGTGGTGGATGTGTGCCTGGGGTTGTTCGGCAAGGGCTACGAGTTCGCGTAGCGTTTTACGGGGCGCGTTGCCCGTAGCTTTTGAATTTCTCCAGCACCACGTCCATTTCCGCATCCGACAGCAGATTGGGCGTGCCGATCTGCAGGGCGCGGCAATATTGCCCGCACAGGTTTTCCACTTCCACTGCCAGCGCCAGGGCGCGTTCCAGGCTGCTTTCCGCCACCAGCAGGCCGTGGTTGGCCAGCAGGCAGGCTTTGCGCCCTTCCATCGCGGCGAGGGCATGGCCGGACAGTTCCTGGGTGCCGAAAGTGGCGTAGGGCGCGCAGCGGATGGTCTTGCCGCCTGCCGCCGCAATCATGTAGTGGAAGGGCGGGATGTCGCGGCCCAGGCAGGCCAGGGTGGTGGCGAAGGTGGAATGGGCGTGCAGCACGGCCCCGAACTCAGGCCGCGCGACGTAAAGGTCGCGGTGGAAACGCCATTCGCTCGAAGGCTTGCGGCTGCCGCGCGCATTGCCGTCGAAATCCATCCACACCACG
>PQAG01000075.1 GCA_003104895.1 Nitrosomonadales bacterium
TTGAAATCCGGCCACAGCACATCAGTGAAATACAGCTCGGAATAGGCCAGTTGCCACAACAGGAAATTGCTGATGCGCTGCTCTCCGCCGGTACGAATGAACAGGTCGGGCTCCGGCGCGTAGGGCATGGAAAGGTAAGGCTGCAAATCGGCCTCCTCAAAACCCCCGGCCAGCCCGGGGCGGGCCTTGAGCATGGACTGCACGGCCTGCATGATGTCCCAGCGGCCGCCGTAGTTCGCGGCAATGGTCAGCGTCAGCTTGGCATTGTTCGCCGTCAGCTGTTCGGAATTCCGCACCAGTTCGACCAGGCGCGGCTCGAAGCGGGAAAGGTCGCCAATGACCTTGAGGCGGACGCCGTTCTGGTGGAGATTGCTGACTTCCTTCTCCAGCGCCAGCATGAAAAGCTGCATCAGGAAGGAAACTTCCTCCGCCGGGCGGCGCCAGTTCTCGCTGCTGAAGGCAAACAGGGTGAGATATCCGACGCCGCGTTCGATGCAGGCCTTGACCATCTCCCGCACCGTTTCCACGCCGCGCTTGTGGCCCATGACRCGCGGGAAATGACGTTTCTTCGCCCAGCGCCCATTGCCATCCATGATGATGGCGATGTGGCCGGGAATGTGCGACACCGCCGGAATTTCGCGGGTCGAGCTTTTTGAAAGGGCCACTTGATCCGGCTCAAATGGCCATCAATTCGGTTTCTTTGACCTGCAGCATCTTGTCCACTTCCGCCACGTAGCGGTCGGTGAGCTTCTGAATATCGTCCTGGGCACGGCGATCATCATCCTCACTGATCGCCTTGTCCTTGAGCAGATCCTTGAGGTGGGCATTGGCATCGCGGCGAATGTTGCGGATTGCCACCTTGGCGCCCTCGCCTTCGTGCTTGACCACCTTGATCAGCTCGCGGCGGCGCTCCTCGGTCAGGGCCGGCATCGGCACGCGGATCAGGTCGCCCTGGGAGGATGGATTGAGGCCCAGGTCGGAATCGCGGATGGCCTTTTCCACCGCATTCACCATTTTCTTCTCCCACGGCGCCACGCCGATGGTGCGCGAATCGATCAGGGTCACGTTGGCGACCTGGTTGATTGCCGTCGGGTTGCCATAATAATCGACCATCACGTGATCCAGAATGCCGGTATGGGCTCGCCCGGTGCGCACTTTCGCCAGATCGGCCTTGAGCGCTTCAAGCGATTTCTGCATTTTCTGTTCAGCCGTTTTTTTGAGGTCTGAAATCATGTTCTCGTGTCCTTCCGTCCTGCAGCCCAATCAAGGACTGCCTAACAATAAACCCGCGTACCTTCATCCTCGCCCATCACCACGCGCTTCAGCGCGCCCGGCTTGAAGATGCTGAACACGGCCAGCGGCATGCTCTGGTCGCGGCACAGGGCCAGGGCGGTGGCATCCATGACCTTGAGATTGCGGGCAATCGCCTCGTCGAAACTGAGCTGCTGGTAGCGCATGGCTTCAGGATTGGTTTTCGGATCGTCGGTATAGACGCCGTCCACCTTGGTCGCCTTGAGCACGATTTCCGCCCCGACTTCCATGCCGCGCAAGGCAGCGGCGGTGTCGGTGGTGAAAAACGGGTTGCCGGTACCGGCGCCGAAGATCACCACCTTGCCTTCTTCCAGGTAACGGATGGCCTTGCCGCGAATGTAGGGCTCGGCCACCGCCTCGATGGCCAGGGCGGTCTGCACCCGGCTCGCCACGCCGATGCGGCGCATGGCGTCCTGCAGTGCCAGGGCATTCATGACCGTGGCCAGCATGCCCATGTAATCTGCGGTGGCGCGGTCCATGCCGGCAGCGCCGGGGGCCACGCCACGAAAAATATTGCCGCCGCCGATGACCACCCCCACCTGCACCCCCATGCGCACCACCTCGGCCACTTCTTCGACAATGCGTTCGATGGTGGGCCGGTTGATGCCGTAACTGTCCTCGCCCATCAGGGCCTCGCCGGACAGCTTGAGCAGGATGCGTTTGTAGGCTGGGGCGGTCATGGCTGAAGGTCCTTATACCTTTGCTGCTGCAGCAACTTCGGCGGCGTAGTCCACCACTTTCTTCTCGATGCCCTCCCCCACCACGTACATGGTGAAGGCGCTGACACTGGCCTTCTTCGAGGCCAGCAGTTTTTCCACGGTCTGGTCCGGGTCCTTGACGAAAGGCTGGCCCATCAGGGTCACTTCGGCCAGGTACTTGGCGATACGGCCATCCACCATCTTGGCGATGATGTCGGCTGGCTTGCCGGATTCGGCTGCCTGTGCGGAGAAAATCTTGCGCTCGTTTTCCAGCAGGTCGGCCGGCACCTGGTCCTTGGACACGCACACCGGCTTGCTCGCGGCGATATGCATGGCAATGTCCTTGCCCAGTTGCTCGTCGCCACCGGTGCTGTCCACCATCACACCGATGCGCGTGCCATGCAGATAGGTGGTCAGCTTGCCGGAGGTCTCGGCGCGCGCCAGGCGGCGCAGGGCGATGTTTTCGCCCAGCTTCATGATCAGCGCCTGGCGGGCTTCTTCCACGGTCTGGCCGGAAGGCAGCTTGGCAACGGCCAGCGCTTCGATGTCCTGAATGTTCTGTTCTGCGACCAGCTGGGCCACCGCCTTGGCAAAGGCGGCAAAATCGTCGTTCTTGGAAACGAAGTCGGTTTCGCAGTTCACTTCCACCAGCGCGCCCTTGTGGCCGTCGGCGCTGATGAAGCTGCCCACGATGCCTTCAGCAGCCACGCGGCTGGCGGCCTTGCTGGCCTTGGCACCGCTCTTGATGCGCAACAGTTCTTCCGCCGCCTTCATGTCGCCGGCCGTCTCGGTCAGCGCCTTCTTGCATTCCATCATGCCCAAGCCGGTCAGCTCGCGCAGTTCTTTAACCATACCTGCGGTGATTTCCGCCATTTCAAACTCCTAGATTTCTTGAATATCCAAAGCTAACGGTCATGGCGAGTTTCGCCATGACCGTTTCCCCCTGCCCTCTCCCGCGCGCGGGAGAGGAGGACGCGGGCTCGCTGCGCGAGTTTTACGTTAAAAAAGGGGCTTCCGCCCCTTTTCTGCGGAAAATCAACCCGCTGTCTGCTCTGTTTCGCTCACCTCGACGAACTCGTCGCCCTTGATGATGTCGGCGATGACCTGGCTGCGGCCTTCCAGAATCGCATCGGCCATGCCCTGTGCATAGAGGCGGATGGCCTTGCTCGAATCGTCGTTGCCCGGAATCACGTAATCCACACCGGCGGGGGAGTTGTTGGTGTCCACGATGCCGATGACCGGGATACCCAGCTTGCTGGCTTCGGTAATGGCACCGCTTTCATAGCCCACGTCGATCACGAAGATGGCGTCAGGCAGGCCGCCCATGTTCTTGATGCCGCCTAGGCTGCGTTCCAGCTTGGCCATTTCGCGCTTGAAGCCCAGCGCTTCCTTCTTGGAAATGCGTTCCATGCTGCCGTCTTCCATCATGGTCTCCATGTCCTTGAGACGCTTGATGGACTGCTTCACCGTCTTGAAGTTGGTGAGCATGCCGCCCAGCCAGCGGTAATCCACATAGGGCGCGCCTGCGCGCACAGCCTCTTCCTTGATGATCTCGCGAGCCTGGCGCTTGGTGCCGACGAACAGGACATTGCCCTTGTTGCCGGCCATGTTGCGCACGAACTTGATCGCCTCTTCGTACATCGGCAGAGACTTTTCCAGGTTCACGATATGAATCTTGTTGCGGTCGCCGAAGATGAACGGGGCCATCTTGGGGTTCCAGTAGCGGGTCTGGTGACCGAAATGAACGCCTGCTTCGAGCATCTGGCGCATGGTTACTGACATGGTAAAACTCCTTTTTAAGGGTTAAGCCTCCATCCGTCCGCCTGCGACCCCCCAGATAAAATCCGGCGAGCACCCTTAACGGGACAGATGTGCGTAGTTTCCGCCTTGCGGCGGCATCGGAATCCGGCCGCATTCTAAAGCCAGCCAAATTGGGCCGCGATCATAGCATATCCAGGCCCTGCTATTCAATCGCTCTATTCTGCTTTCTCATCTTCATGGCCTGCTCAAGCAGCTCGCCGATATCGGTATTTCCTGCGCTCAGCGCCATTTCCAGTGCCGTCTGGCCATTCTTGCTGCGCAGTCCGGGGTCCGCGCCCATGCGCAGCAGCAGGCTGACGCATTCCATGCAACCCTGTTTCGCGGCCAGCATCAGCGCGCTGAGGCCTGCGTCCGTCTGGCCGTCAACCGGCACGCCATAGGCCAGCAGCAGCCTGACCGTGTCCGCATGGCCGGCATAGGCTGCATAGATCAGCGGATTCCAGCCCCTGCTGTTGGCGCCAAGCGCCGCCCCCTGCGCCAGCAGCAGCTCGATCACCGGGTTGTGGCCATGGTATGCGGCAAGCATCACCGCCGTTTCCCCGTAGAGGTTGCGCAGATACACCCTGGCGCCATGCGCCAGCAGCTGCCGCGCCACTTCGGGCGAACCAGCGCGGGCAGCCATCATCAGGGCGGTGTAGCCCTGCTCGTCCTGCACATTGGGATCCACGCCCTGGCGCAACAGCTGCTCCACCGCGCCCGCATCGCCGTTTTTAATTGCGACAAACATGTCGCCCACGCTTGCGCCAGTGTCGGCACCGGCCGGCAAAGCCAGACTCAACCAGGGCAACATCAGCCATATGGCAAGGCGTCGAAGAATCAGCAGGCATTCAGGTTGAAATGGCGGGAACCGTAGGCCGGGCTTCAATGGCATTTCATATTGACTGACTACTGGCATTGCAGGCGTAATCCGTCGTAGGCCGGGCGCAGGCCGGCAGGAAGCTTTGCGCTCAATTCGGAGAACTCGAGTTCATGCGTCATGTGAATCAGCCAGGTCTCGCGCGCGCCGATCTTTTCCGCCCACGCAACGGCCTCATCCATGCCGAAATGGGTGGGATGGGGGCGGTAACGCAGGCAGTCCAGCAGCAGGATATCGAGCCCCCGCAGCTTTTCCAGGCTGTCCGGAGAAATATCCGACACATCGGTCAGATAGGCCATGTTGCCGATGCGGTAGGCCAGAATCACGTAATGCTTGCCATGCATCACCGGCACCGGCACCACCTCCACCCCGCCCGCGGCAAAGGGTCCGTCGACCGCATGCGCCCTGAGCACCGGCTTGTCCCAGTGATGCTGTTCGTGCTGCGGGAAGGCGTAGCCGAAACGGTGCACGATGCCCTGCAGGGTCGCCTCGTTGCCATACACCGGGATCGGCTGGCGCTGCAGATGGCAGAAGCTGCGCAGGTCGTCGAGGCCGTTGAGGTGGTCGGCGTGATAGTGGGTGTAGAGCACCGCATCCACGCGGGTGAGTTTCTCGCGCAGGGACTGCAGCCGCAGATCCGGCCCCGTGTCCACCAGCAGCACGGCGCCGCTTTCCATCTTCAGCGCGATCGAACAGCGCGTGCGCTTGTTGCGCGGGTCTGGCGAAAGACAGGTCGGGCAGCCGCAGCCGATCACCGGTGTGCCGGCGCTGGAACCCACGCCGAGGAAGACTATCTCCATGCCTGTGCAGCCCGGAACAGTTCGAAAAAATTGCGCGTCGTGGCTGCACCCACTTCCTCAACACTGATGCCGCGCAAATGGGCAATCTCCTCGGCCACGTGACGCACATAGGCGGGCTCGTTGGTCTTGCCGCGATAGGGCACGGGGGCCAGATAGGGCGCGTCGGTTTCGATCAGCATGCGCTCCAGGGGCACGTGTTTCGCCACTTCCTTCAGTTCCAGCGCCTTCTTGAAGGTCACGATGCCGGAGAAGGAAATATAGAAATTCAGCGCCATCGCCTGCTCCGCCACTTCCAGGCTTTCGGTGAAGCAGTGCATCACCCCGCCCGCCCGCTCAGCGCCCTCCTCGCGCATGACGCGCAAAGTGTCTTCCGCCGCTGCGCGGGTATGGATGATGAGCGGCTTGCCGGCAGCGATGGCGGCACGGATATGGGTGCGGAAACGCTCGCGCTGCCATTCCAGGTCGCCCGTGAGGCGGAAATAATCAAGCCCGGTTTCGCCCACGGCAACCACCTTGGGGTGGCTCGCCAGGGCGGCAAGCTGTGCCACATCCGGCTCTGCGCAATCCTCGTGATCAGGATGCACCCCGACGGAAGCAAAGATATTGGGATGCTGCTCCGCCAGTTCGAGAATCTGGGGAAAAGCCGCCAGTTCGACGCTGACACACAGGGCATGTGTCACCTGGTTGTGAGCCATAGCTTGCAGCAAATCCGGCACGCGCTCGGCCAGGCCAGGGAAATTGATATGGCAGTGGGAATCTATAAACATGGGAATGGGTGAGGCGTGAGGGGTGAGGGGAAAAACCGGTGCGCCCCCTCGCCTGCTACATGGTATGAGTGGGACGGGTGGACTTGAGATTGCCGCCCAGCAGGCCCTCGATCTTGTTGCGCGCGGCGATACCGCTTTCGTTGTCGGAAAACTGCACGCCGATGCCCTGGGACTTGTTGCCCTGCGCCTCGGCGGGCGTGATCCACGCCACCCTGCCGGCCACCGGCAGCTTGTTGGGGTCATCCATCAGGGTCAGCAGCATGAAGACTTCGTCGCCCAGACGATAGGTCTTGGTGGTGGGAATAAAGATGCCTCCGCCCTTGAGAAAAGGCATGTAGGCCGCGTACAGCGCCGGCTTCTCCTTGATGCTCAGCGACAGCACCCCGGGGCGTGAAATGGGGGCTTTGCTCTCGGCTTCAGCCATGTTCGGACTCAATCGGGTTCATTAACTGCATATAGGATAACAATAATTGCTCCAGAAACAACTGGGTATTCAGCGGATGATGCACATTTTTTTGCGCCGCCAGCAGCTCTTTCTGGAATGCCAGGGCGGCATGCAAAGGAATGCGCGGTGCCAGCGTCCGGATTTCGGCGGCGAAATCCGGCTGGTAGCGGATCAGGCCGCACAGGCGGCAGCCGATCAGGTCATATAGCCATTGCTGCAGCCACCTCACCATATTGACCAGATCCATTTTCTCGTTTTTTTCAGCCAGTGCGATGGGGTCAAGCGACTGGAGCCGGGCAAGTTGCGACAGGAAGCCCTGGCGCAGTTCCTTCAGTTCATCCCCGGACAGTTCCTGTGCCGCCAGCGGCGCATACCCTGCCTGCGCCAGCAATGGCGCCGGATCAGCCACGCCCTGCCGGCGCAGCCAGTCCATGGACTGCTCCACTGAAGGCACGGGAAAAGCCAGCTTGAGGCAGCGGCTACGCACCGTGGGCAAGAGAGATTGCGCCTGGTGCGCCACGAGAATGATCAGGGTATGCGGCGGCGGCTCTTCCAGGGTTTTCAGCAAGGCATTGGCTGCATTGCTGTTCATGGCCTCCGCCGGATGGATCAGGATCACGCGCATGCCGTTGCGATGCGTGCTGAGGCTGACCAGCCCGGCCAGCTCCCGGATCTGCTCGATCTTGATTTCCTGGCTGGGTTTCCTGCCCTTGGCCGGCTTGTCATCTTCGGCCTCGGTCAGCGCCTCGGGCTCCACGCTGCGAAAATCGGGATGGTTCCCCTGCTCAAACCAGCCGCAGGCGAGGCAATGTCCACACCCCTCGCCGGAGGGCTGCGGTGTTTCGCACAGCAAGCCCTGGGCCAGAGCGCGCGCAAACTCGAACTTGCCCACCCCCTTGCGCCCCTGGAACAGCAGGGCATGGGGCAGATTCTGGCGCATTGAATTGATCCGGCGCCAGATCTCCGTTTGCCAGGGATAGATCGCCACGTGCTTACAATCCGGAAATCAAGGTTTCAAGTTGCGTGCGGATCTGCGGCACAGTCCGGGTCGAATCGACAACACGGATGCGCGCCGGGAACTGAGCCGCGCGGGCAAGATAGGCCTGCCGCACGCGCTGGAAGAAGTCCTGCTGCTCCTGTTCGAAGCGGTCCAGCGTGGCGCTGGCGGAAAGGCGCTGGCGCGCCACTTCGAGCGGGACGTCGAAGAGCAGGGTCAGATCCGGCTGCAGGCCCTGCTGCACCCACTCCTCCAGGATGCGCAGGCGCGCTTCGTCAATGCCGCGGCCACCGCCCTGGTAGGCAAAACTGGCATCGGTGAAACGGTCCGAAATCACCCATTTCCCCGCCTCCAGCGCCGGCAGGATGACCTGCGCCAGGTGCTCGCGCCGCGACGCAAACATCAGCAGCGCCTCGGTCTCCAGGTGCATGGCGTGGTTGAGCAGCAGGCCGCGCAGCGTCTCGCCCAGCGGAGTGCCGCCCGGCTCCCGGGTCACCACCACCTCCAGCCCGCGCTGCGTCAGGGTGTCTGCCAGCCAGGCGAGATGGGTGCTTTTGCCTGCCCCGTCGATGCCTTCAAGCGTAATGAATTTGCCTTTGATTTTGAATTCCTTATTTACGGTTCAACTGATAGCGTGCCACCGCCAGATTGTGCTCTTCCAGACTGCTGGAAAACTTGTGCGTGCCATTGCCCTTGCCGACAAAATACAGCGCCTTCGTCGCTGCCGGGTGTACCGCGGCCTGCAGCGCGCCCCAGCCAGGCATGGAGATCGGCCCCGGCGGCAGGCCGGAACGGGTATAGGTATTATACGGCGTGTCCGCCAGCAGGTCCGTGCGGCGCAGGTTGCCGTCGAAACCGCCGCCCAGGCCATAAATCACGGTGGGATCGGTCTGCAGGCGCATATTGAGGCGCAGACGGTTGACGAACACCCCGGCGATCATCGGCCGTTCGCTCGCCTGCCCCGTTTCCTTCTCGACAATGGAAGCCATGATCAGGGCTTCATAAGGCGTGAGGTAGGGCAGCAGCGGATCGCGTTCCGCCCACGCGCTTTCAAGGCGTTTCTGCATTGCCTGGTAGGCGCGCCTGAGGATGTCCAGATCGCTCATGCCGCTGCTGAAATAGTAGGTATCGGGGAAAAACAGCCCTTCCGCCAGCTTTTCCTGCGCCCCAATTTTTTCCAGGATTTCCTGCTCGCTCATTTGCGCCGAGTCGTGGCGGATCGCCTGGTGCTCGTCCAGAGCCTGCCGCATGCGCCTGAAATTCCAGCCTTCGATCAGGGCAATCTCGCTCTGGCTCACGTCACCACGGGTAATCATGCGGAACAGCTGGAACGGGGTGGGATTTTTTTCCAGATAATAATTGCCGGCCTTGAGTTCCCCCGCCTTGCCCAGGACGCGCACCAGCACGGTAAAAGTCCACGGCTCCTTCAGCACGTTGGCGTCCACCAGCTGGCGCGACACGCCGCGCAGGGAACTGCCATGCTTGAGGGTGAAATCATAGGGCATGCTCGGCAACTGCAGCGGCGTGGCGACAAAATAGATTACCCACCCTGCCACCAGCAGCAGCGCCAGCACGAAGAGCCGAAACAGTTTTTTAATCATCCCGTTCGTCCAGCAAGGCCCTCAGGCGGGCGCTGACGGCGCCGCCATTCCACACCCGGCCGTTGAATTCCCGCACTTGCCACACGCCGATCACGCTGTTGCACAGCATCACCTCGTCGGCTGCCATCAAGGCATCCAGCGGAAGGGAGGCGATCCGGGTCTTCAGGCCCAGCTCCGCAGCAAAGGCAAGAATGCGGTCGCGCTGCACACCCGCCACGCCGCAGCGGCTCAGGTCCGGCGTATGCAGCACCCCATCCCGCAAGGCGAAAACATTGCTCATGGTGCCCTCGATCACGCTGCCCGCCTCGTCCAGCAGTATGCCTTCCGCGATCGCCGCATCATTCCATTCCATGCGCGCCAGCACGTTCTCCAGACGGTTGAGGTGCTTGACCCCCGCCAGGCGCGGCTGGGAAGCCAGGCGCAGGCTGCACAAGTGCGCTTTCACCCCGCTGGTGCTATGACTGGAAGGATAATCCGGCAGGGAACTGGCCGTCACGACACGGGTCGGCATGGCATCCGCCACCACGGCGTAGCCGCGCGCGCCCGGCCCGCGCGTGATGATAATCTTGGCCACGCAATCCGGGGGCAGCTGCGCCAGCTCTGCTGCCAGCATGGCTGCATCGGGACAGCGCAAATTGAGTGACGTGCAATCCGCCGCCAGCTTTGCATACTGCCTGGCCCAGCAGCGCGAAACGCCCCCCGCCCTTTTCAGGGTGCGGAACACGCCGTCGCCGTATAGCAGGCCGCGGTCGTTGGCAGAAACGGCATCCGAGGGGATGCCATTGATCAGTGTCATGAAATCCGAATATTTGAAAAATGGGCTATTTTACCTGTTTGTGAATTCAACAAGAAAGCACACTGGCCTTTATTCCTCCAGTCTTGAATGGATGCGGTTAGAATCTCGATTTTTGACCACCGCCCAGACCTGATCCGGAACAGCCGGAAGAATAACCTGCCATGAGCAAAACCAAGGACCTCGAAAAACACACCCCCATGATGCAGCAATACCTGCGCATCAAGGCGGAACACCCCGGCATGCTGCTGTTTTACCGCATGGGGGATTTTTACGAGCTGTTTTTCAGCGATGCGGAACGGGCGGCGCAGCTGCTGGGCATCACCCTCACCACCCGTGGCGCTTCGGCGGGCGAGCCGATCAAGATGGCGGGCGTTCCCTATCACGCGGCCGAGCAATATCTTGCCAAGCTGGTCAAGCTGGGAGAAGCGGTGGCCATCTGCGAGCAGGTGGGCGACCCGGCCGCCTCGAAAGGCCCGGTGGAGCGCAAGGTGGCGCGCATCATCACCCCCGGCACCCTGACCGATGCCGCGCTGCTCGACGACAAGCGCGACAGCCTGCTGCTGGCCGTGACCGCCGGCAAAAACCAGCTCGGCGCGGCCTGGCTGAACCTGGCGAGCGGCCGCTTCACGCTGATGGAAATGGCGCCGGAGCAGCTTGGGGCGGCGCTGGAACGGCTTGCCCCGTCGGAAGTTCTTTACCCGGAAGGCTTTGACCATCCCGCCCTGGGTAGCGCGAAGTGCGCATCCAAGGCCCTGGCGCCGTGGCAGTTCGATCCGGATTCCGCCCGCAACAAGCTGACAGCACAGTTCGGCACGCGCGACCTGGATGGTTTCGGCTGCGCCGGCCTGAATCCGGCGATTGCAGCCGCCGGCGCCCTGCTGGAGTACGCCCAGAGCACGCAATGCGGCAAGCTGCCCCACATCCAGAGCCTGCGCGTGGAACGAGAGAGCGACTTCGTGCTGCTCGACGCCGCAGCGCGGCGCAATCTGGAAATCAGCGAAACCCTGCGCGGCGAAGCTGCCCCCACCCTGCTCTCCATGCTCGACACCTGCGCCAGCGGCATGGGCAGCCGCGCCCTGCGCCACTGGCTGCACCATCCGCTGCGCGACTATGCCATCCTGCGCGGCCGTCAGGACGCCATTGCCACGCTGCTGGGCGATGGCATTGCTGCGCCCCATCAGGGCCTACACAGAATCCTGCGGCAGTGCGCGGACATCGAGCGCATCACCGGCCGCATCGCCCTGAGCAGCGCCCGTCCGCGCGACCTGTCCGGCTTGCGCGACAGCCTGGCGCTGCTGCCCCAGTTGCAGGGCATCCTGAATAGCCTCGACAGCCCGCGCCTCAGGGAGCTCGATCTCGCCGGCGAGGCGGCGCAGCAAATCACCAACACATTGCGCCTGGCGATCATGGACGAGCCCAGCAGCGTGCTGCGCGAAGGCGGCGTCATCGCCACCGGCTTTGACGCCGAACTGGACGAGCTGCGCGCCATCCAGACCAATTGCGGCGATTTCCTGCTGGACCTGGAAACCCGCGAACGGGAGCGCAGCGGCATCGCCAATCTCAAGGTCGAATACAACCGCGTGCACGGTTTCTACATCGAGGTCAGCCGTGCCAACGCAGACAATGTGCCGGAGGATTACCGCCGCCGCCAGACCCTGAAAAATGCCGAACGCTACATTACCCCGGAACTGAAAGCCTTCGAGGACAAGGCGCTGTCCGCCTCGGAGCGCGCGCTGGCGCGCGAGAAACTGCTGTACGAGGGCCTGCTGGACATGCTCCAGCCCCACCTGACCACCCTGCAGGCCATTGCCGCCACGGTGGCAGAACTGGATGTCTTGTCTGCCCTCGCCGAGCGCGCCGGGGCGCTGAACCTGACCGCGCCGGAATTCTGCGACGAGGCGCTGATCGACATCCAGGCGGGGCGCCACCTGGTGGTGGAAAACCAGACTGACAACTTCATCGCCAACGATGCCCGGCTTTCCCGCACGCGCCAGATGCTGCTCATCACCGGCCCCAACATGGGCGGCAAATCGACCTACATGCGGCAGACGGCGCTGATCGTTCTGCTGGCCTACTGCGGCAGCTTCGTCCCGGCGCAGGGCGCGCGCATCGGCCCGGTGGACCAGATCTTCACCCGCATCGGCGCCTCCGACGACCTGGCCGGCGGACGCTCCACCTTCATGGTGGAAATGACGGAAACCGCCAACATCCTGCACAACGCCACCGAGAACAGCCTGGTGCTGCTGGACGAAATCGGGCGCGGCACCTCCACCTTCGACGGCCTGGCCCTGGCCTGGGCCATCGCGCGCCAGCTGATCGGCAAAACCCGCTGCCATACCCTGTTCGCCACCCATTACTTCGAGCTGACCCAGCTCGCGCAGGAATTCAGGCAGGTCGCCAATGTGCACCTCGACGCGGTTGAGCACCGCGACCGCATCGTGTTTCTGCACAGCGTGGAAGAAGGCCCGGCCAGCCAGAGCTACGGCCTGCAGGTGGCGCAGCTGGCCGGGGTGCCGGCAGGCGTGATCCAGCAGGCGAAAAAAAGGCTGCTGCAACTGGAACAGCAGGGACTGGAAGCAAGTCCGCAGCAGGACCTGTTTGCGGCCGCCCCAGTCGAGGAAACAGAGCATCCTGCAATCGAGACGCTGAAACAGCTTGACCCGGATGAATTGAGCCCCAGGGAGGCGCTGGAACTGGTTTACCGGTTGAAGAAGATGGGGTGAGCGGTGAGCGGTGAGCGGTGTCAGCTTACTGCTTACTGCTCACCGCTCACCCTAATCAGTGATGGTGCCCGTGCGGGCCGTGGGCGTGCTCGTGGGCGATTTCATCTTCTGTGGCGGGGCGCACATCCGTCACCTCGCACTTGAACAGCAGCCGCTGCCCGGCCAGGGGATGGTTGCCGTCCACGACCACCTTGTCCTTGGTGACATCGGTCACGGTGTAGAGAATCCACTCATCCTCGCCCTCCGCAGCGCCCTCGAACTGCATGCCCACTTCCAGCTTGTCGTCGGGGAACTGGCTGCGCGGCTCGATCCGCACCAGGTCGGCATCGTATTCGCCGAAGGCGTGATCCGGCTCCAGGGTGATTTCGCAGTTGTCACCCGCCGCCTTGCCCTGCAGCGCTTCTTCCACGGTCGGGAAAATGCCGTCGTAGCCGCCATGCAGGTAGCTGACGGGTTCTTCGCTATTTTCCAGTACTTCGCCATCGCTGTTGCGCAGTTCATAGCGAATCGATACAACGGTATTTTTTGCAATTTTCATGCTTGCTCCAGGTTTTGCACAAGGCGCATCGCTTCAGCGGCATGGCCGCGGGGATTCACGCTGTAGAGCGCGTGACGCAATACACCCAGTTTATCGATAATAAAAGTGGAGCGCACGATCCCCATTTTCTTTACGCCGTCCTTTTCCTTCTCCTGCCATACCCCGTATTTCTCGCACATTTCGCCCTCGGTATCGGCCAGCAGCCGGACTGTCAGGCCGTGCTTGTCGCGAAATGCGGCGTGGGAAATGCAGTCATCCCGGCTAACACCGAGCACCACGGTGTTCATCTGGTCAAGATCTTCTTCCAGCTCACTGAACTCGATGGCCTGAATGGTGCACCCTGGCGTATCGTCCTTGGGATAGAAATACAGGATCAGGTTCTTGCCTTTGAAGTCTTTCAGGCCCAGCATTTCCATATCGGAGTCAGGCAGGCGAAAAATGGGGGCGGGCTGTCCAATTTCCAGCATCTGGATCTCAATTGTTGAATGATAAAGGCGCACATTCTAACTGATTTTGCCCAGCCGCTATACCTTCAGGATCCCCGTTTCGAATGGCCATCCCTTTCCCCGGCTTCAGCGCCCTGCCGTACCCGGGCATCAGGCCTGGAATTGGAAAACATGCCTCACCAGTGGTACTGTGGCGCTTATATCGTGCTGGAATTAGGGAGCCTCTGATCATGTCCGAACTGACCGTACCTGCCGCACCCGATTACCGCCGTCTCGAAGGGCCGCTGGAATACGAACAGGCGATCAACACCATCATCAAGCAGGCCTGCCATCAGCTGCGCATTTTTGATTACGACCTGCGCAATGAAGGCTACAACAGCCCGCAACGCTTCGAGCTGCTGCAAAACTTCCTCCTTGCCAGCCGTGCCAACCAGATAACCATGGTCCTCCATGACACCCGCTATCTGGCCAGCGAATGCCCGCGCATGATGAATCTGATCAGGCTGTTCAGTCACGCCATCAGCGTCCATCAAACCACCGCGGAGGCGCGCGCCGCAACCGATCCCTTCATCATCGCGGATGACGCCCATTTCCTGCATCGTTTTCATTATGATCATCCGCGGGCGGCATTGAGCCTGCACGACAAGGACGCCGCCCTTGATCTGATCCGCCGCTTCAACGAAATCCTGGAACTGTCCGAACCTGCAGCGCCACCGACCACACTGGGTTTATGACAACCCATTCCCGCTTGCATTGAATCCAATTCATCAAGGCATGCCAATAAATTACTTATTCATAATATTTTTCCGGCAGGGCACTAGCATTTTTTAGAGAAGATGTATAGAATTCCCCGCGTCGGTTGGCGCCCCAACTAAATGGAATAACCGGCAACATTATCGTAATTACATGTAATTTTTCAAAGGGAAGAAATAATGAAACATTCCGTACTGCTCGCCGCCCTGCTGGCTCTGTCTCTGACCGCTTGCGGCAAAAAAGAAGAAGCTGCTCCTGCACCTGCTGTTGAAGCACCGGCTCCTGCTGCTGCTCCTGCTGCTCCTGAAGCTGCTGCTCCTGCTGCTCCTGCCGCTGAAGCTGCTGCTCCTGCCGCTCCTGCCGCTGACGCTGCTGCTCCTGCCGCTCCTGCCGCTGACGCTGCTGCCCCTGCCGCTGCCCCTGCCAAGTAATTCAGGGTTCGGTGCAATGAAAAAGCCAGCCTTCGGGCTGGCTTTTTTTATCTATGGCGGGCGTTCATGCAATCTGCCGCCATCCAAATCCCGCACCCTGTTCCGCTATTCCGATCCACTCCTCGCTGCAATTCAGGGCCCGGCTTAATGCCCCCTGGGCGAGATGCGGCTGGTTGTTCTTGTCGCTCAGATGTGCAGCAATCACATGCTGCAACAGACTCGCATCCAGCCTCCCCAGCAGCGCTGCAGACGCCTCGTTGTCCAGATGCCCCAGACGGCCTGCAACCCGCCGCTTGAGACCCGGCGGGTAGGGGCCGTTGCGCAGCATGTCAACATCATGATTGCACTCCAGCACCAGGGCATGGCAACGGTCCAGGGTGGCCTCGATGTGGGGAGTGGAGCATCCGGCATCGGTGAGCACGCCAAGACGCCGGGAACCGTCGCCGAAAACGAATTGTGACGGCTCGCGGGCATCGTGAGGCACGGGGTAGGGTTCGATTTCCACATCGCCGATCGTGAAGCGGTGGTGGCAATCGAACAGATGGACGGCCTGGGCATCCCTGAATTGCGCGGAACTGCTGCTGAATGTGCCGTGAGTGAGCCAGACGGGCAGATTGTACTTGCGCGCAAAGGCCGCGACACCGCCGATATGGTCGGTATGCTCGTGCGTGACGACAATTGCGCTGATATCCTCGGCCGCCAGCTCCAGCCGCGCCAGGCGCTGCACGGTTTCGCGTATCGCGAAGCCGCAATCCAGCATCACCCTGGTCCGGCCCGCCTCAACGACCAGCGCGTTGCCGCGGCTGCCGCTTCCGAGGGAAGCGAATCTCATTACTTCAGTTGCGCGTGCAAGAGCTTGAGGATTTTGTCTGCGGTTTCCGAGTTTTCGGCCTTGCCATCCTTGTTCTGGACTTGCACCTGCGAATTTCCTGCACTCTCGGTCACCAGGATGCGGTACTGTTCCTTGCCCATGGCCTTGCCGTCACTGCTGTTCCAGAAGGCAAGCCTGGACAGCCAGCCTTTCTCTTCCTTCTTGCCATCGGTTTCCGGATCGACGTAGCGCACGAAATACAGCCCCTTGGAACGATCCCGGTCCACCACGGTAAAGCCGACACGGTCCAGGGCCAGACCCACGCGGCGCCAGGCGCGGTCAAATGGGTCCTGCACCAGCAGCATCTGGGAACCATCCTGGGCACGGCTGATACTGGCGCGCTCTTCCACTGGCGCAGTGGTAATCTGTGTCTTGGCTTTCGCCTCTTCAACTCCAAAGCGCACCATCAGGCGGCGCAGCATTTCGGCTTCCAGTTCCGGGTCTGCCGGGCGTGGCTGCCAGATGGTCCTGTTGCCACCGTCTCCCCCTTCGATGACTTCATACATGCCGCGGTGGCTGATATAAATCTCGGTTGTGGCAGCGTCCTTTCCGCGTTCCAGGCGCGTGCGGAACTTGTCGCGCTCAGCCGTGGAATACAGGCTGTCGAGCACTTTCCCCAATGCGCCGCGGATCATGTCCTGCGGAATCTTGGCGCGATCTTCCGCCCAATCCGTTTCCATCACGCCGGATTCCGGGGATTCGGTCTTGATGATGAAGCCCAGTTCCTGCCAGAAATCTTTCACCACCGGCCATATCTGTTCTGGCGTGGCGCGTACCACCAGCCAGCGCTGAGTCCCGGCACGCTCCACGGTCACCTTGGGCTGCGCCGGCAGCAAATCCGTGCTGCCGGCCTGGGGCTGGGCGGCACGCTCGCGGTTATAGGTGGAAAAAGTGGCGCTACCCTGCGGGCTTGCATCCGGCACCACAAACTTGCTGTCCGCAGCAGGCGCGGTCAGGTCCGGCGGAACTTCCAGCGGCGGCACCTTGCCGGCAGACTTGTAATCGATTTTCTTGCCTTCCAGAAAGGAAGAACTGCAACCCGCCAGCAACGCCAGGAGGGTGACCGGTAAAACCAGTTTGCGTAACATTGTCAATTTAACCTTCAGATCAGTTCTGCCTGTTTCATGGCGGCTTTGAGCGTGTCATGGAAAGCCGTCGAAAGCGGTGTAAGGGGAAGCCGGATGCCGGTGCCAATAAGTCCGAGTTGCGCAACCACCCATTTCACCGGGATGGGATTGGCTTCCACGAACAGCTTCTGGTGCAGGCCGAACAGTTTTGCATTGATGGCCAGCGCAGTAGGCAGATCGGCGCGGAATGCCGCTGCGCACATTTCATGCATCTTGCGCGGCGCCGCATTGGCAGTCACCGAAATGACGCCATGGCCGCCGAGCAGCATGAATGCCAGCGCGCTGGCATCGTCGCCGGAATAGAGCGCGAAACCGGCAGGCGCGCGCAGGATCAGGTCCGTGCCGCGTTCCAGGTTTCCGGTCGCATCCTTGATGCCGATGATGTTGGGAATCTGTGCCAAGCGCAGCACCGTGTCGTTGCTGAGGTCGCAAGCCGTGCGGCCGGGAACGTTGTAGAGAATCTGCGGAATATCCACCGCCTCGGCAACGGCCTTGAAGTGGAGGTAAAGGCCTTCCTGGGTGGGCTTGTTGTAGTAAGGCGTGACCAGCAGGCAGGCATCAGCGCCAGCCTCCCTGGCGCAGCGGGTCAGTTCGATGGCCTCGCTGGTCGAATTGGCGCCGGTTCCGGCAATCACGGGAATCCGTCCCGCCACCTGTTCCACCGTCGTGCGGATGAGCTGGCAGTGCTCTTCAAAATTCACTGTCGGTGACTCGCCGGTGGTACCGACGATCACGATGCCATCCGAACCTTCCGCCAGGTGAAAATCCACCAGCGCACGCAGGCGGTCCAGATCCAGACTGCCATCCTCGTGCATGGGCGTCACAATCGCTACCAGACTGCCTTTAAGCATGAAGCCTTTTCCTGCAAAAAATATGGAGTTTAACTGATTATCAGGGCTTGTGAAACAGCACTGAATTAAGGTCAAACTCGCGTAGCGGGCCTGCGTCCCTCTCTCCCGTTGCCTGAGCGTAGCCGAAGGCAGGGAGAGGGCTGGAGAGAGGGAAACGATCATGGCAAATCGCTGTTTCATCGCTTGGTGTTGCGATTCGCCGTGATTTTAGTCTGCTTCGCGCTCGAGAGAGCAGCAGCCGCGCTCCGGGCGGGATGGCGCGGATGCTGACAGAACCTGCCCGGTCACCGGGTTAGGCCGGAACACCGTACAGCCCTTGAGGCCCAGCCTGTAGGCATGCAGGTACAGATCGCCGAAAGCAGAAAAATCCAGTGCTTCCGGCACATTGACCGTCTTGGAAATGGCATTGTCCACGTGGTTTTGCAACACCGCCTGCATCGCCAGATGATCGGAGGGCGGCAGCTCGGCGGCAGTCACGAAAGCGGGTGGCAAAGGCGCGTTCTCTCCGTGCAGGGCACGGAACAGGGCATAAGCATAATCCTGCGTTTCGTAGGAGACGGGATTTCCATCTGCAGCTCTCACGGTACGCTGACAACGCCAGTCATAAACCGGTTCCAGCCCGCTGGACACATTGCCCGCCAGCAAGCTGATCGTCCCGGTGGGGGCAATCGCCGTGAGATGGCTGTTGCGGATGCCATATTTCCGGATGTCGCGCTGAATGTCCGCCGGCAACTTGCTGACAAATGCTGCCCGCAGATAGTTTTCCAGCTCCAGCTTGGGAAACGCGCCCTTCTCCTGCGCCAGCCTGGTGGAAGTCCGGTAAGCCGCATGGCAGATGCGCGCCATGATCTCGTCTGCGCAGCGCAGCGATTCCGGGCTGCCATAACGCAGGCCGAGCATGATCAGCGCATCGGCCAGGCCAGTGATGCCAAGCCCGAGCCGCCGCGTGGCGCGCGCCGCAGCAGCCTGCTGCGGCAACGGGAAATGCGAAGCCTCATACACATTGTCCAGCATGCGCGCGGCAAGCGCTGCAGCATCACTGAGGCCATCCAGATCCAGTGACGCCATGGGGGTGAACGGCTGATGCACGAAACGGGTCAGGTTGAGCGACCCCAGGTTGCATGCCCCATCAGGCGGCAGGGGAATTTCGCCGCAGGGGTTGGTCGCATTGATGTGCTCGCAGTACCAGAGATTGTTGTGCCGGTTGACCCGGCCAATGAAGATCACGCCCGGCTCGGCGCAATCATAGGCGGCGCGCATCAGCCGCTCCCAAAGCTCGCGCGCCCTCACCCGCCGGAACACCCGGCATCTTTGCGGCGCTTCGCTGCCCGGCCAGTGACGCTCGATGATCTCGCCCGATGTTTCCTCATCCTGTGCCAGGGGAAATAACAGGGGCCACTCGCTGTCCTCCTCGACAGCAGCCATGAAGGCATCGCTCACCAGCACCGAAAGGTTGAAATGGCGCAATGCGTGCGGATCGCGCTTGGCATCGATGAAGGCCTCGATATCGGGGTGATCGCAGCTCATAGTGGCCATCATGGCGCCGCGCCGCGCCCCGGTGGAGAGGATGGTGCCGCACATGCTGTCCCAGATGTGCATGAAGGAGAGTGGGCCGCTGGCCACCGCGCCCACCTGCTGCGCCACCATGCCGCGCGGCCTCAGGGTGGAAAAATCCAGGCCGATGCCGCCGCCCTGCTGCATGGTCAGCGCGCTCTCCTTGAGCGTCTCGAAAATCCCCGCAATGGAATCTTCAATCCTTCCCATCACAAAGCAGTTGAACAGGGTAACGCGATGGCGGGTACCCGCCCCAGCCAGAATTCTCCCGCCGGGCAGGAACTTGAAATCCTGCAGCAAACCGTAAAACCTTGCCGCCCACTCATCCGCGCATTCGGGCTTCTCGGCCGCGGCCAACGCACGTGCGACGCGGCGCCAGCTATCCTCGATCGTGGCATCGCGAGCCTCGCCGCGCTCGCGGTAACGATATTTTTCTTCCCAGATTTTCCTGGAAATCAGCTGGCTCAGATGGTCGCTCATGATTGGGAAATGTAATTCAAGGCCCGGCAGGCCGGGTTGCGCGCGCGACCTGCAGCATCATCTGCAGGCCATCGCGCATCATGTGCTCGAAAATCGGCGCCATGTAGGGCAAGGTCACGAACAGCACGAGAAAACCGGCTGCGAGCGTGATCGGGAAACCCACGGCAAAAATATTCAGTTGCGGGGCCGCACGGGTCATGATGCCGATCGACAGGTTGGCGATGAGCAGGGCGGCAATCATGGGCAAGGCAAGCAGCAGGCCGGTACGGAAGATTTCGCCGCCCCAGTCCACCAGGGTTTTCCACCCCACGGCAGACACGGGCTGCGCTGCGACCGGGAAAGCCCTGAAGCTTTCCGCCAGCGCCTCGATCATCAACAGGTGTCCGTTGAGCGCCAGAAAAACCAGCGAAAACAGGATGCCGAGAAACTGGGCAACCACGGGCACCTGAGCCGAATTGACCGGATCGAAGAAGGTTGCGAACCCGAGGCCCATTTGCAAGCCGATCAGGCTGCCCGCCATCTCGACAGCGACAAAAACCACCCGCATCGCAAGGCCCATGGCAATCCCGATTACGACCTGCTGTGCCAGGATCAGCAAGCCTGCGGCAGATCCCGGGTCAACTTCGGGCATGGGGCCCAGCACCGGCGACACGACCAGGGTAATGGCCACGATCAGGCCCATTTTGGCGCTGCGGGGAAAGGCGGGATTGCCGAGCACGGGCGCGCTGGCGACCAGCGCGGCAATACGGAACAAGGGCCAGATGAATGCCGTCAGCCAGGCGAAGAGTTGGGCAGAGGTGACAGTCAGCATGGCATATCATGCCCGGAAACGGGTTACCCGATGATACCCGGGATGCTGGAAAAAAGCTGCCGCATGTAATCCACCATCAGGGTGATCATCCACGGCCCGGCGACAAACATCACCAGGAACATCACCAGCAGCTTGGGAATGAAAGACAAAGTCATTTCATTGATTTGCGTCGCAGCCTGGAAAATGCTGACCAGCAGCCCGGTCACCAGCGCGGCCAGCAGCATGGGCGCGGCCAGCAGCATGGTCACTTCGAGCGCGTGGCGGCCCACGGTCATCACGGTTTCCGGCGTCATGTGTAGAAGCTCTGCACCAGTGAGCCCATGAGAAGAGCCCAGCCATCCACCAGCACGAACAACATCAGCTTGAAAGGCAGGGAAATCATGACCGGCGACAGCATCATCATACCCATCGACATCAGCACGCTTGCCACCACCATATCGATGATGAGGAAGGGGATGAAGATCAGGAATCCGATCTGGAATGCGGTTTTGAGCTCGCTGGTCACATAAGCCGGCACGAGAATTCGCAGCGGCACGGCTTCCGGGCCGGCCAGAGGCTGGCTGTTGGA
>PQAG01000076.1 GCA_003104895.1 Nitrosomonadales bacterium
CGTGGCCATAACCGGCCGCCCCTGATAGTCCCAGGTAATGCCTGAGCCGAGGTGCGGCATGCCCGGCAGGTCCAGCTGCGCCAGCTTTTTGCCCGTATCGAGGTCGATGACCTGCCCTTTATGGCTGTCGCGCGCGGTGCCGATCAGATGTTTATAGCTCTGGTCGAAAAAGAAATCATCGAGAAAATCGTCCACCGGGATGCGGCGCACAGGAAAATCCTTTTCACCATAGGCGATTTCCCACACCTCGCGCGTGTCTTTCAGCGCCGCCACGAAGCTGCCGCGCGGCTCCGCCTGATAAACGGCAGAGACCCGCGAGCTCTTGCCATCCTGCCCTTTGGCCGGGATCACCTTGAGCAGCGCAAGGTCTTCAGCGTCCAGCAGCACCAGGCTGTGCGGCAAGTAATTGCCCACTAACACCGTCTTGCCGTCGCCTGATACCGCCAGGTTGCGGGTGTTGATCCCGGCCCGCACTTCCGCCACGGTTTTCAGGTTGTAGATATCGAACTTGCTCACCCAGCCATCGCGCGAGGCGAAATAGACGAAACGCCCATCGGGCGAAAACTTCGGCCCGCCATGCAGGGCAAAACGGGTGGCAAAGCGGTGAATTGGCTCCAGCCTGTCACCATCGAGAATGGTGGCGTGATGGTCGCCCAGCTCCACCACCACGAACAGGTTCAGCGGGTCGGCGCCGAATACCGGCTTGTCCGGCAGGCTGCCGGCCGGCACATGCTGAATGTGGGAAGTGATGATTTCATTCTCGCCCCACACCGGCATCTGCGGCAGCTTGCTATAGATCAAGCCCGCCAGCGCCTCGATCTCCTCCTTGCCCAGCTTGTCGCCAAAACCCGCCATCTGGCTGGCCGCGCGGCCCTGGGTTATGGTTTTGACCGCTTCCGGGCGGCGCAGCCGTTCGAGATTCTCCGGCAACAGCGCCGGGCCGATGCCGCCCAGACGGTCCGCGCCGTGGCAGGAGGCGCAATGCTCGGCGTATATTTTCTGCACATCCGGCGCAGCCTGTGCCGTCACCGAAAGGAATGCCGATAGCAAGACAAAACCTTTAACCGCAAAGGTACGCAAGGGAAAGCAATTCAGTGTTTTTATTTTCCCTTTGTTTTCCCTTTGCGTTCCTTTGTGAGCTTTGCGGTAATAAATAGCATTATCCATTTTCGCCAACCCCGATTTCCTCGTCATCCAGATAACATGCCGGGTCTTCCGCCCATGGATCGCCCGTCACCTGCCAAGCACGCACCCTGGTGTTTCCACCGCAGATTGCAAAGTAAGCGCACGCTCCACAACGGCCGCCCACGCTTCTCGGCTGCGCCTTCAGCCCGGCCATGATGGGGTCGGAGGTATCCATCCAGATATCCGAAAAGGGCCGCTCGCGCACATTGCCCAGAGTGTAGTTCCACCACATTGTGTCGGGATGGACGTTGCCCAGGTTGTCGATGTTGGCCACGTTAACGCCCGAGGAGTTGCCGCCCCATTGCTCGAGTTTGGCGCGGATGTGATGCTCCAGATGCGGAAAGTTTCTCCTCACCCACAGCAGCAGGTATACGCCGTCGGCATCATTGTTGCCGGTGACGAACTCCTTTGGCCGGCCTGCCTGCTGGTCGCGCCAGCAGGTATCGAGGAGCAGGTCCATGGCCTGCCGGGTGGTCTGGTGAAAGGCATCGTCCCTGCGGTTCTTGTTGCCGCGCCCGGCGTAGTTGAGATGGGAGAGGTAAAACTTGTCCAGCCCCTCGTCCTCCATCAGCTGCAGCAGCGCCGGCAGGTCGTGCGCGTTGTCCTGGGTCAGGGTGAAGCGGATACCGACTTTGATGCCGCGCGCCTTGCACAGGCGGATGCCGTGCATGGATTTGTCGAACGCCCCCTGCATGCGGCGGAACTTGTCGTGCGTGGCCTCTATGCCATCCAGGCTGACACCGACATAATCGAAGCCGACGGCGGCAATCTGCCCGATATTCGATTCGTCGATCAGGGTGCCATTGGAGGACAGGCCGACATAGAACCCCATCTCCTTGGCACGGCGGGCAATATCGAAAATATCCGCCCGCAGCAAAGGCTCGCCGCCGGAGAGAATCAGCACCGGCACGCGAAAGCGCCTGAGATCGTCCATCACGCCGTACACTTCCTGCGTGGACAGCTCGCCGGGGAAATCCTTGTCGGCGGAAATCGAGTAGCAATGCTTGCAAGTGAGGTTGCAGCGGCGGATCAGGTTCCAGATCACCACCGGGCCGGGGGGGTTGCGCTTGGGGCCCAGCGGGCTGGGATGAGCGATTTCCTGCATGAACTGGGAAATACGAAACATGTGGGGGGCTCCTGGAATCGCCGCGAATGATTGAGCGAATTTACCCTGCCTGACTACAGCCAGGAATGATCCAAATCAAAAATGCCTGGATTTAACCTGAAATGCGCAAGCCGGTTTTTTTCAGGATGCGGGTGCTGTAGAGGATTTCATGAGCACGGCAGGCATCGCCCAGCAACTCAGCGATCTGCAGCGCCTTCCGCTCCACTTCGGCCCGGTCATGGCCGTGCACCATGGCGAAGAGGTTGTAGGGCCAATCCGGCAGATGGCGCGGGCGCTGGTAGCAGTGGCTGACCGATTCGAGCTGGCCGATGCGCTCGCCCATTTCGTCGACGCGCTCGTCCGCCACATCCCATACCGTCATACCGTTGGCGCTGTAGCCCAGCGCGTAATGATTGGGCACCGCAGCGATGCGGCGGATGACGCCGCTTTCCAGCATGGTGCGCAGCCGCTCCATCACCTCGGCGGGCGTGCTTCCGACCTGTTCCGCCACCGCATGATAGGGCTGAGACACCAGGGGCATGCCTTCCTGGGTGGCGAGAATGATGGCGCGATCCAAATCATCCATCGCTTTATTTCATGCCTGATACAAACGCCACCAGCGCACTGATGTCGGCATCCTTCAGATTCTTGGTGTTGGCCGCCATAAACGGGTCCATGCGCTCACCTGAGCCATCGCGGTAGCGCTTCAGGGAAAGCGTCAGATACTCCGGCTGCTGGCCGGCAATGCGGGGAATTTTTTCGTTGCCCCGGCCCTGCTCGCCGTGGCAGCGCTGGCAGATCTTGAAAAACAGCTCCTTGCCATGATTCGCCAAGGCAGGATTGGAAGAGGCGTGCGGCTTCACCTCCTGAGCTGAAAAATACACCACTGCGTTCACCTTTTCCTCGTCGCTCAGGGCCTTGATCAAACCCTGCATAAACTCATTGCGCCGCCGTCCATCGGCAAACTTCTTCACCTGCTCCAGCAGGTAGGCCGTATTCTGGCCCGCCAGATTGGGAACGTCGGGCTTGCCGCTGTTGCCGCCCTCGCCATGACAGTTGGCGCAGAACGTGGTCACCTTCCTGCCCGCCTTGATCGCGGCCTGCATCGCCGCTGCATCCTGCATCACTGCTCCGAGCCGCTCCTCCAGGCCGATTTTGGGCACCCCCCCGGGCTCGGCGGCTCCGGCAATGCCGCTGGCAAAAACACCGGCCAGCAGGCCGGCAAACAATCGCTTCGTCGCCATGAATCCCCTTGATCTTTTATCGGTGTTATCCGCTAATTATGGACAAGGGAGTCGATTTTAGGGGATGCGCTCTGACTAATCCATCAGAATCATTGATAATATTGATGAATATCAAAGCACGCCCTGCTTCCGGGGATATTTTCAGGCCACATGGCTGAGTCGCCGGCACAAGCCCAGCAGTCACTTCCCGCTGTTGCAGCGTGCTTTCCCCTGGCAATCCCGCCTGGAAAGAAATTTAGAGTTTTTCGTACATTCCCGTCACTCTGTCCATGACTTCCAGTATTCTCTCGCTCGAGGTTGCCGCGTTGACGGCGAATGTGACGTCATACGCGCTATCCCGTGCCAGTGCATTCTCGAAGAATATCCACTGCATTTTGGCCAGTTCGAGCTCTTTCCTGATTGCCGGAGTGTTCTGGGGCGATGCGAGCAATTCCTGTAACGCGCCCTTGAATTCGTTGCGAGCCTGCTCCAGCCCATCATTCACTTCGCTGGTATTGAAGCCGAACCGCTTCAGCATGTAGAACTGGGCCATGCGCTGCGACAGCATGCGCTGCCGGCCGGCAATATTAACCAGGCGGCCGGCCTGCGTGCCCGCAGCATCCTGCAGCAGCATGGTGGTTTTATGAGTTGCCTGGAGCAATTCCTCGCTCATCCCGATCAGCTTCTTTCCGCCCTCTTTCGTCGGCGTAGCGGCGGCAATCTCCTTGAATGGCCCCCACAAAGCTTCCATCTTTGCCACGGCAACCTGGACCTCCTGATTTGGCGCAACCTGCTTCAGTTCCAGCAACTGCGCCTCAAACAGATCAATCGATTCGAGCAATTGCTTCTTTGATTTATCCACCAGAATCTGCTGCCCAGCCTGGCAATAAAACTTGACTATGCGCTGCGACAGCATGCGCTGGCGCCCGGCCTTGTTGATCGCTGAGGACATGGCAAGCTGCGGGGATTTGTCAGAAACCGCATAAGAGGGGGCCATAAAGGAAAATCCAATAACCATGCAGAAAACCAATGTTGCCAATTTATTCATGATTCACCTTTATCCATTTACACGTGAAATTTAAGACCGACAAAATATTCTCTAATTTTCGGCATGTTAAACACCGGATAACCGGTGTTACGCTCTATCGCTGCAATTGCTTCCTGCTGGCCCTGCGAGGTTTCGGTGGCAAGCACGAACCACATGTTGAGCGCATGATCGCGGGCGTAGTTGTGCGCCACTTCGGGCATGGCATTGACGATCCCGGCCACCCGTTCGAAATCCTCGTGAGGAATTTTCATTGCCGCCAGGCTCAGTCCGCCGCCCATTCGCTCGGCATGGTACATCGGGCCAAAGCGGGAGAGCGCCCGCTCTTGCAACAGCCGGTCAAGGCGGGCCAACAGTTCCTCCTCGCCCACGCCCAACTCCTCAGCGACTGCGGCATAGGGACGCTCACAAATGGGGAAACCATCCTGCAGGCGGTTGACGATGGCGCGGTCAAGCTCATCCAGCTCGATCATGCCGCCACTCTGCCATACCGGGCGCCGCACTGCTTGAAGCGGCGCGTGCTGAACAGAACTTCGCAGGCGATGTGCTGCAGCCCGCATCCCTGACGCATTTCTTCCACCCGCGCCAGCACTTCCTCGCGGTCATGGCCATGAATCATGCAGAACAGGTTGTAGCGCCAGGCCGGCAGACGGCGCGGACGGCGGTAGCACAGGGTAACGAATTCCAGTTTGCCCAGACAGTGGCCGAGCGAACTGACTTCCTCGTCCGGAACATCCCACACTACCATGGCATTGGCGCGATAGCCCAGCTCGTGATGGCGCACGACCACCCCCATGCGCTTGATCACGCCCTGCCGGACCAGGTTTTGCAGGCACCCGGTCACGGCGGCCTCAGATAGCCCCAGGCTTGCGCCCGCCGCGGCATAGGGGCGCGCCACCAGCGGCAAACCGGACTGAATGGCGGCGATCACGCGGCTTTCATCCAGGCTAGGCAGATACGGCTGACGCGGTGAACCGGCATGTGCAGCGACAAATGAAGCGCTCTTGCGCCTGTTGCCGGTCATGTCAAAACCCAGGTCGATGTGGTAATCCTCCACCAGCGGCAGAACCAGCACACGGCACGCCGAACGTGCCTCGATTTCCTTCAGTACCCGCTGCAGCGCCACCTCATCCGGCGCCGTCACCACAAACCACAGGTTGTAATGGTGCTCGCGCTGGTAGTTGTGATTTACCTCCGGATAACTGCTGACCATCGCAGCCACTTCTTCCAGGCTCTCCTCCGGCGCGGCCAGCGCAGCCAGCGTGCTGGCGCCGATGCTGCGCGGACGGAACACTGCGCCGACCCGGCTGACCACGCCCTGCTGCTGCAGAAGGGTCAGGGTATGCAGCACTTCACTTTCGGAAACGCCCAGCTCTTGGGCAATGGCTTCGAACGGCGCCGCCAGCAGCGGGAAATCATGCTGGTAGTCGTTGAGCAGACGGTTTTCCAGTAATGTATTCATAGGCCGGTCCGATGCGCGCGGTGGGTAAAGAAAATGCCGCTGGGGCTGTCTGCCTGCAGATCGCCCAGCCTGGCAAAGCTCTCGCTGTCGTAAATTTCCACCCGGTTCTCGTCGCGCAGCGAAAGCCAGGCATGCTCGCCGCGTGGCGTGAATTCAATATGCAGCACGCCCTTGCCGGGCTTGAAAGTGTGAACGATCTTGCGGCTCGGCACGTCGATCACCTGCACCGTATCGTTGTGGGGGAAAGCAAAATTCACCCACACCTGGCGGTTATCCGGCCGCGCCACCACGAATACCGGCTGGCCATGCACCGGGATGCGCCCGGTTTCGTTCCAGCGGTTCTGGTCCACCACCAGCACCTCGTGACGACCCACCGCCGGCACCAGAAGCTCATTCCCGGTGGCCGCCCAGCCCTCGAGGTGCGGCATCTTGAATACCGGCAGCTTTTGCTCGCCCCTGCCATAGCCGTTCAGGACGCGCTTCACCCCTGCCGGGATATTCCACAAGTCGAGCATGGCGAGGCCGTCCTCGCCGAACAGCCCCGCCAGGTAATAGCGCCCATCGGCGGTGATCATGGCATCGTAAGGTTCCTTGCCGATGTTCCTGAATTTCTGCAGCACGGGAGAGGCCGGGGTTTTCATGTCCGCCACCCAGATTTCACCTGATTCGAACAGGCTCCACACGAAGCGGTTACCCGGCGCGTCCACCAGCCCCACCACCTTGGAAGGCTTGCCTGCTGCGTCCAGCGCAGGGATATCCGCCACCAGATCCAGCGTATTGGAATCGAAAACCTTGACCCCGCCCGGCGTATAGTTGGCCACCGCGACCAGCTTGCCGTCCTGGGAAATGGCGCCGCCGATGCTGTTGCCGGACTGCAATACGCGCTTGACGATGCGCAGTTCCAGCAGGTCCACCTTGCTCAGGCCGCCGTCGCGGCCAAATACGTAGGCGTAGCGGCCATCACGGGAATAATTCACCGAGGCATGGGATAGATCACCGAGGCCGGCAACCTTGCCGAGCATGGAACGCCCGCTGGTTTCCACGACTTCCACCCGGCCCGTGGCGCGCTCGATCACCACGCCCAGATCACCCGTGCCGCGCAGTTGCGGCGCAGCGCAAGCGGAAAGCAGGGAGATTGCAAGCGCCGCAAACAGGGCTTTAACGCTCATCAGGAAATCCTTTCTGCAACTTGTCCACGATCCACCTGGCTTCATTTTCGTTGAGGAAGGCGCCCCAGGGCGGCATCGGCGTGCCAGGGCGGCCATGGAGAATGGTCGCAACCAGGCTCTCAGCCGGCTTGTCGC
>PQAG01000077.1 GCA_003104895.1 Nitrosomonadales bacterium
CCCATGATGGCGACGAACTCGCCTTCGCCGATCGCGAGATCGATGCCGCGCAGCGCCTGGAAAGCCGCCTGTCCCTGGCCGTAGGTCTTGGTGATGGCGCTCAGTTCGATGAGCGGGCCGGCGCCGCTCATTTCGGCGCGGCCACGCTTTCGGTGATGACCGGCATGCCCGCTTGCAGTTCTCCGCCGGTCACTTCGGTGTGGCGCCCGTCGCTCACGCCCACGGTGACCGGCACGGCCACGGGCTGGCCGTCGCGCAGCACCCACACCTGCTGCGTGCCGCCCTTTGCCGCAGCCGGTTTGGACGAAGTGCTGGCGGGTGGCTTGGGCAGCAGGCTGGAAACGAAGCTTTCGTTCTTTTTATCGCCATTGCCGGGTTTGACCGGCGGGGTGAAGCGCAGCGCGGCATTCGGCACCAGCAGCACGTTCTCGCGCGTTGCCGTGGTGATTTCGGAAGTGGCCGTCATGCCGGGGCGCAGGCTGAGATCGTCGTTGGCAACCTTGAGGATGGTCTTGTAGGACACCACCCCGTCCTTGGTCTGCGAGCCGTAACCGACGCGGACGATACGCGCCGGATATTTTCGCCCGGCGTAGGCGTCCACGTTGAAGGTGGCGGACTGGCCTTCATGCACATGGCCCACGTCGGCTTCGTCCACGTCCACCTGGAGTTCCATCTGCGCCAGGTTTTCGGCCAGGGTGAACAGCACCGGCGCCTGGAGGGAAGCGGCGACGGTCTGCCCCGGCTCGACCTTGCGCGCCAGCACCACGCCGTCGATGGGGGAGCGGATCGAGGCCTTGGACAGGTTGGTCCGGTCGGACTTGAGCGCTGCGCGCGCCTGCGCTACTGCGGCCCGGGCGCTCGCCGCGCTGGCGATGGCCCGGTCCAGGGCGGCCTGCGCCGTATCGAGCTCGGCCTTCGACGGCACCTTGCCGCCGGAGAGTTCGGCCACCTGGCGCAGGCGTGCCTGGTTGGCGCGGGATTCCTCGACGGTCGCCCGCATCTGTTCCACCTGGGCTTCGGCAGAGGCAAGCGCAGCCTCGGATTTGGCGACCTGGTCGTTGAGCTTGGAAAGGTCGAGCCGGGCGAGGAGCTGGCCTTTCTGCACGCGGTCGTTGTCGTCCACCAGGACCGCTTCGATGGTGCCGGAAAGCTCGCTGCCCACATCCACCTGGTTGGTGGGCTGCAGATTGCCGGTGGCCGATACCGTGACGGCGAGATTGCCGCGCACCGCTTCCTCGGTGAGATATTGGGGGGCTGAAGCAGTGCTGCGGGCGCGCAGGTAAAAGGCCCCGCCAGCCATCAGCAGGACCAGAACGGCGATCAGCCAGGCTCGGCCGGATAGGCCCAGCAAACGCGACGATTTTTCCGCCGCGAGGATGCGGGCCAGCGGGTCTTTCTCGTCCAGGGAGGGATTGCTCATGATGTGCCGCCTTGCAGAAGGGATGGGTTTTCGCTGCCGGCAGCGGGCTGCCAGCCGCCGCCAAGGGCCTTGTAGAGGCGGATCAGGGCGGAAACGCTTTCCGCTTCCGTGGCTTTCAGGCTGTCCTGAACCGTGAGCAGGGTGCGCTCGGTGTCGAGCACTTTCTGGAAATCGATGATGCCGCTTGAATAGCGCTGGTGCGCCATGAGCACGGCGTTATGCGCCGCATCCGCGGCTTCGCGCAGGGCCTGTTCGCGCCTGCGGCTGCTGGCGTGGGAAACCAGCGCGTTTTCCACTTCTTCCAGGGCGCCGAGCACGGTTTTTTCATAGCTGGCCAGGGCCTGTTCCTGGACCGCATTCTGGATTTCGATGCGCTGCCGGATGCGGCCTCCGTCGAACAGGGTGGCGGCAACGCTGCCGAGCAGGGAGCGGGCGAGGCTGTCGCCGCTGCCCAGCGCGCCGAAGCTCAGCGCCTCCCAGCCGATCGAGCCCGAGAGCTGGAAGCCGGGATAAAGCGCTGCAGTCGCTTCTCCAATACGTGCGGTTTCCGCCGCCAGCTTGCGTTCCGCGACGCGCACATCCGGGCGCTGGCGCAGGGTGTTGGCGGGAATGCCGATGGCTATATTGTCCGGTGCCGCCGGAATCGGCGCGGGCGCTGCCAGCTTGACGTGCAGCGCACCCGGAGGATGCCCGAGGAGAATGGCGAGGCGGTGTTCCGCCTGGGCGAGTCCGGATTCCAGGCTGGGAATCTGGGCGCGCGTCTGTTCCCGGTTGGCGCGCGCCTGCTCCACGTCGAGCGAACTGGTCAGCCCGGCCTGCGCGCGCCAGCCGGTCAGTTCCAGGGTTTCCGTCTGGCTCGCAAGATTGTCCCGGGCGATGCCAAGCCGCGCCTGGTAGGCGCGCAATTCCACGTAGTTGAGCGCCACTTCCGCCACCAGCGAAACCCGGGTGCCGTGCAGGCTGGCCTCGCTGCCTTCCAGATCGGCCTGGGCCGCCTCCACCGCGCGCCGGGTGCCGCCGAAGATGTCCGGCTCCCAGGCCGCGTCGAAGCCCGCGCTGTATAGTTCGCGCGTCAGGCCGGTGCCGGTTGCGGCGCTGGATTTGCTGCGGCTTCCGGATATGGAGGCGGTGACGGTAGGGAACTGGTTTGCTCCGGCAAGCCCGCGCCGGGCGCGTGCCTCGCGCAGCTTCGCCTGCGCGCTGCGAAGATCGGGGCTGGCCTGGAGCGACTGCTCGATGAGGCCGGACAGGAGCGGGTCGTGCAATTGCTGCCACCATTGCGAGAGGTCCTGTGCCGCAACAGGTTTTGCTCGGGCATTGGCCCAGTTTGCAGGCATGGCCAACTCTGGTTTGACGTAGTCAGGCCCGACGGCGGCACAGCCGCTCAGCATGGCAAGGAGGACGGCTGGAAGGGCAAAGTCTGTAAGTGTTTTCATGGCTGTTCTTTGGCTTGTTTGCCCGTGTGCTGCATGAAAGTCTGACAGAAGAACCCGTAAATCCGGGTCAGCGCCATGTAAAAATAAGTAAAGGGCTAACCYCCGCCGCCCAGCGCCTTGTAAAGCTGTGCGGCGGCGGCGAGYMMWGCGCGCCGGRYCTGCACMGTGSCCTGCTGGGCGGAAAAGGATTCGCGCTSGGCGTCCAGCACTTCGAGGTGGCTGGTGATGCCCGCCTKGTAGCGCGCTTCCGCCAGGCGCAGGCGCTCGTTCTGGGCTTTTTCCGCCGCCTCCTGCGCGCGCAGCTGCTCGGCCAGGCGGGTGCGGGCGGCGAGCAGGTCGGCCACTTCGCGGAAGGCCTGCTGGATGGTYTTCTCRTACTCGGCCACGGCGATGACCTTGCGCGCTTCGGCGAGATCCGTTCCAGCTGCGGCACGGCCGCCATCGAACAGCGGCAGGCGCAGCGCGGGCTGGAAAGTCCAGCTTTCGCTGCCGCCGCCGAACAGGCCGGACAGCGCGCTGCTCGCCGTGCCCAGCCCGGCAGTCAGGCTGATGCGCGGCAGGAAGGCGGCGCGCGCGGCGCCGATGCTGGCATTGGCGGCGATCAGCCTTTTTTCCGCGGCCAGCACATCGGGGCGCTGGAGCAGGACTTCAGCCGGCAGGCCTGCGGCCAGGTCGGCAACGATGCCCTGATCCGTGAGGGTGCGGCCCACGGGCAGGCTGGCCGGTTGCTGGCCGGTGAGCAGCGTCAGCGCATTGGCGGCGGCGGCCTGCTGGCGCTGCAGGCTGGCGAGCTCCGCGCGCACCAGTTCCAGGGCGCCGTCCGCCTGCAGGAAGTCGAGGTCTCCGGCCAGGCCGACTTCGCGCCGGCGGGCGATCATGGCGCGGGTCTCCTCGCGGGTCTTCACTGTTTCACGCGCAAGCCGGGTGCGCTCATCCAGTTCCAGCAGGGAGAAATAGGCGTTGGCGACCTCGGAAACCAGCGACAGCTGCAGGGCGCGCCGGGCCTCCTCGCTGGCCAGGAAGCTGGCCAGCGCCGCCTCGTTGAGGCTCTTCACCCGGCCCCAGAAATCCAGCTCGAAAGACAGCAGGGAAAGCCCGGCATCGTAACGGCGGCTGATGCTGGCCTTTCCGCTGGAGGTGAGGTCGCCAGGCGTGCGCGCGGCCTGCCCGCTGGCGGCGGCATCGATGCCGGGCAGACGGTCGGCGCGGGCGATGCCGTAGAGCGCCCGGGCTTCCTCGACGCGCGCGGCGGCGATTTTCATGTCGCGGTTGTGTTCCAGCGCGCTGGCGATCAGGGCTTGCAGCCTCGGGTCGGGGAAATAGGCTTGCCATGCGGTGGCGGATGCCTTGCGCGCGCCGTCTGCTTCAGCCGTTTGCGGCCATTGCGCGGCCACCGGCAGATCGGGGCGCTGGTAATCGGGCATCAGCGAGCAGCCGGTTAGAAGGGCGCCCAGGGCGATGACGAGTGGCTTAAGCATGATCGTTCTCCTCGTGTCGGCGCGGGTGGCCGGGGAAGATTTTCCGCACCACGACGAAAAATACCGGGACCAGGAAGATGGCCAGGAAAGTCGCCGCAATCATGCCGCCGACCACGCCGGTGCCGATGGCGTGGCGGCTGTTGGCGCCGGCGCCGGTGGAAATCGCCAGCGGCATCACGCCGAGGATGAAGGCGAAGGAGGTCATCAGGATCGGCCTGAAGCGCAGGCGGCAGGCCTCCAGCGTCGCCTCGGCCAGGCCCATTCCGCGCTCCTGCAGGTCGCGCGCGAACTCGATGATCAGGATGGCGTTCTTGCTGGAAAGGCCGATGATGGCGATGAGGCCGACCTTGAAATAGACGTCGTTGGGCAGGCCGCGCAGCGTCACCGCCAGCGTGGCGCCGAAGATGCCCAGCGGCACCGCCAGGATCACGGCGAAGGGGATCGACCAGCTTTCATACAGCGCGGCCAGCGCGAGGAACACCACCAGCAGCGACAGCGCGAACAGGAAGGGCGCCTGGCTGCCGGAGAGTTTTTCCTCGAACGAGGTGCC
>PQAG01000078.1 GCA_003104895.1 Nitrosomonadales bacterium
AGGGCAGCTGCGGCGTGGCCCTGCGCAAACAGGTCTTCGGCCAGCATGTCGGCATCGCGCTTGGTGGCGGTGAAAACGATGGCCTGCTTCAGGTCGATGTCGGTGAGCATGTGCTGCAGCAGGCGGTTCTTGTGAGCCATGTCATCCACGTAGTGCAGGCGCTGCTCGATGTTCTCGTGGCGGGCTTTCTGCGCGGCGATCTGGATGCGCTTCGGCTCCTTCAGCAGGCGGCTGGCGAGGCTGCCGATCACGCCTTCGAGCGTGGCGGAAAACAGCAGGGTCTGGCGGCTGGCCGGCGTGGCGCTGGCGATTTTCTCCACGTCTTCAATGAAGCCCATGTCCAGCATGCGGTCGGCTTCGTCCAGAATCAGCATTTCCAGGCGCGAGAAGTCGATGCGGCCGCGGTCGATGTGATCGATCAGGCGGCCGGGGGTTGCGACCAGAATGTCCACGTAGCCGGACAGCAGCTTGTTTTGCAGCGGGTAGGGCATGCCGCCGAGAATGCTGACGGTGTTGAGGCGCAGGTGCTTGCCGTATTTGCGCGCAGCGTCGTTGACCTGGGTGGCCAGTTCGCGCGTGGGTGTCAGCACCAGCACGCGCGGCCCCTTGCTTTTGACGGCGGAAGGGGTGGACAGACGGTGGATGGCGGGCAGCATGAAGGCGGCGGTTTTGCCGGTGCCGGTCTGCGCCGAGGCCATGATGTCGCGGCCGGCCAGCACTTCGGGGATGGCTTCGGCCTGAATCGGCGTCGGGCTGGTGTAGCCGCTGTCGGCAATGGCTTTCAGAATCGAGGGGTGCAGCTTGAGGTTTTCAAAAGACACGGAATTTCCTTAAATTAAGGAGCGCGCAGCGCACTTCGTCCCCCTCGCCCGCAATGCGGGAGAGGGCTGAGGTGAGGGCAACTCCAAAAGCATAAAAGGCGCACAGGCAGGGAACGGCTAGACTTGCCGGAAATTCCGGGGGAAACATCTGCATAACACCGCGCGGCGCAAAAACATCGTCGCTAACCGGGGTGAAATCGCATTTTCAGGAAGGTCTGAAAAAGAGGGGGGCCAGAGATCGATGAACTCAATGGACGGAATTGATCCGACCAAGCCGACGCATTATACGGGTATTTTAGAAAATTACTAGATGGTTATGCTAAAATGCTCAGCTTTTTACCGCACCGGAAATTTTTCATGTCACGCGCCCTCCGTAATATCGCCATTATCGCCCACGTTGACCACGGCAAAACCACGCTTGTTGACAAGCTGCTGCAGCAGGCCGGCACCTTTGCCGCCCACCAGCAGGTTGCAGAGCGGGTGATGGACAGCAACGACCTGGAAAAGGAGCGCGGCATCACCATTCTGGCCAAGAATACCGCGATCAATTTCGAGGGCACCCACATCAACATCGTCGATACCCCGGGCCACGCCGACTTCGGCGGCGAGGTGGAGCGCGTGCTGTCCATGGTGGACGGCGTATTGCTGCTGGTGGACGCGGTCGAGGGCCCGATGCCGCAGACCCGTTTCGTGACCAAGAAAGCGCTGGCGCTGGGCCTCAAGCCGATCGTGGTGGTCAACAAGATCGACCGCCCCGGCTCACGTCCTGACTGGGTGGTGAACCAGACTTTCGACCTGTTCGACAAACTGGGCGCGACGGAAGAGCAGCTCGATTTTCCGGTGGTCTATGCTTCAGCCCTGAACGGTTTTGCCTCGCTTGACGCCAGCGAGAAGAGCGACAACATGCGTGTGCTGTTCGAAGCTGTTCTCAAACACGTCCCGGCGCCTGCCGGCAGCCCTGATTTGCCGCTGCAGCTGCAGATTTCCGCCCTGGATTATTCCAGTTATGTCGGCCGTATCGGCATTGGCCGTGTTGCCCGCGGCCGCCTGAAACCCGGCCAGGAAGTGCTGGTGCTGCGCGGCCCGGAAGACAAGGGCGTACGTGCAAAAGTGAACCAGGTGCTGGGTTTCAGCGGCCTGAACCGTGTCATGCTGGATGAGGCCGAGGCAGGCGACATCGTGGTGATCAACGGCATCGAGGAGATCGGCATCGGTGTCACGCTGACGGCCATGGATGCGCCCGAGGCATTGCCGATGCTGACGGTGGACGAGCCGACCCTGACCATGAATTTCCAGGTCAACACTTCGCCGCTGGCCGGACAGGAAGGCAAGTTCGTGACCAGCCGCCAGATCCGCGAACGCCTGACCAAGGAGCTGCTGACCAACGTCGCCTTGCGCGTGGAAGAAACAGCCGATGCGGATATATTCCTGGTCTCCGGCCGGGGCGAATTGCACTTGACTATCCTGCTTGAAACCATGCGCCGCGAGGGCTACGAATTGTCGGTATCGCGTCCGCGCGTTCTGATCAAGGAAATCAACGGCGAGAAGTGCGAGCCGTTCGAAATGCTCACGGCGGACGTGGAAGAAGCCCACCAGGGCACCGTGATGGAAGAACTGGGCCGCCGCCGCGGCGACCTGCAGGACATGCTGCCCGATGGCCAGGGCCGGGTGCGCCTTGACTACCGCATCCCGGCTCGCGGCCTGATCGGCTTCCAGTCCGAATTCATGACCCTGACGCGCGGCACCGGCGTGATGAGCCACGTGTTCGACGAATATGCGCCGATGAAGGCGGACATTCCCGCCCGCCATAACGGCGTGCTGATTTCCCAGGAAAACGGCGAAGCCGTGGCCTATGCCCTGTGGAAGCTGGAAGATCGCGGCCGCATGTTCGTGAACCCCGGCGACAGGCTGTACGAAGGCATGATCATCGGCATCCACAGCCGCGACAACGACCTGGTAGTGAACCCCATCAAGGGCAAGCAGCTCACCAACGTGCGCGCATCCGGCACCGACGAGGCAGTGCGCCTGACCCCGCCGGTCCAGCTGACCCTGGAATCCGCGGTCGAATTCATCGCCGACGACGAACTGGTCGAACTCACGCCCAAATCCATCCGCCTGCGCAAACGCTACCTGACTGAAAACGAACGCAAGCGCAACGCGCGCGGCTTGTGAGTTTCAGAGCAGGCTTATGCGCCAGCGGCGCGTTAGCCGGAACTAAAACGAACGCAAGCGCAACGCGCGCGGCCTGTGACTGCTTAAGCCATTTGCATCGAGTGGCTTGATGGTCAGGTATGGACTGTTATAAACTCCGCGGCTGGTGCGGGTTTCGTGCCAGTTCTTGGTTTCTGGGAAGGATGGGTTGATAAACAGGCAGGCGGGCCATTTGAAAGCAGCGCTGATTGCAGCAGGATTAATCTCCTGCGCTGCCCCGCTTTCGTCTTCTGCCATGCTTCTTGGCGAGCTGGCCGTGCATTCCCATCTGGGGCAGCCCTTGCGTGCCTCCATTCCTCTTAAGGCTGACCTTGACGAAGAACTGGATAGCCGCTGTTTCTCGCTTGCACGCCCGGAAGGGCAGGGTGATCATGCTTCCTATCTGACCCAGGCCCGCCTGACGCTGGTCGAGTCAGGTGGGCAACGCCACTTGCAAATTCATTCGGCGCAAGCCATCAATGAGCCTTTTCTTCGTTTGCTGGTGCAGGGGAATTGCGGTCAGGGTCATCTGAGCCGCGAATTCACCCTGCTGCTCGATCCCGTGGAGTATGAACAGAGGCCAGTTTCCCCTGCGCGGGAAGTTGATGTGATTCAGGTGCCGGTGCTGCGCCCGGATACGCTTGGGCCTGCGCCTTCCGTGGCAGCGGTCAGCAAGCCGCGTGCTATCCGTGAAGCAGTCAAGAAAGCTGACGCACATCTTCCGGCCGAGCAGGTGCAGGCGCCTCAACCGGCTGCACCTGAGGGTGGCTTCCGCCTCAAACTTTCCACTGCCGGCCTTGATTTGACCATGGCCGGAAAAATGACTGAAGCGCAGCGTCAGCAGCTGCGCGAGAAGCAATTGCTGCTGGATGCCGATGATCAGGTGGCCAACACCCTGAGTATGAAAAACCGCATCAGGCAGCTTGAAGAGCAGATTCAGAGCATGCAGAAAGCGCTGGAGCAAAACAACAGCCGCATGCGGTTGAGCGAGAAACTAGCCATACCCGCTGTGCAGAAGACAGCCCCAACCCTCACTGATGCAGCCGCAAACTGGCTGGAAAACACCTCTTTCCGCAGCATGGCTGGCGTGGGGCTGATTGTGGCCCTCATGGTCTCCGGCTGGTGGCGCTGGCGCAGACGCCAGGCCGAGGCGCAGCTGGAGTCCGAACTGGAGCATGAATTTGCCGTCAGCGAGATGCCGAAGCATCCGCCATTAACCTCACGGCATCAGGCAGGCGCAGCCAGGCCTCATGCTGCCGATCAGGAAGATGACTTTCTTGCGAGTGCCACCAGCATTTTCGATAATGAAAGTGAATCCGTCACCTTCACCGAAGCCGAGTCGGTGCTGGACGAGGCCGACCTTTACCTGGCCTATGGCTGGGCCAACCGTGCCATCGAGTTGCTGCAGGAGTATCTGGAAAAACATCCGGACGATGTCCAGCTGTGGAAAAAGCTCTTTGAAATCTATAGCTCTCAGGGCATGAAGCAGGAGTTCGAGCAGCTTGCCTTGCGCTGCCAGTCGACCATGTATGACAGTGGTTTGCGGGTGCTGGTGCAAAAACTGGGCAGGCAGCTCGATGCCGGGAATCCGCTTTACCTTTCAAGCCCTGAAGTGCACGAAGAGGGCGCTTTGGAGCCTTCTGCCGGAGCCGGGGCGGAGGAGGGCGAGGCGGCCGCACTGGATGTGCCGCTCGATTTCGTGCTTGATGACGAGCGGCCGCCAAAGCCGGAGGCTGACAAGGAGGTCAGACATCTGGAGCTCGACCCGCTGTTTCCCGAGCTGGATCAGAATGCCCGGCTGCTCGCCGGGAACGGAAACGGCGGCAAAGCGCCCGGTTGACAGGCTGTGAGCCTGATCAGCCTCCAGTCGATGACATGAAGCGCACAATCTTGCACGGCGCCTCACGAAAATCGTGGCGTTCCGGCTTGAGCGCAATGGCTTCCCTGATCGCCTCTTCCAGGCCGCTGTCGGAAATGCCGCCGCGCAGCAGGGGCCTGAATTCAAACTTTTCGTCCTGGCCGAGGCAGGTGTAAAGCGTGCCGTCTACCGACAGGCGCACGCGGTTGCAGGTTTCGCAGAAGTGCTGGGAAATCGGGGTGATGAAGCCGACGCTGAATTTGCCATCGGCGGATTTCAGGTAACGCGCGGGCCCGCCGCCCGGAATCACGCCTTCGATCAGGCCAAAGCGCTCGCGCAGGCGCTGTTTGACCGGCTGCAGGTCAAGAAATTGCGCCTCGCGGCCAGTGCTGCCGATCGGCATGGTTTCGATGAAGCGCAGGATGAAGCCGTGTTCGATGCAGAATGCTGCCATGGCGTCGATTTCGTCATCGTTGACTCCCTGCAGCGCCACCATGTTGATCTTGATCGGGGTCAGTCCGGCTTCCTTGCCCGCCATCAGGCCGGCCAGGATCTTGTGCAGGCAATCCCGTCCGGTGATTTTCTCGATCCGTTCGCGCTGCAGCGAGTCGAGGCTGACGTTGATGCGCGATACGCCTTTGCCGCGCAGGGAGCGGGCATATTTGTCGAGCTGGGTGGCATTGGTGCTGAGCGACAGATCCTCGATGCCGGGCAGGGCTGAAAGACGCCCGGCAAGTTCAGTCAGATTGCGCCGCAGCAAGGGCTCGCCGCCGGTGAGGCGCACGCGCTTGACTCCCAGACGCGCAAAGGCGCCGATCAGGCGTTCGATTTCGTCAAAGGTGAGCCAGTTTTCCGGTTCCTCGTAGCCCCTGAAATCCTCCGGCATGCAGTAGCTGCAGCGCAAATCGCACCGGTCGGTCACGGACAGGCGCAGATATTCGATCGGTCGCTGGAAGCTGTCGGTGAGAAGCGTATGGTCTGGCATGGCGGCACCGCCGGAAGTTTAAAGGTAGATTGAATATAGCGCAGCGAACCGGCAATTACAATTTTCCGGAATGACTAGCCAATAAGGCTATTCCCCAGCCCACGCCGAATCCGGTGACATCAGACGCAACCGCCCCCAGGCCGCCCTTGCAGTTGCTGGCGGACAGATCCATGTGCAGCCAGGGAATATCGTTTTCGATGAAGCGCATGAGGAAGCGCGCCGCCAGGATGTGGTCGGCTTCGCCTTCCATGGCGCACTGCTTGATGTCGGCAATCTGGCTGTCGAGACCTTCTTCATAGTCGGCATCCAGAGGAAAGGCGCTGACCCGCTCGCCCGAGCTTTGGCCTGCCTTGAGTGCGCTGTCGAGCAGTTTCTCGCGGTTGCTGAAAATGCCGGAGTAGCGTGACCCCAGCGCAGTGGCCATGCTGCCCGTCAGGGTGGCGAAATCAATCATGAAATCCGGTTTTGCGCGCGATGCCAGGGTGAGTGTGTCGGCCAGCACCATGCGTCCTTCGGCATCGGTGTGGATGATTTCGATGGTAGTGCCATTGAGTGCAGTGACCACGTCATTCTGTTTGTAGGCCTTGGGGCTGATGTGATTCTGCGCGATGGCGAGCCAGACCTCGAGGTTGAGCGGCAGATTTGCGCGCTTGGCCGCAAGCAGGATGCCCAGCGCCACAGCGGAGCCGTTCATGTCCTCGTGCATGCCGTGCATGTAGCGCGCCGGCTTGAGATTGTGGCCGCCGGTGTCGAAACAGATGCCCTTGCCTACCAGTGCAACGGTCTGTTTTGCATCTGGATGGCGATACGAAAGATGCACGATGGCGGCATCTTCCTCCTCGCTGCCCTGGGCCACGGCGGCAAAGGCGCCAGCGCCCATCTTGCGCAGCTTTTTCAGGTCGAATTCTTCGCATTTCCAGTTTTCTTCCCCGGCCAGCTTGCGGATGCGCTCCCGGTACAGGCCCGGGGTGAGTTCGTTGGCCGGCAGCATGGTGAGCTCGCGGCTCAGAATGTTGCCTGCGGCCTGTGCCCGCTGGGCAAGATAGGCATTGTCTGATTTATGTCCATAGATGGTGATTTTCTGCAGCGGCTTGCGTTCGTCCTTCTTTTTGCGCAGCGGCAGCAGGGCGCTGTTGACCAGGGCGCAATAGACCGCGCTTTCTGCCGCCATCCGGCGCTGTTCGGCCGTGCCGCCGACTGCGATGGCGATTTCCCGGGGCTGCTCCGCCATGAGCGACTGGATGGCCTTGCGCATGGCCGTGTGCTGTTCAAAAGCAGCCTGCCGGGGGTCGAACATGAGCCACGTGGCCAGCGCTCCCTGATCGAGATCGCTGCTGAGCGGAGATTTCTTCAGGTCTTCCAGTTTCACCCCGCGGCGTTCCATGCGCGCCTGCAGAATGCCGAGCAGAGGCAGCCCCTTGAGCTGGGCGAATTTCTTTACGGCGGGCAGAATCAGCAGCAAATGATCGTTGCTGCGGATTTCATGTGCATTGATATCGGACTGTTTCTCAATAATTTTTGGCAGATTCATGGCGCTTTTTCCCGGACAGTGGCGTGTATTCTTGCCTTGACCAAAGAGGGCAAGATAAGGAATCATAACAGGTTTGAATAAATGTCTAATCAGGAGCGATCATATGGCAGCAATCCCCGACATGGACCCTCAGGAAACGCAGGAGTGGCTCGATGCCCTGGATGCGGTTCTCGAGCTGGAAGGTGTGGAGCGGGCTCATTTCCTGCTGGAGCAGATGATCGACAAGGCGCGCCGGAGCGGGGCGAACCTGCCCTATTCGGCCAGCACGGCTTACCTCAACACCATTCCGGTGCCGCAGGAAGAGCGTTTCCCAGGTGATCTTGCCCTCGAGCGGCGCATTCGCGCCCTGATCCGCTGGAACGCCATCGCCACGGTGATGCAGGCCAACAAGAAGAGCCCCGGCGTGGGGGGGCACATCGCCAGCTTCGCCTCGGCGGCGACCCTGTACGACGTGGGTTTCAACCATTTTTTCCGCGCACCTGACGACAAGCACGGCGGCGACCTGCTGTATATCCAGGGACATTCCTCACCCGGCATCTATGCCCGCGCCTACCTTGAAGGCCGCCTGAGTGACGAGCAGATGAAAAATTTCCGCCAGGAAGTGGACGGTGGCGGCTTGCCTTCCTACCCTCATCCCTGGCTGATGCCCGATTTCTGGCAGTTTCCCACCGTGTCCATGGGCCTGGGGCCGCTGACGGCGATCTACCAGGCGCGTTTCATGAAGTATCTCAACGACCGCGGCGTGGTGAATACCGAAAACCGCAAGGTATGGGCCTTCCTTGGCGACGGCGAGACCGACGAGCCGGAATCCCTGGGCGCGATTTCCCTGGCCGGGCGCGAGAAGCTCGACAACCTCATCTTCGTGGTGAACTGCAACCTGCAGCGTCTGGACGGCCCGGTGCGCGGCAACGGCAAGATCATCCAGGAACTCGAAGGCGTGTTCCGCGGCGCGGGCTGGAACGTCATCAAGGTGGTGTGGGGCCGTCACTGGGACGCCCTGCTGGCAAAGGATACCAAGGGCCTGCTCTTGAAGCGCATGGAAGAGTGCGTGGACGGCGATTACCAGAACTACAAGGCCAAGGACGGCGCCTATGTGCGCCAGCATTTCTTCGGCAAGTATCCGGAGCTGCTGGAAATGGTCGCCAACATGTCCGACGACGACATCTGGCGCCTCAACCGCGGCGGCCACGATCCGTTCAAGGTCTACTCCGCTTACGCGGCGGCAACCAGGCACACCGGCCAGCCGACAGTTATCCTGGCCAAGACGGTGAAAGGCTACGGCATGGGCGAATCGGGTGAAGGCCAGAACATCACCCATCAGGCGAAGAAAATGTCCGACGCGGCGTTAAGGCAGTTCCGCGACCGCTTCAATATTCCCATCTCCGACGATCAGCTCTCCAGCGTGCCGCTTTACCGTCCGGCCGAAGACAGCCCGGAAATCCAGTACCTCAAGGAACGCCGCAAGGCGCTGGGCGGTTATCTGCCGGCACGGCGGCAGAAGGCGGCAGCGCTCGATGTGCCTTCGCTCAAGGACTTCGACGCCATCCTGGCCGGCACCGGGGAGCGCGAGATTTCCACCACCATGGCCTTTGTGCGCATCCTCTCCACACTGGTCAAGGACAAGGTGATCGGCAAGCATATCGTTCCCATCGTGCCCGACGAGGCGCGCACCTTCGGCATGGAAGGCATGTTCCGCCAGCTCGGCATCTATTCCTCGCAGGGCCAGCTGTATGAACCGCAGGACGCCGACCAGGTGATGTATTACCGCGAAGCCAAGACCGGCCAGATCCTGGAAGAGGGCATCAACGAGGCGGGCGCCTTCGCTTCCTGGGTGGCGGCGGCGACCAGCTACAGCAACCACGGCGCGGCGATGATCCCGTTCTACATCTTTTACTCGATGTTCGGCTTCCAGCGCATCGGCGACCTCGCCTGGCTGGCGGGCGATTCGCGCGCGCGCGGCTTCCTGCTGGGCGGCACGGCCGGGCGCACCACGCTCAACGGTGAGGGCCTGCAGCACGAGGACGGACACAGCCACCTCCAGGCGGCCACCATCCCCAACTGCATCACCTACGATCCGGCCTATGCCTACGAACTGGCGGTCATCGTTCAGGACGGCCTGCGCCGCATGTACCAGGAGCAGGAGGATGTGTATTACTACCTCACGGTGATGAACGAAAACTACGTTCATCCGCCCATGCCCAAGGGCGTGGAGGAAGGCATCATCAAGGGCATGTACCTGCTGAAAAAAGCCGGCAAGAAGAAGCTCAAGGTGCGCCTGCTGGGCTCGGGCACCATCCTGCGCGAAGTGGAAGCCGCCGCCGGACTGCTGGAAAACGATTTCGGCGTCTCCGCCGAAGTGTGGAGCGTCACCAGCTTCAACGAACTGCGCCGTGACGGCCTCGATGCCGGGCGCTGGAACATGCTGCACCCGGAAAAACCGCAGCGCGAATGCCATGCCGGGAAATGCCTCAAGGGCGGCAATGAGCCGGTGATCGCTTCCACCGACTACATGAAGGCCTACGCCGACCAGATCCGCGAATTCGTGCCGGCGCGCTATGTGACCCTCGGCACCGACGGCTTCGGCCGCAGCGAC
>PQAG01000079.1 GCA_003104895.1 Nitrosomonadales bacterium
GCACCAGTAGTTCAACGAGAAAGGTCTGATTCGTCAGGCCTTTTTTGTTTCTAGTCTCAATGATTAGCTTCCAGTTTGTCATCCCCGCATTGGTTTTAGGGGGACGTCGAATTCGCCTTGCTCGTAGTTGAGCCCTGCGCTGACCATTCCGTAAAAAACAAACCCCGCCTTCCGGAAAAGACGGGGTTGGTCGGCAGTCTGGGGTTAAGCATAATCGCTTAACCCTTTTTTACTTGGAGGAAAAAATTTTCGTAGCTCAGCGGGCAGTCAATTTTGCCAGCGCCTCGTCCGCGCTCTGTTCGTAACGGGCGCGCTCCTTCATGGCTGCTTTCTCCAGTGCCTGGTTGATTTCCGGGTACTTCAGCGCCAGGATGCGCGCGGCCAGCATGGCGGCGTTCTTGCTGCCGTCCACGGCCACGGTGGCGACGGGAACGCCCGGCGGCATCTGCACGGTCGAGAGCAGCGCGTCCAGCCCGGATACGACGCCGCCCGAGAGCGGCAGGCCGATGACCGGAAGGCGCGTGTGTCCGGCGATTACTCCGGCCAGGTGGGCAGCCATGCCGGCGCAGCCGATCAGGACCTGCACGCCTTCCTTGTGGGCACGGTCGATATAGGCGGTCACCTTGTCCGGAGTGCGGTGGGCTGAAGCCACCACGATCTCGCTGGCAATGCCGAGTTCGCTCAGCGTGTCGCGCACCTTGACCACGGTGGGGAGGTCGTTGGGGCTTCCGGTCAGGATGCCGACCAGAATGGGCTGCTTTGCGGTGGTTTTACTGGCCGCAACAGCTGTGGTTGCTGCAGATTTTGCAGCTGTTTTCTTGGCTGCCGCTGCTTTGCCCGCAGGCTTTTTTACGCTGGCTACCCTGGTGGCGGTTTTCTTGATTGCCATGGTTATGCTCTCCCTTTCTTACTTGGTCAGGCGGTCCAGCGCTTCGCGGTATTTCTCGCCGGTCCTGGCAGCTACATCGGCTGGCAGTGCAGGCGCCGGGGGTTTCTTGTTCCAGCCGATGGATTCGAGCCAGTCTCGGACATACTGCTTGTCGAAGCTGGGCGGATTTGAACCGGGCTGGTATTGGTCTGCCGGCCAGAAGCGGGAGGAGTCGGGGGTCAGGGCCTCGTCGATGAGATAGAGCGTGCCGGCATCATCCAGGCCGAATTCGAATTTGGTATCGGCGATGATGATGCCTTTGGTGGCCGCATACTCGGCTGCTTCCCGGTACAGCGCAATGGCGGCACCCTGTACTTTGGCCGCGAGTTCCTTGCCGAGCAGTTCCTCGGCCTTGGCGAAGCTGATGTTTTCGTCATGAGCGCCGGCTTCGGCCTTGGTGGACGGCGTGAATAGCGGCTGCGGCAGTTTGTCCGCTTCGCGCAGTCCGGACGGAAGTGGAATGCTGCACACGCTCTGGTTTTTCTGGTATTCCTTCCAGCCGGAGCCGGCCAGGTAGCCGCGCACGATGGCTTCGACCGGGAGAGGCTTGAGCTTCTTGACCACCAGAGCGCGGCCGGTGACCTGGCTTTTTTCATTATCTGCAACCACGGATTCCGGGGCCACGCCCGTGAGCTGGTTGGGGACGATGTGCTTTAGCTTCTCGAACCAGAAATTTGAAACGGATGTCAGGACCTGTCCCTTGCCGGGAATGGGCGTGGGCAGAATGACGTCGAAGGCGGACAGGCGGTCGGTGGTGACAATCAGGAGCTTCTCGCCATCCACTTCGTAGATGTCTCGCACCTTGCCGCGATTGAGCAGCTTGAGGCTCTTGATGTCGGTCTGGAACAGGGCATCGGTCATGGAAAATCCTAAAAAAAAGTAAAAATCGTAAGCCCGGATTTTACCCCGGATTGATAAAGCCTGAAACGCAACTTGTCTTCCCTGCCTATCTCCGGAGATAGGCTTGCCGCAATGTTCCGGGGAGGCGTTCGATCGCGTAGCGCAACATGGTGCGCGGCATGGCGCGTCCGTGCTGATCCAGGAATACTTCCAGCCGTTTCTGGTCGCGCTTGCCCACTTCTCTCAGCATCCAGCCGCTGGCCTTGTGCACCAGGTCTTCGCGGTCATTCAGCAGGAGTTTGGCAAGCTGCAGGGCGTCGTCGAAATCGCCACGCCGGATGAAGTGCAATGTCGCCACCATGGCAATGCGCCGCTCCCATAGAGAGGGTGAGCGGACAAGCTGATACAGCGGCGCGCGCGGCTGATTGGCCAGATAGGCGCCAACCACGTGCGGGGCGGAAATGTCCACCAGATCCCAGTTGTTGATCCATGCGGTATGGGCCAGATAGGCCAGATATGCGCTCTCGCGCTCATGAGCGCCGCCGGCTGCAAAATGACGCATCAGGAACAGCAGCGCCAGCAGGCGTTCCTCGTGAAAATGGGAGCGAAGCAGATCGACCGCAGTGTCTAGCAGTACGTTTGGAAAGTGTCTGGATACAGCTCGAATTGCAGGCACCTTGATGCCGAGAAACACATCCCCCTCGCCATACTGTCCAGGCCCGGTCTTGAAGAAACCTTGCAGGATGCGGGCGGTTTCCGGACTGGCGAGGCTGCGCAGGCGGGACTGGATTTCTTGCAGGCGTTTCATGCTGCCGCGATTTTGAGGATCACCTTTTGAACAGCACCTTCGCTGACCAATGGCGCGTGCGCATCTTCAGGGAAAAAGATGCAGAAAGCGCCAGGTGGCGTTGCAATCCAGCTTGCCGGCGCATCGCGGAAAAACTGGATATCCTTCACGGCGCTGTAGTCCGCAAGCGGTTCATGGCAGTCGCGAACCGGCTTCCACCCCATCTCGTCCCGGCCTTCCAGCACCAGCTGAATATCGATGTATTTTTGGTGGCACTCCAGCTTTGCCTCTTCGCGGCTGCGGCCGGGCGCGGTCTCCGCAATTGCGAAGAGGGACTCGCCCTGGATGGGATGGCGTCCCGGCGCCAGCGCTTTTAGATCGGTGCCGCGCAGGAACTCAAAGGCGCGCGGAAACAGCGGATGAAGGGCGGCGTAGCGGTCGGCATTGAAAAGAGTATCGAAGATCATATTGCTTACTTGGTGAGAGCCATGAACAGTTCCGGCAGCCTTTCCGGCAGGCGCTGGATATTGTCGACCACCGTATACTGGCGGCCGAATATGTCGCTGACGTATTCGTCGGCTTTCGGGTCGAGGTTGATGCAGTAGGTGAAGATGCCCTCCCGGTCCAGTTCCTTCACCGCCTGGCGGGCATCTTCGATCAGCAGTTGTTCGTCCTGCACATCCACGTCCGAGGGCTGGCCGTCGGTGAGGATCAGCATCAGCTTCTTGTCGGTCTTCTGCGCGCCCAGGTAATGGGCGGCGTGGCGCATGGCGGCGCCCATGCGGGTGGAGTAGCCGGCATCCATGGCGGCCAGGCGCGCCTTCACTTCGTCGTTCCAGCGCTCGCTGTAGCCCTTGATGTGCATGTAGCGCACGTCGTGGCGGGTGTTCGAATGGAAGCCGGCGATGGCGAAGGGGTCGCCCAGCTTTTCCACCGACCAGGCCAGCAGCGAGACGGCTTCCTGCGACAGCTCGAGGATGGTCTGGCCGGAGCCGGCGGCCTTTTCGTTGAGCGATTCGGACAGGTCGAGCAGCAGCATCACCGCGATGTCGCGGCCGCTGGTGCGGTGGCTCATGTTGATGCGCGGGTCGGGGCTGGCGCCGCCCTTGAAGTCGATCAGCGAGCGGATGGCCACGTCAAGGTCCAGCTCGCTGCCTTCCTCCTGGTAGCGGATGCGCACCTTGTCCTGCGGCTTGAGCAGGTCCAGCAATCTTTTGAGCCGCTTGGCCAGTGCGTCGTGCTTGGCCAGCAGCTTGTCGATGGCGGCGGCATTGCCGGACGGGTGCAGTCCTTCGTAGACGCTCGCCCAATCCGGCCGGTAGGTCTGGCTGTGGTAGTCCCATTCCGGGTAGTGGCGCGGCGGCAGGCCCTTGAGCTCCTCGCCCGGCTCGATCTTGCGCTCCGCGTCGAAGGCCTGTTCTTCGTCGCCTTCCTCGATGAATTTCCACATCTGGCGGTTGTCGTCGCGGTAGTCGATGACCGTGTCGTCGAAGTGGACCCTGGCGAACTGGTCGCTCTGGCGGCGGGTTCTGGCGACATAGCTGAGGGCCAGGCCGGCGATTTCCGCCGTGCTGGATTCGCCTTCGGCCATCACGTCGTGGAAGCGCTGCACAAAATCCAGCAGCACCGGGTTGGCGTAGGGATGGTCCGGGTCGAGGAAGGCGCGCGACTGCATGGCCAGGCGATGGCGCAGGCAGGAGGTGGTTTCCGGATCGCAGGCGTCTTCCACCGGCCGGGGGTGCAGGGCCAGGAAGATGCGGCGGAGGCCGGGATATTCGCGCATCAGCAGGGTCTCGATGCGCGCGTCCTCGAAGAACTCCACCGCCATGCGCTGGAACGGGCTCCAGTTGTCGGCGATCTGCGCCTCGGTCCAGCGGCGGTGGCCGACCATGTGCGCCAGCACCGCGCGGTAGCGGTCCAGGCCGGAGATTTTCAGCTCTCCCGCAGGGAGACGGTTGCCCTCTCTCCCGCCCGGCGGGAGAGAGTTGGAGAGAGGGCTGGCTCCAGCGTCTTTACCCTCTCCCCCAACCCCTCTCC
>PQAG01000080.1 GCA_003104895.1 Nitrosomonadales bacterium
CTCGAAGGGGTGGGGCCGGAGCTTCCTTATCGCGGCCCTTCCACGCCCTTTGTCGCCGTGCCGACCACAGCCGGCACCGGCTCGGAGGCGACCAAGAATGCGGTGCTTTCCACGCATGGGCCGGACGGCTTCAAGAAGTCATTCCGCGACGAACAGCTGGTGCCGGAATTTGCCGTAATTGACCCGGACCTGCTTGCATCCTGTCCGCCGCACCTGATCGCCGCCAATGGCATGGATGCCTTCACCCAGCTGCTGGAGTCATTCGTTTCCAGCAAGGCCAATCCGTTTACCGATGCGCTTGCGTGGTCCGGCATGGAGGCGGTGCGCGACGGGCTGCTGGCGTGGTATGAGGGCGGGGCGGGCGCTGTGGCGGGGCGCGAGAAAATGGCTTATGCCGCGCTGCTCTCGGGCATCACCCTGGCCCAGGCGGGGCTGGGCTCGGTGCACGGGCTGGCGGCGCCGCTGGGTGCGTTCTTTCCCATTCCCCATGGCGTCGTTTGCGGCACCCTGCTTGAAGCGGCGACGCGCGTGAATATCGAGGTCATGGAGGCGCGCGATCCGGCCAATCCGGCGCTGGCGAAGTATGCGCGTGCCGGGCGTCTGCTGCGCGGCAAGACCCATATGGATGATGCAGGGGCGCGAATGTTTCTGTTGCAGGAGCTGCTTGAATGGACCGGACGCATGCGCTTGCCGCGCCTGGGAGAGTTTGGCATGAGCGAGACCGATTTGCCGCATGTCATTGCCCATTGCCGTGGCAGCAGCATGAAAACCAATCCCGTCGTTTTGTCTGATGCGGAAGCGGGTCAAATCCTGCGGGCGCGCCTCTAGCCAGATTTTCTTTTGTGCCGGAGAGATGCAGCCACGATATTGTTGATCTGGATCAATGCATGATTTTCCAGTTGCCAACAATCTGTTGCTTGCAGTGAGTTTCATCGTCCGCTGGTATTCAAATTATAAGGAGGAGATATGAAGCGCACGGGGAGTATTGCCGCCATCATTGGCGGCTGTTTCATGTTGCATGCGCCGGCATGGGCTGAAAGCCCGAGTCAGGCGGCCATGCTGTCGAATACCTGTGCCGGCTGTCACGGCACCAGCGGAACCAGTGCCGGGCCGAGCATGCCAACCATTGCGGGCATGCCCGAAGTCTATCTGCTGGAATCCATGAAAAAGTTCAGGAGCGGCGAGCGCCCGTCCAGCATCATGGGGCGCCTGGCAAAAGCCTATTCGGACGAAGAAATCAAGATGATGGCGGAATTCTTCGCCAGACATCCTTTCGGGCGCGAGAAGCAGGAAGTGGATGCGGCCAAGGTTGCCATCGGCAAGCAGATTCACGATCAGCGCTGCAAGAAGTGCCATATGGATAATGGCCGCGATTCCGAGGACAGCGGAATTCTGGCCGGGCAATGGAAGGAATACCTGCAGATCAGCATGCGCGATTTCCGTTCCGGCAAGCGCCCCATGCCGGAAAAGATGAGGGCAAAAGTCGAGGGCGAAGGGAAGCTGACGCCTGAAGAAGTAGAAGCCGTAATCCACTTTTACGCCAGCCAGCAATAAGGAGCCGATCATGAATCGCAGAAATTTCATACAACTGGCCGGCATTGCTGCGGGCATCAGCATGGCTCCCTTTTCCCTAACCGCCCGCGCTGGCGAGGTGCTGCCCAAGAAGGGCCGCCGCGTGGTGGTGGTGGGGGGCGGCTACGGCGGCACCATCGTGTCCAAGTACATCCGCATGAGCGACCCCTCCATCGAAGTGGTGATGATCGAGCGCAACAAGACTTTCATCTCCTGCCCGTTCAGCAACCTGGTGATCGGCGGCAGCCGCGATCTCAAGGACAACATGATCACCTACGATACTCTTGCGGCGAAGCACGGCATCCAGGTGGTCTATGATGAAGTGAGCGCTATTGATGTTGCCGCGAAGCAGGTCAGGGTCGGCGCCGGAACCATCAGTTATGACCGGCTGGTGCTTTCTCCCGGCATCGATTTCCGCTTCGAGGAACTTGAAGGCTACGATGCGCTTGAAACGCCGAAATACATGCCGCACGCATGGAAGGCCGGCGAGCAGACGCTGCGTCTGCGCAAGCAGCTGGTGGACATGGCGGATGGCGGCACGGTCGTGCTCTCGGTTCCGGTAACGCCTTTCCGCTGCCCGCCCGGACCCTACGAGCGCATCAGCCAGATTGCCTGGCACCTCAAGAACCACAAGCCCAGGTCCAAGCTGATCGTGCTGGATGCCAACCCGGATATCGTTTCCAAGGGGCCGCTGTTCAGGAAGGCGTGGGAAAAGCATTACAAGGGCATGATCGAGTTCCATGCCGGCAACAAGGTCACCAAGGTGGATCACAAGGCCATGACCGTGGATACCGGCGTGGAGGAAATCAAGGGCGCCGTGGTCAACGTGGTGCCGCCGCAGAAGGCGGGCGCGGTGGCCTACATGGCGGGCGTGGTGGGGGAGGACAAGAAATGGTGTCCGGTGAATCAGGTCACCTACGAATCCACCCTGGTGCCCAGTGTGCACGTGATCGGCGACGCCTGCAGTGCCGGGGCCATGCCGAAGTCAGGCTATGCCGCCAACTCCCAGGCCAAGGTGTGCGCGCTCAACATTGTTCAACTGATGAATGGCAGGGAGCCGATTCCGCCCTCGCACGTCAATGTCTGCTACAGCTACGTCACCGACAAGGAGGCCATTTCGGTCTCGGCCGTGTACAAGGTGGCCGATGGCAAAACGATCGCCGTGCCCAACTCGGGCGGGGTGTCTACCGACCTGTCCGAAGAGGAAGGCGTGTATGCCCATAGCTGGATCAAGAACATCCTCCACGAAATGTCTTCCTGAATCACATTCAGCGAGCGTTTCGTAGTTTCGCCCCGCCGCCCGGCGGGGTTTTTTTTGGCTGGAACGGAGGAGAGCGTCTGGCCCAGCAGGGCGGCGCGGGTTAACTTTCTTGCAGGTAACGGCTGGCCAGCGCCTCGCGCTTGAGATAGGTTTCCCGCGCCAGCTGCACGTCCTCGATGAAGTGGGGCAGCTCCTTCATCAGCAGGGCCTGCGGGCCGTCCACCAGCGCAGTGCCAGGCTCCGGATGGAAATCCACCAGGATCATGTTGGCCCCGGCGATGACGCCCTGCGCCGTCACGTGGAATACGTCCAGCAGCCCGTCCGGGGCGCGCGAGCGGGCGCCGACCGAGTGGGAGGGGTCGACGCACACCGGCATGCGGGTGAGGCGCTTGACCACCGGCACGTGGGCGAAATCCACGAAGTTGCGGTGCGGGTCGCCCATGTTGGTTTTCATGCCGCGCAGCCCGAACACGACTTTCCGGTTGCCTTCCGAGGCCAGGTACTCGGCGGCGTTGAGCGATTCGTCCAGGGTGATGCCGAAGCCGCGCTTGAACAGCACCGGGTATTCCTGCTGGCGTCCGACGATTTTCAGCAGCTCGAAATTCTGCGTGTTGCGCGTGCCGATCTGCAGCATCACGCCGGTGGGATTGCCAGTCTGGCCGAGTGCCGCGCGGATTTCGTCGAGATGGGATTCGTGGGTGATTTCCATGGCAATCACCTTGATGCCGTACTTGCCCGCCAGCTCGAAGACCCAGGGCAGGCAGGCCTTGCCGTGTCCCTGGAAGGCATAGGGGCTGGTGCGCGGCTTGTAGGCGCCCATGCGGGTGCAGACCTGGCCGTGGCCGCGCAGCGCCCGGAGCATCTCCTCCACGTGCTTCGGCGTGTCCACCGCGCACAGGCCGGCAAAGATGTTGAGCGTGTCCTGGCCGAAGCGCACCCCGTTGTATTCGAAGTGCGTGGGCCGGTCGTCGTCCTTGTGACGCCCCAGCACGCGGTATTCCTCGGAAACGCGCACGGCGCGTTCCACGCCGGGCAGGGTTTTCATGTCCTCGATGGAAAGGGCCGCCGTGTCGCCGATCAGGTAGATTTCGGTGAGCG
>PQAG01000081.1 GCA_003104895.1 Nitrosomonadales bacterium
AAATACGGGTCGTAGCCGAAGCCCCCCTCGCCGCGCGGGGTATCGATGATCTCGCCGTACATCGCGCCTTCGGCGATGATGGGCTGCGGGTCTTCCGGCCAGCGCACCAGCACCATCACGCAATAGTAATGCGCCCTGCGGTTGGCGTGGCCCTGCAGCAGTTCGATCAGCTTCTCGTTGTTGCGCTGGTCCGACTTCGGCTCACCGGCAAAGCGCGCGGAATACACGCCCGGCGCGCCGTTCAGCGCATCCACGCAGATCCCGGAATCGTCCGCCAGCGCGGGCAGGCCGGAATGGGCCGAGGCATGGCGGGCCTTGGTGAGGCAGTTCTCGATGAAGGTGCAGTAAGGCTCCTCGGCCTCGGGAATATTGAACGCCGATTGCGGCAGCACCTCGAATTCCATCGGTGCGAGGATGGCGCCGATTTCACGCAGCTTGCCGGCGTTGTTGGATGCGATGACGATTTTTTTCATGATAAGAACCCTTGAACCACGGGGAACACGGAGAATTCTTTTGATAAAAGCCTCCCCGTGCCCCCCCGTGTTCCCCGTGGTTAATTTGTTTCTATAACCCCAGCGCCGCTTTCTGCTTCGCCACCAGCTGGCCGATGCCGCTTTGAGCCAGGTCGAGCAGCGCGTCCATTTCACCGCGGCTGAAGGGCGCGCCCTCGGCCGTGCCCTGCACTTCGACGAAGCCGCCGCTGCCGGTCATGACCACGTTCATGTCGGTATCGCAGCCGGAATCCTCGGCGTAGTCGAGGTCGAGCACCGGCACGCCCCGGTACACCCCGACCGAGATCGCAGCCACGGAGTCGGTCAGGGGCGAGTCCGCGAGCAGCTGCTTTTTCATCAGGAAGGAGATGGCGTCGTGCAGCGCGACGAACGCCCCGGTGATGCTCGCGGTGCGCGTGCCGCCATCGGCCTGGATCACGTCGCAGTCGATCTGGATGGTGCGCTCGCCGAGCGCCTTAAGGTCCACCACCGAGCGCAGGGAGCGCCCGATCAGGCGCTGGATTTCCTGCGTGCGCCCGGACTGCTTGCCGCGCGCCGCCTCGCGGTCCATGCGGCTGCCGGTCGAGCGCGGCAGCATGCCGTATTCCGCCGTCACCCAGCCCTGTCCCTTGCCTCGCAGAAAAGGCGGCACCTTCTCGTCGATGCTGGCGGTGCAGATGACCTTGGTGTCACCGCATTCGATCAGCACCGAACCCTCGGCGTGCTTGGTGTAATTGCGGGTGATGGTGATGGCGCGCAGCTGGTCTGCGCTTCTCTGGCTGGGTCGCATGAGTTTTCCTATTTGGAGTATTTCTTGATGGCGGCCTGAATCTCGGCGATGGCCTTTTCGATGTCTTCGTCGGTCACGGGCGCCTCTCCGGCCTTCGAACGGGGCGCATGCAGGGCGTCGAGCTGGGTGGTGAAACTGTCCAGCGGCATCATTTCGGTCGACACCCTGCCAGCGGACTGGGTATTCCCCTGCCCGCCCCAGGTCATGGCGATGGCGGAAAGATTGTCGCCATCCTGCCCGCCGCGCAGTTCTGCGTGGTCCATCAGTTCAGGAATCGCCTGATCGAGCGGATAGGCATTCAGGATGGCGCCGATCTCGTTGACGCTGAGCGAGCCCCACAGTCCATCCGAACACAGCAGCAGGATGTCGCCAGATTCGACCGGCATGCGCCGGGAGAGCTCAACATCGGGCGGAATCATGCCGCCCAGGCAGTTGTAGATCTTGTTGCGTTCCGGGTGCGTGGTCATCTGGGCCTCGGTGATGAGCCCCTGGTCGAACATCTGCTGCACCCGCGAATGGTCCTGGGTGCGCGTCACCAGGCGCCCTTGGCGGAAGAAATACAGGCGCGAATCGCCGACATGGGCCCAGCAGGCCATATCGCGCTGGATCACCGCCGCCACGCAGGTGGTGCGCGGGCTCTCCAGCAGCTCGTTCTCGGCGGAATAGTCGCTGATCGCATCATGCACGGCGTGCATCGCATGATCGAGGAAAAAGAGCGGGTCCCTGAGCGTCGGGTGGGCCTGTTTCTGGAACATTTCCGCCACCAGCTGCACCGTCATCTGCGCCGCGATCTCTCCATGGAAATGGCCGCCCATGCCATCCGCCACCACCATCAGCAGGGATTCCTTGCTGTAGGAATAGGCCACCCGGTCCTGATTGTATTTGCGTCCGCCCTGCCGGCTGGACTGGTAGATGGAAAACTTCATGGCAGGCTCAGAAGAGGTCCTTGTTCAGGGTSGCSCGGATGCTGCTGATGAGCGATTTCTTGCGCGGCAATTCTTCCGGCACAACGTCCTTGACCAGCTCCCTCTGCAGCGCAAACACGCTCTGCGGGCGCTGCATGTAATCCAGTTTCAGGCACTGGTCGATCARCTGCAGCAACTGCTCCGAGTACTCTCCGGGCCACAGCTTGGTGGCGGAGGTCATCTTGTCATCCTCCATGCGCGCATCGGCGGCCTGCGGCGCGAAGCCGGCCATGCAGGCGAACATGCTGGCACCGACGCTGTAGATATCCGACCACGGCCCCAGGCGCTCGCGATTCTTGTACTGCTCCGGCGCGGCAAAGCCGGGGGTGTACATGGGCGAAAGCTTGTTTTTCTCGCTGGAAAGCGTCTGCCTTGCGGCGCCAAAATCCAGCAGCACCGGCGAGCCGTCAAGACGCAGGTAAATATTGGCCGGCTTGATGTCCAGATGCAGAATCTTGTGTGTATGCACTTCGCGCAAGCCATTGAGCAACTGCGCGAAAACGCGGCGGATGAAGCTCTCCCGGATTGCCCCCTTGTGCTGCTGGATATGCTCCTGCAGGGTCCTTCCACGCTCATACTGCATCACCATGTACACGGTTTCGTTGGCGCGGAAGAAATTGGTCACGCGCACCACGTTGGGATGGGCGATCTTGGCCAGCGCGCGCCCCTCCTCGAAGAAGCACTTCATGCCATAGCGGAAGGTATTGAGGTTATCCACCGACGTGGCCTGCACGACTTCACCCTCATTGCGCAAGGCCAGCCCGCTGGGCAGGTATTCCTTGATCGCCACCGGCGTGCCGGTTTCGTCATAGGCCAGGTAAACAATACTGAAACCGCCGCCCGAAAGCTGCTTGGCGATGCGGTAATTGAGTAATTGCGCGCCCTCGGGCAGGGCCTGATTGATTTGTTGGGAGCTCATTACCTTTACTATGCTAATCTTTGCGCCATTCTACAATTGTTTAACCCGGATTATCCATTATGACGCGAGATGATGGCGAGGTGATTTGCGAGACAGTTTTTGGGCTTGAGAGGAGTTCATGGTTGTTCCATGGACGACGAACAAAAAAATGACCGCAAAGCGCCCGCCAGCGCTCGCGTAGGCTTGAAAAGCCGCATAATGGATAATCCGGGTTTAAACAAAGTAATGCATTTTTTGGAGCACTCATGATTTACAGCATGACCGGCTTCGCCGCCGTCAACCGGGAACTGCCTCAGGGCGCGCTGCACCTCGAGCTGCGCGCCGTCAACCACCGCTACCTTGAATTGGCCTTCCGCATGGATGAAGTATTCCGCCCGGCTGAATCCAGCATGCGCGAAGCCATTGCCAAACAGCTCAACCGCGGCAAGGTGGAATGCCGCGTCAACTTCACGCCCGGCACGGGCAGCCATAAACCGCTGGCAATCAATGAAACGCTGGCGCAACAGCTGGTCCAGCTCGGCCAGGTAGTGCAGGAACTCTCGCCGCAAAGCGCTACGCTCAGCGTGGCGGACATCCTGCGCTGGCCGGGGATCATGGAAGCCGAAGGGGTACCCCAGGAAGCGCTGCAGGAAGCGGCTGTCGCGCTGCTGCAGGAAGCCCTGGCCGACTTCGCCGCCAGCCGCGGCCGCGAAGGTGAAAAGCTCAAG
>PQAG01000082.1 GCA_003104895.1 Nitrosomonadales bacterium
CGCTCGCCGCGCGGCGCATGGATGGGGCGCCAGAACAGGGCCAGCCTGACGATGGGGCGAAGGATGCGGAAGCGCTCGTGGCCGAGGAAAAACTCCTCCAGCCCGAAACGGAAGCCCACATGCAGGATCCGGATCAGCCGCAGCAGGCGCATCATGAATCTGACCGCTGCTGCAGGCGCGCCACGCGCTTTTCCAGGCGCTCGGCATCATCGCGCAGGTGGTCCACCTGCCTGACGAACTCCGCAATGTGCTGGCGCTTGGCGAGCAATGGACGCTCCTCGGTCCAGTATTCGGTGAAATTCGCGGCCAGGCTCAAGGCAGCCTGCTTCTGCCGCGCGAACAGGCCGGCGCCGAAACGCGCGATGCGGTGCCCGAGAACATCGCCGAACACCTTGCTCAGGTCTTCTTCTGCGTCCCAGCGCAGGTTCTGCAGGACATTGCCGAAATCCACCGCCATGGTGGAGTCGCCGGCGGTATGCACCAGTCCGGAAGGCATGGGACTGCCCGCCAGCACGTGCAGCATGGACAAGGGGGAAACGCCGAGGGTGGCATCCGCAACGCTGCCTTCCGCCGCCACCTCCACCTGCCCGCTGGCATCGATGGTCAGCAGAAAGGACAGGGGCGGCAGGTTGAGCTGCAGGGTTTTTCCCGCATGGCGCTGCAGGCGCTGCTGCGCAAAGGACTGCTGCAGCAGCAAATGGTTGAATGTCGCCGCGAAGGCCTGGGCAGTCAGCGGGCGGCGGGGTTCTGCAGACGACTCCATAAATTCAGAGCTTGAAGCCCTTGTGCAGTGCCACCACGCCGCCCGTCAGGTTGAAATATTCGACCCTTTCCAGACCCGCCTCTTCCATCATCTGCTTGAGGGTGTCCTGGTCCGGGTGCATGCGGATGGATTCGGCCAGGTAGCGGTAGCTGTCCTCGTCGTTGGCGATCAGCTTGCCCATCACCGGCAGTATCTTGAACGAATACAGGTCGTAAATGGGGCGCAGCGGCGCGGCGACTCTGGAAAACTCCAGCACCAGCACCCGCCCTCCGGGCTTGATGACGCGGCGCATTTCGCGCAGCGCGGCATCCTTGTGGGTCATGTTGCGCAAGCCGAAAGCCACGGTGACGCAGTCGAAATAATTGTCGGGGAAAGGCAGTTTCTCGCCATCGCACTGCACCGCGGTGGGGTTGAAGCCCCCGTCCAGCAGCCGGTCGCGTCCCACGGTCAGCATCGAGCTGTTGATGTCGGTCAGGATCACCTGCCCGCCCGGGCCGACCTTTTTGGCGAACTGCAGGGACAGGTCGGCGCTGCCGCCGGCCACGTCCAGCACCCGGCCGCCCGCGCGCACGCCGCTCTGCTCGATGGCAAAGATTTTCCACAGGCGGTGCAGTCCGCCCGACATGACGTCGTTCATCAGGTCGTAGCGGCTCGCCACGGAGTGGAACACTTCCGCGACCTTGGCCGCTTTTTCTTCCTCGGCGACGGTCGTGAAGCCGAAGTGGGTGGTCTTTTCAGTCATGAAGGTCTTTCAATCCAGTCTTTATTTGCTGCCGCAGCCGCCTGAGCCGCAGCCGCCCGAACCGCATCCTCCCTGCTTTTTGGGTGCAAGCGGGTTGTCGGAAACGGGGTCGCGGCTGGCGCCGGCCTCTGCCAGTCGATCCAGGTAGTTCTGCCACAGGGCGTCATGGTTGTTGCCCAGGTCATAGAGGTAATCCCAGGAATAGATCCCGGAATCGTGGCCATCGGAGAATTGCAGCACCACGGCATAGTTGCCGACCGGCTCGATGCCGCTGATTTCCACGCCGCGCTTGCCGACCTGCAGGGTTTCCTGGCCGGGACCGTGGCCGCGCACTTCGGCGGAGGGGGAATAGACGCGCAGAAACTCGCACGGCAGGCGGAAACTGCGGCCATTGTCGAAAGCCAGTTCCAGTTCGTTGGATTTCTGATGCAGCTTGATTTCGGTGGGGCGGGGGGTATTGTGGTCTAAACCGCTCATTTCGGGGTGTTCCTTTTCAATAGGGGTGAATCATAACCGAGAACCGGGGTGGCGCCAATCATGGTTTGCTCGACTTAAATGGGATCATTCGCCGCAATTTCCAGAGCAATGAAAATGGCATATGATCTGCTCGCTTGGGTTCCAGTCGTTAATACAGGTAACGGAGAGAAATCATGGGAAAAACAAGATTCGCTTTGGCCGGCTCCTTGATGTTTGGCATGCTGTCTTCGGTGCAGGCGGCGGACAAACCCCCGGCTGTTTACTGGATGAGCGTCTCCACCGAAGTGGGTGGCGCATTCGGCATGGGCGGGATGGCCATGCCCAGCGTCGGCGAGATGGTCTCGGAAGGATTGCTGGGCGGCATTTTCGCGGCGGCAGCAAATCCGGCCCAGGGGACTCTGGCAGCGCCCGCCGCTCGGTCCTGCTGCAGCTGAGCGGCCCTGAAACGCCTTCCGACCCGAAGGCCGATCATTTCATTCCCCCCGGGCAGAACATGGGCGAATCCCTGCCCCTGGTTTCGCCGCGCACAGGCAAGCTCTCGCGCCATGAAGCCCCGGACGAAGCGCAGGAACCGGAAAAACCCAAGGGCAAGATTCTGATGTACTGGGGCTGCGGGGACAAAATACGCAGCGGCCAGCCCAAGGTGCTGGATATGGCGACCGCCTCGCCCCAGCAGTACGCCGCCTTCTTCAAGGCCTATGCCGTCGGCGGACCGCGCGGGCCACGCCCGGCCAATGGCTGGACTTATGCCCGCTGGCCGAACGAAAAAGACAGCCAGCCGGTGCCGGATGACGGCTCCCTCGCCGGGCCGCACACCATCAAGGCCAACTATGCGCCGGAAATCCGCTTCGACATTCCCCGCCAGCAGGACTTCCTCGACCCCGTGGTGTTCACGGAAATGAGCGGCGATCTGGCGGAGGCCATCTCCATGCGCTGGAAATCCATCCCCAATGCCAGCGGCTATTTCACCATGGCCATGGGCGGGCGCAGCGATAACGAAATGGTGATCTGGGTTTCCAGCGAAGCGCCGCACATGGGCTGGAGCCTGATGGATTATGTTCCTACCGGCGAAGTGCGCAGGCTGATCAAGGAGCGCGTGATCATGCCGCCTTCGACCATCGAATGCAAAATTCCCCAAGGCGTGTTCAAGGATGCCGGAGCCATGCTGCAGTTCATCGCCTATGGCCAGGACCTCGACCTGTCACACCCGGCACGGCCGAAAAACCCGCCCAAGGGCTGGATGCCGGACTGGAACGCCAAGGTGCGGCTGAAATCGACCACCATGACCATGCTGGGCCAGGATGAGCGCGAAAAAGCGGCAGCCGGCGCCGGAGAGGGGCGCGACGACACCTCGCAGCCCCGCAAGAAGGACGGCTCGGATGTGCTCGAAAATCCGCTCAAATCGATCAAGGGCATCTTCGGTCTCTAAAAATCCTGCCGCCACCCCCCTGAAGCAGCGCTGGGCGCGCTGCTTATTGCTGGCTTGGCCAGTTGTGGGTAGAATCGAGCACTTTTCACTTGAGTTTTTGGGGTAGGTTTGGCAATGGACAGACAAGGCTGGTTGGACGGCACGCTCTACCGTCCTGATTTTGAGCAGGACAGTTGCGGTTTTGGCCTGATGGCCAACATGGATGACAAGCCCAGCCACTGGCTGGTGCAGACCGCGATCAATTCCCTCGCCTGTCTGACCCACCGCGGCGCCGTCGCCGCCGACGGCAAATCGGGCGACGGCTGCGGCCTGCTGTTCAAGAAGCCGGATGCCTTCCTGCGCGCCGTCGCCGCCGAAAGCGGCTTCGCCCTTGGCACGCCGTATGCCGCCGCCCTGGTATTTCTCAACCGCGACGCGAAACTCGCCGAAACCGCCCGCGCTACGCTGAGAACCGAATTTGCCGCACAGGGCCTCACCGTGGCCGGCTTCCGCCAGGTGCCCACCGACAATGCCGCGCTCGGCGTGTATGCCCTTGAAACCCTGCCCACCATCGAGCAGATTTTCGTCAATGCGCCGGACGGCATGGACGAGGACGCTTTCGCGCGCAAGCTGTACATTGCCCGCCGCCGCGCGGAAAAAGAGCTGTCGAACGACAAGACCTTCTACCTGCCCACCCTGTCATCCAAAGTGATGTCCTATAAAGGCCTGGTGACCCCCGCCAACCTGCCGGTGTTTTACCTCGACCTCAAGGATGAGCGCTTCGCCTCCTCGCTGGCGGTGTACCACCAGCGCTTCTCCACCAATACCTGGCCGGAATGGCGCCTGGCGCAGCCATTCCGCTATCTCGCCCACAATGGCGAGATCAACACCCTGCGCGGCAACCGCAGCTGGTCCCGCGCGCGCGAACACACCTTTGCGACCCCGCACATCCCCGACATGGACGATGTGCGCCCTATCGTTTCCATGACCGGTTCCGACTCCTACAGCATGGACAACATGCTGGAAGGCCTGATCATGGGCGGCGTCAGCCTGTTCCGCGCCCTGCGCCTGATGGTGCCGCCGGCCTGGCAGAACGTCCAGACCATGGACCCGGACCTGCGCGCCTTCTACGAATACAACTCGATGCACATGGAGCCGTGGGACGGCCCCGCAGGCATGGTGCTGACAGACGGCCGCTACGGCGTGTGCGCCCTGGACCGCAACGGCCTGCGCCCGGCGCGCTTCGTGGTGACGAAAGACCGCCACGTCACCATCGCCTCGGAAATCGGCGTTTGGCCGTATAAACCGGAAGACGTGGTGCAGAAAGGCCGCGTCAAGCCAGGCCAGATGGTCGCGGTGGACCTGCAGGAAGGCAGGCTGCTGCTGTCCGGCGACATCGACAGCGAGCTCAAGAACGCCCACCCCTACCGCCAGTGGCTCAAGGAATACGCCACTCACCTGGAAACCGGCATCGACGAGGACAACGGCATTGCCCTGCTCGATCCCAAGGCCGCGCTGATTGCGCAGAAGCTGTTCAACGTCTCCTTCGAGGAGCGCGACCAGGTGCTGCGCGTGCTGGCCGAGGAAGGCCAGGAAGCCATCGGCTCCATGGGCGACGACACCCCCATGGCGGTCTTGAGCCAGATGGTGCGCAGCCCTTTCGACTACCTGCGCCAGCAGTTCGCCCAGGTGACCAACCCGCCGATCGACCCGATCCGCGAGGCGGTAGTGATGTCGCTCAACACCTGTTTCGGCCCGGAACGCAACCTGTTCGAGCAGACCGCCGACCACGCCAAGCGCCTGGAAGTCAGCTCGCCGGTGCTGTCGCATGAAAAATTCGCCAAGCTGACCTCGCTCAGCGAGCCGGAATACCGCAGCGTCACCCTGAGCCTCAACTACGACCCCGCCAAAATCGGCCTGAAAGCGGCGATCGAAGCGCTGGTCCAGCAGGCCGTGTCAGCGGTCGAGGGCGGCAAGGTGATCGTGGTGCTGTCGGACCGCGAATTCAGCAAAACCACCCTGACCATCCACGCCCTTTTCGCCACCGGCGCGGTGCACCACGCCCTGATCAATGCCGGCCTGCGCTGCCGCGCCAACATCATCGTCGACACCGGCAGCGCGCGCGACCCGCACCACATCGCATGCCTGATCGGCTACGGCGCCACGGCGGTGTTCCCGTATGTGGCCTACCAGGCGATCAACGAAATGATCCGCGACGGCGAGATCAGGAATCACACCCTCAACGAAGCGCTCTACAAATACCGCAAGGGCATCAACAAGGGCCTGCTCAAGATCCTGTCCAAGATGGGCATCTCCACCGTGGCCAGCTACCGCGGCTCGCAGCTGTTCGAGGCCGTGGGCCTGGGCGAGGAGGTGATCAATCTGTGCCTGCCCGGCACGGTGAGCCGCATCAAGGGCGCGGACTTCGAGGATTTCGAGATCGACCAGAAGCAGCTGGTGAAATACGCCTATAACACCATGGAACCCCTGTCCCAGGGCGGCCTGCTCAAGTTCGTGTTCGGCGGTGAATACCACGCCTACAACCCGGATGTGGTCCAGGAGCTGCAAAAGGCCGTGCAGAAAGGCGACCGCGCCGCCTACGACCGCTATGCCGCGCTGGTGAACGAGCGCCCGGTGGCCATGCTGCGCGACCTGATGAAGCTGAAGCTGGATGCCAGCCCGGTCTCGATCGACGAAGTCGAGCCCATCGAGGCCATCCTCAAGCGCTTCGACTCCGCCGCCATCTCGCTCGGCGCGCTCTCGCCCGAGGCGCACGAGGCGCTGGCCGAAGGCATGAACCGCCTCGGCGGACGCTCCAACTCCGGCGAGGGCGGCGAGGATCCGGCGCGCTATGGCACAGTCAAGATGTCCAAGATCAAGCAGGTGGCCTCCGGCCGCTTCGGCGTCACGCCGCACTACCTGGTCAACGCCGAAGTGCTGCAGATCAAGGTGGCCCAGGGCGCCAAGCCGGGCGAAGGCGGCCAGCTTCCGGGCGACAAGGTATCGCCGATGATCGCCAAGCTGCGCTGCTCCAAGCCGGGCATTTCGCTGATCTCCCCGCCGCCGCACCACGACATCTATTCGATCGAGGATCTGGCGCAGCTGATTTTCGACCTCAAGCAGGTCAATCCCAAGGCGCTGGTGTCGGTCAAGCTGGTGGCGGAGCCGGGCGTGGGCACCATCGCCGCCGGCGTGGCCAAGGCCTACGCCGACCTGATCACCATTTCCGGCTACGACGGCGGCACCGGCGCGAGCCCCATCGCCTCGGTCAAATATGCCGGCACGCCGTGGGAACTGGGCGTCACCGAAGCCCAGACGGTGCTGCGCGCCAACGGCCTGCGCTCAAGGGTCAGATTGCAGACCGACGGAGGCCTGAAAACCGGGATGGACGTGATCAAGGCCGCGATCATGGGCGCCGAGAGTTTCGGCTTCGGCACCGCGCCGATGATCGCGCTGGGCTGCAAATACCTGCGCATCTGCCACCTCAACAACTGCGCCACCGGCGTTGCCACCCAGAACGAGCGCCTGCGCAAGGAGCACTTCATCGGCATGCCGGAAATGGTGATGAATTACTTCACCTTCGTCGCCCAGGAAACCCGCGAGCTGATGGCCCGCCTCGGCGTGCGCACCATGAACGAGCTGATCGGCCGCATGGACCTGCTCGAAGTGCTGTCCGGCAGCACTCCCAGACAGCAGAAGCTGGATATCCGCGTGCTGCTGGATCAGGGCTCCATCCCTGACAGCGAGCCGCGCTATTGTCTTGAGGCCACCAACCCGTCCTTCGACAAGGGTGAACTGGCCGAAAAGATGGTGGCCGATGCCAGCGCCGGCATTCACGCCAGGCAGCCGCAGACCTTGAGCTACGAATTGCACAACACCTGCCGATCCATCGGCGCGCGCCTGTCCGGCGAAATCGCCCGTGCCCACGGTGCCGGCGGCCTGCCCGACAACTGCCTGACCATCAATCTCACCGGCAGCGCCGGCCAGAGCTTCGGCGTGTGGAACCACAAGGGCCTCACCCTGAAGCTGGAGGGCGACGCCAACGACTACGTGGGCAAGGGCATGGCGGGCGGCCGCATCATCATCCATCCGCCCAGGGACTCGGCCTTTCCGGCGCACCAGGCCACCATCGTCGGCAACACCTGCCTGTACGGCGCCACCGGCGGCCGCCTCAACGCCTCCGGCACCGCCGGCGAGCGTTTCGCGGTGCGCAACTCCGGCGCCATCGCCGTGGTCGAGGGCGCCGGCGACCACTGCTGCGAATACATGACGGGCGGCATCGTCGTGGTGCTGGGCGACACCGGCCTGAATTTCGGCGCAGGCATGACCGGCGGCTTYGCCATGGTGTACGACGAGCACGACCAGTTCCAGAACCGYTACAACAACGAGCTGGTGGACATCAATCGCATCAACACCGAATCCACCGAGCAGTATCGCCACTTCCTGCGCGAACGCCTGGAGGAACATGCCAAGCTCACCGGCAGCCAGCGCGCKCACGACCTGCTTGACCGGTTCTCCGACGTGATCGGCAAATTCTGGCTGGTAAAATCCAAGGCGTTGCACTTGGACAGCCTGCTGAAAGATTGAAATGGGAAAGAAAATGGCTGACGACGTATTCCAGTTCATCAACATCGCGCGCCGCGACGGCGACAAGAAGGCCGCCGATGCGCGCATCAAGGAATTCCGCGAAATCTACGCGCCCTTCGGGGCCGAGCAGGCCCAGGAGCAGGCCGGACGCTGCCTGGCGTGCGGCAATCCCTACTGCGAATGGAAGTGCCCGGTGCACAACTACATCCCCAACTGGCTCAAGCTGGTGAAGGAAGGCAACCTGTTCGAAGCGGCGGAGCTGTCGCACAAGACCAACTCCCTGCCCGAGATCTGCGGCCGCGTGTGCCCGCAGGACCGGCTGTGCGAAGGCGCCTGCACCCTGGCGACCGATTTCGGCGCCGTCACCATCGGCCAGGTGGAAAAGTACATCAGCGACGAGGCCTTCAAGGCCGGCTGGCGCCCCGACATGAGCCAGGTCGTGCCGACCGGCAAAAAAGCCGCCGTGATCGGCGCCGGTCCGGCGGGTCTGGCCTGCGCCGACGTGCTGGTGCGCCACGGCGTGACCCCGGTGGTGTTCGACCGCAACGAGGAAATCGGGGGGCTGCTCACTTTCGGCATCCCCGAATTCAAGCTGGAAAAGGAAATCGTCAGGCGCCGCCGCGAGATCCTTGAAGGGATGGGGGTGGTATTCCGCCTTTCCACCGAAGTCGGAAAGGATATACCGTTCCAGCAACTGCTGGACGAATTTGATGCCGTTTTCATGGGGATGGGCACCTATAGCTACATGAAGGGCGGCTTCCCTGGAGAAGATCTGCCCGGCGTGCTGGAAGCCCTGCCGTTCCTGATTTCCAACGTGCGCCACTGTCTCGGCCTGCCGGGCGATTTCATCTCCATGCACGGCAAGCGCGTGGTGGTTCTCGGCGGCGGCGATACCGCCATGGACTGCAACCGCACCTCGATCCGCCAGGGCGCGGCTTCCGTCATCTGTGCCTACCGCCGTGACGAAGCCAACATGCCCGGCTCCAAGAAAGAAGTGGCCAATGCCAGGGAAGAAGGCGTGCAATTCCTGTGGAACCGCCAGCCAGTGGAAGTGGTCGGCAACGGCAAGGTCGAGGGCGTGAAGCTGGTGACCACCCAGCTCGGCGCCCCCGATGCGCGCGGCCGCCGCACCCCGGAAGTGATTCCGGGCAGCGAGGAAATCATCCCCTGCGACCACGTCATCGTCGCCTTTGGCTTCCGCCCCAGCCCGCAGCCCTGGTTTGCCGAATTTGGCATCAACACCGACCAGTCCGGCCGCGTGGTAGCGAGCGGCAGCCAGCACGCCTTCCAGACCGGCAATCCGAAAGTGTTCGCCGGCGGCGACATGGTGCGCGGCTCCGACCTGGTGGTAACGGCCGTCAACGAAGGCCGCCTGGCTGCAAAAGGCATCCTGGAGTATCTGGGCGTTTGAACATTAACCACGGGGCACATGGGGCGCACGGGGAAACCCGTTCAAGCCCCGTGTCTCCCGTGCTCACCGTGGTGAAAAAACAATGACCAAACTGAAAAACGACACTTTCCTGCGCGCCCTGCTGCGCCAGCCCACCGAATACACCCCGATCTGGATGATGCGCCAGGCGGGCCGCTATCTTCCCGAATACAACAAGACGCGGGAACGTGCCGGGGATTTCCTGTCGCTGTGCAAGAGTCCCGACCTGGCTACCGAGGTGACACTGCAGCCCTTGGCGCGCTTCCCGCTCGATGCCGCGATTCTTTTTTCCGACATTCTCACCGTGCCGGACGCCATGGGCCTGGGCCTGTATTTTTCCCAGGGAGAAGGGCCGAAATTCGAACGTCCGCTGCGCAACGAATGGGAAATCCGCGATCTCGGCGTGCCCGACCCCAATGTCCACCTGCGCTACGTAATGGATGCCGTCGCCCAGATCCGCTCGGCGCTGGATGGCTCGGTTCCATTGATCGGCTTCTCCGGCAGCCCCTGGACGCTGGCCTGCTACATGGTGGAAGGCGGCAGCAGCAGCGACTTCACGCTGATCAAGACCATGCTCTACAGCCGGCCGGAACTGCTGCACCACATCCTCGACATCAACGCCCAGGCAGTCACCTCCTACCTCAACGCCCAGATCGAGGCCGGCGCCCAGGCAGTGATGATTTTCGACTCCTGGGGCGGCGCGCTCAGCCACGCGGCCTACCACGAGTTTTCCCTGGCTTACATGGAGAAAATCGTCAGCGGACTGATCCGCGAAAAAGACGGCGCCAGAATTCCTGCCATCATATTCACCAAAGGCGGCGGACTATGGCTGGAAAACATCGCCGCCACGGGTTGCGATGCGATCGGCCTGGACTGGCCGGTCGATATCGGCGAAGCACGCCGCCGCGTGGGTGACAAGGTGGCGCTGCAGGGCAACCTCGACCCTGCCGTGCTGTTCTCCAATCCGGACGTCATCCGTGCCGAAACGGGCAGGATTCTGGCTTCCTACGGCAAGGGCTCAGGCCACGTATTCAACCTCGGCCACGGCATTTCCCAGTTCACCCCGCCCGACAACGCAGCCGCGCTGGTCGAAGCGGTGCATGAACTGAGCCGCCCATACCATAATTAGGCTGGCTCCGGGCTGAATATGCGATGATTTATGCACAGCCCGGAAAAAGTTCCCCGCGTCAATAGGGAAATCCCCCGATTTTTGATAATTGATCATAACATATTGTTTCGTATCATATTATGACAATCGCCCGGGGACTGTGCCAAAGCAAAATATCCTTACCTGCCAAGCAATTATTCCACCTGGCAGCACATTGCCCACAGAGTTATCCACAGAATCTGTGGGCAACTTAAAAAGCCTACTGACTACAGCAAGTTACTACGGAGTAAGTAGATTCGACTTGAGATGTTTGCCCCAAATTAGGGTCTGTGCATGACCCAAATACTTAAGATCGCGCTCGACGTTCCCCTCGACACCCTGTTTGACTACCGGGCGGAAGGGATAGGCGCTGAGGATGCCGGCCGGCGGGTGCTGGTGACCTTCGGGCGCAGAAAAATGGTCGGCCTGATTGTTGCCCTGGCCAGCCACTCCGAGCTGCCGGCGGCAAACATCAAGCCGGTATTGAAGGTCTTCCGGGATACCCCGGCGCTCTCGCCGGATATCCTCAGGCTGCTGCAGTTCTGCGCCGATTATTACCATCACCCGCTGGGCGAAGTGATTTTCACCGCCCTGCCGCAGCGCCTGCGCTCCGATCAGACAACCGCGCTTCCCTGCCAGACCGGCTACGCGCTGAACGAAAGCGCGCCACGGCCGGACGATCTGCCCGCGCGGGCCATCGTGAAGCGCAAGCTGCTGGCGCAGCTGGCCCAGGCCTCGTTCACGGCGCGCGAAACCCTGCTTGCCCTCTCGCCCAGCGCGGGCAAACAGATAAAGGAAATGCTCGCGGCGGGCTGGATTCAAGAGCAGCAGGAAACCCGCCCCACGCCTGTTCAAGGCGCATCAGGCACACCCCCGCAACTGCCCGTGCTCAACCCGGAACAGGCCGCCGTGATTGACAGCTTCGCATCCGCTCCGGCGGGTTTCTCGGCCTCTTTGCTGCTGGGCATCACCGGCAGCGGCAAGACCGAGGTGTATCTGCGCCTGACCGCAAGCCAACTGGAGCAGGGCCGGCAGGTGCTGGTGCTGGTGCCGGAGATCAATCTCACGCCGCAACTGGAAGCCCGCTTCCAGCGCCGCTTCCCCGGCGTGCCCGTGGTCAGCCTCCACAGCAGCCTCAACGACGGGGAGCGCCTGCACCACTGGCTGCTGGCCCAGTCCGGACAGGCCCGCATCGTCCTGGGAACGCGCCTGTCGGTGTTTACCCCCATGCCGGAGCTGGGGCTCATCATCGTGGACGAGGAGCACGACAGCTCGTTCAAGCAGCAGGACGGGCTGCGCTATGGCGCGCGCGACATGGCGGTGGCGCGCGCCAAGCAGCGCAACATTCCCATTCTGCTGGGCTCCGCCACGCCCGCGCTGGAAAGCTACCATAACGCCCTGGAAGGACGTTACCGCCTGCTGCGCCTGACCCGCCGCGCAGCCGAGGAGGCGCAGCTGCCCGCCATCCGTTGCGTGGACATGCGCAGCGAAAAACCGCTGGACGGCCTGTCGGCCGCGCTGCTTCAGGCGCTGGCCGGGAACCTGGAACACGGCCGCCAGAGCCTGGTGTTCATCAACCGGCGCGGCTACGCCCCGGTGCTGATGTGCAACCAGTGCGGCTGGCTGGCCCCCTGTCCGCGCTGCGCCAGCCGGCTGGTGGTGCACCTGCGCGAGCGGCGCCTGCGCTGCCACCACTGCGGCCACGAGGAACGCATGCCGCGCGCCTGCCCTGGCTGCGGCAACCTGGACCTGGCTCCGCTGGGCCAGGGCACGCAGCGCCTGGAAGACGCCCTGGCGCAGCATTTCCCATCTGCCCGCATCCTGCGCATCGACCGCGACAGCACGCGGCGCAAGCACGCCTTGAGGGAGATGCTGCAGGAAGTGCACGAGGAGCGCGTGGACATCCTGGTCGGCACCCAGATCCTCGCCAAGGGCCACGATTTCAAGCGCCTCACCCTGGTGGGCGCGCTCAATGTGGACGGTGCGCTGTACAGCGCCGATTTCCGCGCCGCCGAGCGCCTCTTCGCCCAGCTGATGCAGGTCGCCGGGCGCGCCGGGCGCGCCGCCGAGCCTGGCACGGTGCTGATCCAGACCCAGTTCCCCGGCCACCCCCTGTTCGAGGCCCTGCGCCATCAGGATTACGAGGCCTTCGCCGCCACGCAGCTGGCGGAACGCAAGCTGGCGGGCTTCCCGCCCTTCTGCCACCAGGCCCTGCTGCGCGCAGAGGCGACGCATCTGGAAACGGCGCTGGCATTCCTGCGCCAGGCAAGAAAACTGGCCGCACCCATTTCCGGCCCGGTCACCCTTTACGACCCCGTCCCCGCCCCCATGGCCCGCCTCGCCGGGCGCGAACGCGCACAGCTGCTGGTGCAGGCGGATTCGCGCCGCGCCCTGCAGCCCTTCCTGCATCACTGGAACGCGGAACTGACGGAACTCAAGGCGCGCCAGGTGCGCTGGTCACTTGATGTCGATCCGCTCGATTTCTAGCCGCTGCTCTTAACTTCAAACTCGCGCAGCGAGCCTGCGCCCCTCTCGCCCGCTTGCGGGAGAGAGTCAGGAGAGAGGGAAACGGGCATGACAAGATCAAAAACTGGGGTAGCTTATTCGCCATGCCCGTTAGAAAGCTTTAGAATATGGGGCTTTACTGCTTGTCCCGAGATACCACGTTGAAACAACATCTGACTGATTTGTTTGCCCAGGCCCTGCGTGCCGTCGCACCGGAAACGACCGGCACCAGCATCATTCTTGAACGCCCCAAGCAGACGCAGCATGGCGATTACGCCTGCAACCTGGCCATGCAGCTGGCGCGGACGCTCAAACGCAACCCGCGCGAAATCGCCAGCGCCCTGCTTGACGCACTGCCCGCTTCGCCCTGGGTCGAGAAGGCGGAAATCGCCGGTGCCGGGTTCATCAATATTTTCCTCAGCGCGGCATCCAAACAGCGCGTCATCACCACGATCCTGCAGCAGGGCCCAGAATTCGGCCGCGGCCAGATGGGGGAAGGCAAAAAAATCCAGGTGGAATTCGTCTCCGCCAACCCGACCGGCCCGCTCCACGTCGGCCATGGACGCGGCGCCGCCTTCGGCATGAGCCTGTCCAATGTGCTGGCGGCAGCCGGATTCGAGGTCAAGCGCGAGTACTACATCAACGACGCCGGACGGCAGATGGACATCCTGGCGCTGTCCACCTGGCTGCGCTACCTGGAACTCAACGGCATCAGCGTGCCCTTCCCCGCCAACGCCTATCAGGGCCAGTACGTGCGCGACATGGCGGCGGAAATCAGGCGGCTGCACGGCGACCGCTATGTGCATCAGCCCTGGACCCTGCTGGAAGGCGTGCCGCCGCGCTCCACCGAGGAAGAGCTGGAAAAGGATGAGAAGTGGGCCAAGCAGCAGAACGAACTGCATCTCGACGGCCTGATCGCCAACGCCAAGAAACTGCTCGGTGACGACTACGCCTACATCCATGATTTCGCCCTCACCGAGCAGCTGGGCGACGGCCGCAACGACCTGATGGAGTTCGGCGTCAGTTTCGATACCTGGTTTTCGGAAAAATCCCT
>PQAG01000083.1 GCA_003104895.1 Nitrosomonadales bacterium
ATAGCCATAACGTCAGATAATGGGTCACGATAAGCGGCCCAAGTGTAAGAGTTTTCGACATCAACCATGTTGGGCAGGATTTATTCCGGGCAGGCTGGCGGCTCATCAGAAACTTATAGATAGCGCCTGACCCACCATTTCCTGACTTCCTCCAGCGCCAGCATGGCAAAGGCAAAGGGGATCACGAAGAGCCATGTTTCCACTCCAATCGGCAGGGTCCCAAACAGCGCATTGCCCCATGGCGTATAGTCAATCAGCAGAATGAGCGCGATTTCCGCCACCACGCCCCCCACGATCAGGGGGTTGCCAAACAGCTTCTGAGCAAGCACCGAATCGCGGCGGCTGCGGCAAATGAAAACATTCACAATCTGCATCACGATAATGGCGCTCAGCGTGGCGGTGGTGGCCTGCAGATAAAGCGGGTCATGCGGCTGCAAAGCATCGCCATGGCGCCAGCCCGCGCCATGCAGGACGAAGAAGAACGCGGATATGGCAGCCAGTGCCTCCAGCCCGCCTAGAAACAGGTAGGCACGCACCAGCATGGCGGTATTCAGCAGGCGCTCATGACGCGCCCTGGGAGGCCTTCGCATCACTTCCGGGTGCGGCCTTTCAGCCCCCAGTCCCAAGGCGGGCAGCATATCGGTACCCAGATCCACGGCCAGAATCTGGATGACCGTCAGGGGCAGCGGGATCCTGAACAGGACAAAGGCAAGATAAGGCACGACTTCGGGAATATTGGAGGTCAGGATATAAGTCATGAACTTGCGGATATTCCCGAATACCGCCCGCCCCTCCTCGATCGCGGCGACGATGCTGGCAAAATTGTCATCCAGCAGGATCATGTCCGCCGCCTCTTTCGCCACGTCGCTGCCGCTCAGCCCCATGGCAATGCCGATATCCGCCCTTCTCAGTGCTGGCGCATCGTTGACGCCATCCCCGGTCACCGCGACGACATGGCCTTTTTTTTGCAGAGCGCTGACGATGCGCATTTTCTGATCCGCCCGGAGCCGGGCAAAAATGATCTCGGGCAGATCCAGCTTCAGTTGCAGCTGTGTCGCAGAAATGCGCTGCAGGTCGTCGCCGGTCAATACCGTGGGCGACTGGCACAAGCCGATTTCCCGGGCAATCGCCAGCGCGGTATGGGGATGGTCCCCGGTGACGATGATCACCTTGATCCCGGCCTCGCGGCACGTCTGGATGGCCGGCGCCACTTCGGGCCGCGGCGGATCCTCCAGACCAACGAGACCAAGCAGGGTCAGGCCTTGCTCCAAGGCTTCCCGCCGCTCGTCTTCACGCGCCACGCGAGCGGCCAGCGCCAGGACGCGCAAGCCTTGCTGCGCCAGCTCCAGCTCGGCCTGCTGCAACCGCTCGCGCGCTTCCGGCGTCACTGGCAGGACACCCTGAGCCGTGCCGGCATGGGTGCATAGGGGAAGCACGGTCTGCAGCGCGCCTTTGGTGTAAAGCATGGATCCATTAGGCGTCCGGTGCAGCGTGGACATGCGCTTGCGGTCGGCATCGAACGGAACTTCGTCCAGGCGTGGCCGATCTGGCCACCTGCGCCCCGTTTGCTCAGCCATGCGCGCCAGCGCCACTTCCATCGGATCTCCCAGCCACGCATGGTTTCCGGTTTGCTTGAGGGTGTGGCAGTAGCGCGCAACCGCGAGCAACTCATCAGCGGCATGGCCGGACAAATCCTGCGGCGTGACGAAAGCGCCATGCATGAACAGACGCTTCACTTCCATGCGGTTGAGTGTCAGGGTGCCGGTTTTATCGGTGCAGATCACGCTGGCGGAGCCCAGCGTTTCCACCGATGGCAGGTGCCGGATCAGCGCATTGCGCCTGGCCATGCGCTGTGTCGCCATGGCAAGCGAAAGCGTGACGGTTGGCAGCAAGCCCTCCGGCACATTGGCGACGATAATGCCGATGGCAAAAATGAAATTGGCCCAGAACGACAGCCCCATTGCCTGGCCGATGAAAAAGAACAATATCCCCAGCCCCATGGCCAGAGCAGCGACCAGGCGTGAGAGATGGACGATCTCGCGCTGCAGGGGGGAAAGGCGCTCACCCGGCACCTGGGTCAGGTGGGCGATTTTGCCGAATTCGGTGTTCATGCCGGTTGCAAACACCACCGCCTTGCATTCGCCCGCAACCACGGCCGTTCCAGCCAGCAGGATGTTGCTGCCATGCAGCAGTTCCTCTTCGCTGCTGGCCCTGGCATCCCGAGCCTTGGGACGGGATTCACCCGTCACCGTGGCCATGTTGACGCGCACGTCAAATGCCTCGACCAAGCGGCAATCCGCCGGTACGCTATCGCCTTCCTGCAACAGGATCACGTCACCCGGCACCAGCTGCGAGGCGTCAAGCTGTAACACCGCTCCGGCGCGCGCCACCTTGACCAGGCGAGGCAACAGCTCGAGCAGGGCCGCCAGTGCCCGTTCGGCGCGGTATTCCTGCCAGAATGAGAAAATGCCATTGACCAGGATCACACCCAGAATGGCATAGCCCAGCGCCGCCATTCCCTGGCCTGGCGCACGCGCTTCTGCCACAAATGCCAGGGCAGCAGCAAGCCACAGGATCAGCGCGAAAAAATGGGTAAAACCCTTGAGGAATTTGAGCCAGAGAGGCTCGGATGGCAACGCTTCGACCTTGTTCAGGCCATATTCAAGCAGACGGCGCGAGGCCTCCGCACTGCCCAAGCCATCCGGCCCGCTGTGCAGACTGGCGAGTGCCGCTTCCGGGGCCAGATGATGAATCTTCATTGCCGCCGATCAGCCGGAAACGGCCCGGAATCATGCCCCGGCCGCCCGGACAAGTTATCAGTTGGGAGCCGGTTTGCCGTTGATCCGGACCGGGATGTAGAGCGAACGGTCTCCGCGCATAATGCGCAGCGCAATCACGCGCCCAGAGCCATACTGGTTTACCAGTTCGTTGAATTGCTCCAGGTTTTTCACATTCTGGTTGTTCACCGACAGGATCACGTCGCCCCTGCCCACGCCTGCGCGTGCCGCAGCACCTTCCGCGTCTTCCACCAGCAGCCCGCTGCTGATCTTGAGCTCCCGCTTCTGCTCTTCACTGAGCTCATTCAATGTCAGACCAAGCTTGTTGCCCGGCTTGACGGATTTCGCGGGAACTCGCCCGCCCCTGTCAGGCAATTCGCCTACCACCAGAGAGATATCCTTGTATGCTCCTTTGCGCCATACCTGCACAGACACCCGCTTGCCCGGCTTGACCGCAGCCACCAGCCGCGGCAGTTCGCTGGAGGTTTCCACCGTCTTGCCATCGAATTTCAGCACCACGTCGCTCGCCTCCAGCCCAGCCTTGTCCGCCGGGCTGCCTTTTTCCACATTGGCGATCAGGGCGCCCATGGGCTTGCTCAGGCCAAAGGATTCCGCCAGTTCTTTGGTCACTTCCTGGATCATCACGCCCAGCCAGCCGCGGCTGATCCTGCCGCCGGCGCGCAACTGGTCGCCGATATCCATCGCCACATCGATAGGGATGGCGAAGGACAGCCCCATGTATCCGCCGGTGCGGCTGAATATCTGGGAATTGATCCCCACCACCTCGCCTGCCATGTTGAACAAGGGGCCGCCGGAATTTCCGGGGTTGATCGCCACGTCGGTCTGGATGAAGGGAACGTAGTTTTCCTGCGGCAGGGAGCGCCCCTTGGCGCTGACGATGCCGGCGGTAATGCTGTTCTCGAAACCGAACGGCGAGCCGATCGCCGCCACCCATTCACCCACCTTGAGCTGTTCCGGCTTGCCTACCGTCACCTTGGGCAAATTTGCCGCCTCGATCTTGATCAGGGCCACGTCGGTCCTGCGATCGCTGCCAATCACCTTGGCGGGAAATTCACGCTTGTCGGTAAGGCGCACCGTGATTTCATCCGCCGCATCCACCACGTGGGCGTTGGTCAGGATGTAACCGTCCGCGCTGATGATGAAGCCGGAACCCAGGGAGCGTGACTGGAACTCGCGCGGCCCCTTCTGCCCCTTGCCCGGCGGCATGAAACGGCGGAAGAAGTCGTACATCGGGTCGTCTTCCTGCAAATGGGGAATCTGGGGGAAAATGCCCTCGTTACGCACGGTCTGGGTGGTGCTGATATTGACGACAGACGCACCATGTTTTTCCGCCAGCTCAGTGAAATCCGGCAACGCCCTAGCATGGGAGAATGCCGTCAAAGAAAGAAAAAGCGCAAAAAAAGCGATTACTCTTTTCATCCTTCGCTATCCTCAACAAATTTGACAATATTGCAAGAAATAACCCGGCGCAGGATCACCGGCTGGAACTGCCGTTGTCCGCCCGCCCTCGCTGCCACCCACTTCAGCGCGGCAAACCCCAGCACCAGGCCAATGCCTGCCCCGCTAACGGAATACAGGTCTTTTGCCGCGCCGGCCGGCGCCATCTGGCTGCCCAGCAAGGCCCCCGCCATGAGCAATGCCAGGGGCAACACATAACTGAGCAGGATACTTCTGAGCAGCGCCGGCTCTTCCAGTCCGATCACCACGCGTTCGCCCACGGCGGCACCGATCGGATTCAACACCCGGAACGGTCTGGACTTGCCCCCCAGCAACTGGCTCAGGCTGGTGGTGCCACAGCTCTGCTGGGAACTGCAGGTTCCGCAGGAGGAAGCGCGCTTAGTTTCGACATAAGCGCCGTCCGCACCCAGTTTAACCACCACTCCTTCGGCTTCGAGCATGATCTTTATTTGGCCGCAAAAAATACGGAATTGGCGATTTGCATCACGGTCACGGCAGGGACTTCACCCAGCACCGTCACCTGATAATCTGCAACTGGCCTGGTATAGACATTGATTGCGCCCTGGCTGGAAAGACCGGAAACCGACTTTTCCATTCCGGCCAAGGGCTCGATAAAGACCGACACGGCAACCATCTCATCCGAAAACACCAGATGATTGGCAGAAACCCTCTTGCCCGGGAAGCTCCTCTTCTGCTCCATGATTTTCCTGAACCCTGCTGGCAGCGACTTCACCTGCCAGCCCGAATCRGCCATGACAGGGGCAGTCTGCGGCTGCACATGCTGATGCCTGGCATATTTCGGCTTCAATTGCTCACGGTCTATGGTTCCTCCAATACGAGCCTGGGTAAAGGAGAACTGATTCACMACCTCATTCTTTTCATTCAGCGTACTGGCCTTGAGCAACAGRCCGCTGCTGCTTTCAGCGCAATAACGGTAACCGTAACGATAAACATCCCGCGGCTCCAGAATAACATTCTGGCAATCGTAAGCTGCTACGCGCTCCACCCCGCCCAGCTTGACTGCATAATTTTCGCCAATGCCCGACAAGCGGCGCGGCAAAAGCGCCGGAAAATTCTTCTGCGATCTGCGCCTTTCTACCACCACACCCTTCTCTTCGGGCATAAAACAAAGCACCTCGTCATTATTGCGGATGGTTTCGCGCGGCGGGCCGTCCAGCACTTCCAGCTTCTCATGCTCGCCGCTCTCGTCCGTCATATGCACGATGCTGGACGTTTCCATGAAAGAGCCGCGTTGATAGACAAAAATCCCGCTGTAATTAAGGCGGTGCGCCGCCGAAGCGATTTTCTGCAGCCAGGCGGCAGCCTCACCACCCGACGGCTCTGCCGCGGCCAGCCCGGGCAGACAAACCAGAACCAGTACTGCCAAACAACGGCCAGACCTCATCGCGCTGCGGCCTCACGTACTTCAGATACCGTTTGCACATAAGAGCTCATCCCCTGCATCGCGACACTGGGCGAATATTCCTGATGTGCCAGCAGATACGGATTGACGTTGGCTCTTGCCAACTCCGCCTGCGGGGCATTCGCCGCCACCATGCCGGAAGTTGTGCTTTCGCCACCCGTCTGCATCACAGCCCAAACCACAAAACCCACAGCCGCCACCGATGCAGCTGCCGACAGGGCAAAAGTTCTCGGACGTGGCTTGGCAAACCGGCTGGGCGCCAGAATAGTGGGTTCCTCTGCCAGGCGCGTCGTAAATCGTTCCATGAAATCACTGGAGACAGAAAACGTACCCCGCAGCTCGTCTCCAATCAGGTGGTAGGCATGCCATTCCTGTTGCGCTCCCGAATGCTGCAAAATGGCTAACAATCGCTTCGCCTGCTCTTCATCCGCTTCGCCATCCATGAATTCAGAAATTTGCTCGTTCATGCTTACCACCTCTTGTCTTTTTGTGTATCCAGCAAGGGCCGCAGTTTCTCGGCAATTGCCTCGCGCGCCCGGAATATCCGTGACCTGACGGTCCCGATCGGGCAGTTCATCACTTCCGCAATCTCCTCGTAGCTCAATCCTTCGATCTCGCGCAAGGTAATCGCCATTCTTAATTCCTCTGGCAACGCCGCCATCGCAGAGTTCACTGTCTGGCCAATCTGTTTGGTCATCAGTTCGTTTTCTGGTGTGTTGATATCGCGCAACTCACCCGCGTCCTCGAAATTCTCCGCATCTTCAGGGCTATATTCGGTGATGGTGGGCGCACGCCGGCCCTGGGCAACCAGATAATTTTTTGCGGTATTGATACCGATCCGGTACAGCCACGTATAAAACGCGCTCTCGCCGCGAAACGAGGGCAAGGCGCGGTAAGCCTTGATAAAGGCCTCCTGCGCCACATCCTCGACCTCCGCCGCATCGCGAATGAAACGCGACAGCAGGCGGGTGAGCTTGCGCTGATATTTAATCACCAGCAACTCGAAAGCGCGCTTGTCGCCATGCTGCGCGCGCTCGACCAGTTGCTGATCAATTTCCCGGTCACCCATTCTGGGCTTGCTCCCTGAAACAGCGTATTTTTATCATTATGCAGTATAGCGTCTTCATTCGCCTTGCAGAAAACGCATGCATTCAATTACTCCCAAAGACAGGCATTCATGCCGAATAGTTCATTCTCCATGCTGGCATTGCGTGCGGGAGGGAAGGCGCATGGTATGATTTTTAATGCTTTCACTCACCTGAATCTTGACTGGACCCAACGTGGAACAATTTGACGTAGTGATCATCGGCAGCGGCTTGGCGGGACTGACGCTATCCCTGCATCTGGCAGAGCATAAAAAGATCGGACTCATTACCAAAAAAGCCCTGCTCGATGGCGCCAGCAGCTGGGCCCAGGGCGGCATCGCGGCGGTGCTGGGCGATGACGACTCGATCCAGTCCCATATTCAGGATACCTTGGTAGCCGGCGCCGGACTGTGCGGCGAAAACGCCACGCGTTTCGTGGTGGAACATGGCAAATCCACCATCGAATGGCTCATCCGGCAAGGTGTCCAGTTCAGCCACGAGGAGCAGCATGCCGAGGAACTGCACCTCACACGCGAAGGCGGGCATAGCCACCGCCGCATCGTGCATGCCGCGGATGCGACCGGCGCGGCTGTGCAGATGACACTGTCACAGCAAATCAAGGCCCACCCCAATATCACCCTGCTGGAGGAGCACATCGCCATCGACCTGATCACCGGCAGGAAACTGGGACTTTGCGAACCAGCAGAGGCCAACCGCTGCTTTGGGCTGTATGCGCTCGACAACCACTCCGGCAAGGTCAAGACCATTGCCGCCCAGCATGTCGTCCTGGCCACGGGCGGAGCAGGCAAGGTTTACCTCTACACCACCAATCCCGATGTGGCAACAGGCGACGGCATCGCCATGGGCTGGCGCGCCGGCTGCCGGGTGGCAAACATGGAATTCATCCAGTTCCATCCCACCTGCCTCTATCACCCCCATGCCAAATCATTCCTGATCACCGAAGCGGTGCGCGGTGAAGGCGGCTTGCTCAAGCTGCCGGACGGCACCCGCTTCATGCCCGACCATGACCCCCGCGCCGAACTTGCGCCGCGCGATGTGGTCGCACGGGCCATCGACTTCGAAATGAAAAAACGCGGACTGGATTGCGTTTACCTCGATATCTCGCACAAACCCGAGGCCTTCCTCAAGGAACATTTCCCCAACATTTACGCGCGTTGCCTGGAACTGGGCATCAACATCGCGCGCGACCCCATCCCCGTGGTGCCTGCGGCACATTACACCTGTGGCGGAGTCATGACCGACCAGCGTGCCAGGACCGACATCCACAATCTCTATGCGGTGGGGGAAGTGGCGCATACCGGCCTGCACGGCGCAAACCGGCTGGCCAGCAATTCACTGCTGGAATGTGTCGTGTTCGCACAAGCTGCGGCACGGGATATACTGGAACAGCAAGATTCGCCCATACCCCCCCTGCCGGAGTGGGATGAAAGCCGGGTGACCGATGCCGACGAGGAAATCATCATCTCCCACAACTGGGATGAGCTGCGCCGTTTCATGTGGGACTATGTCGGCATCGTGCGTACCAGCAAACGCCTCCAGCGCGCACTGAAACGCATCAAACTGCTGCAGGAAGAAATCTATGAGTACTACAGCAATTTCCGCGTCAGCAACGACCTGCTCGAACTGCGCAACCTGGTCCAGACCGCGGAACTGATCGTGCACAGCGCCATGCTGCGGCATGARAGCCGCGGCCTGCATTTCAGCCGCGATTATCCGGAACAGCTGCCCGCRGCGGAAAAYACGGTGCTGGTGCCGGATTGACAGTGGCTTCGCAAGCAGATGACGATTTATAACCGTTATCGGAAAAATGATTCATCAAGGAAATTTCACCGGCAAATGCCGAATAATCTGAAGGTCATACCCTATGGAAAAAGAACAGAACACCAAAACCTACGAAGTGGGTTTCTCGACAGAAAAGATGCAGCACATTTTCTACGTTAGCTGCCGGGACGACGCTGACGCAAAGACATTTGCGCATGCAGTCTTTCACTATTACGACACCCCGAAGGAATGGGGTGAGAAACGTTGCATAACGGCCATTGCCGCGATAAAACCGGCAAATTGCATACCGGATTTCCTGCATATTGGCATGCTGGACAAGAAAGAATTGCCAATGCCGGACGAAAGCGAGGAATCGCACAATGCTGTCAGGAAAGTAATTCGGGAGATCATGGATGCCGGGTATGTGCCAATGGCCATCTATGACGAAGAAAACAAGACCATGACCGTCTATGCGACAAAAAAGATGGAGATCGATCCGCAAACCGGCGCGACCAGTGTGGTTCTGAATTTCAGCCTGTTTGGGGGCGCCATCGCCAAAGCCCGTTAAGGAAATGCTGATTCAAGCGGAGAATCAGCATTTCCTTGACCCGGACTCATTCAACCGCGTAAGGCAAATCCAGCAGTTTCAGCACCGGCCCATCCGGGGTTTTCCAGTGCACGGCRCCGGATTCGATGCTGGCATTSARRATCACGGCCAGKAGRTCRAAKCCRCCMKCGGGYGMYGGCTGCGCGTTCACGACCATGCCGCCGGACTGTTCCGACGGSCCCTGGCCAAACAGCACRTCYCCCGGCTGCGGCRCGGCAGCGGACWGCAGGCGGGCGCGGTACATGCGGCGCTTCACCTTGCCCAGGTACTGCGAGCGCGCCACGATCTCCTGGCCCGGATAACAGCCCTTGGTGAAGCTGACGCCGCCGATCAGCTCCATGTTCGCCATCTGCGGCACGAACTGCTCCTGGGTACCGGCTGTCACCATGGGAATGCCGGCGCGGATTTCCAGCCATTCCCAGCGGCCGCTGCCCACCGGGGTGCAATGCTCGCTCAGGGCCTGCCACACTGCGGCTGCATCTTCAGGCGCGGCCAGAATTTCAAAGCGCTGGCCCGGCAAACGGATTGCCGTGACCGGCCCGCACCGGGCGGCCGCATAATCGTCTTCCGGCGCAGTTCCACCCAGCCCGGCCAATGCAGCGGCAGCCGCTTCCCCGGCGATGCCGAGGCGGATTGTCTGCTCGCTGGCATCGCTCACTTTCACCCTGGAGCGCATGACATACATGCTGAGGCGTTTCTGGATGCCCTCGCGCAGTGGCGCCGGCAGCTGCATGAAAAACCCATCCTCGCTGCGCCACAGCAGGAAAGTCGCCAGCATCCGTCCCTTGGGCGTGCAGTAGCTGCCCAGCCGGGCCTGCGCCAGCGTCGCCTGCCGCACATCGCAGCTCAGCTGCCCTTGCAGGAAGGCTTCAGCGTCCTCACCGGCAAACTGGATGACGCTCAAATGGGAAAGATCGGTGAGCATGCTGCCGCTCTGCGCCGCTGCAATTTCCTCTTGCGGGTTGCCAAAGGAAACAAGCTGCTGATTCTCGATCCGCGCGCCTGCGGCGAGCAAAAAATCCTGCCAGTTGGAGTTCATTTTTTATTTCCGATCAATTTAGTCGTGATTTGATTAGCGAGTAAAATAGTGGCCTTTGGCCATTTTTACAAGCCCTCCGCCATGCTCGACCTGAAACTCCGCCCATCGCGCACCCTGGCTTTCCTGCTCGCCGTGGCGCACCTGCTGTCCCTGCTTGCAGTCTGGCTCCTGCCGCTCGTGCCTGCAATACAGATCGGCGGGAGCCTGCTGCTGGCCGCCAGTCTGGGCTTTTATCTGCGGCGCGACGGCCTGCTCGCAGCAGCCGGTTCGATTCAGCAGCTCCGCCTTGACCCCGAGTGCAATTGCACTTACCAGACCCGCAATGGCACATGGCAGGATGCCCGGCTGCTCGGCTCCAGCATGGCCACGCCGTGGCTGACCGTGCTCAATTTTTCCACCGGGAAAAGCCGGCTGGCCCGTCATGTCGTGATTTTCCCGGATTCCGCGGATACCGAATCGCTGAGAAAATTGCGTGTCCTGCTGCGCTGGAAATGCGGCAAACCCAGCAGAGCCTGATTTCCAAGCTGCTATAATCACCCACTTTTACTCTCGCTCATGATGTTACTTCCGCCGCCTCTCCCCTCACCCGGCCAGCGCTCCCGCCATGCGGGCCTGCATGGCTCCAGCGACGCGCTGGCGCTGGCCCGGCTGGCAGAGGAAGCACGGCCGCTGGTGATCCTGACGGAAACGGCCTGGCACGCCCAGCGCCTGCGTGACGAGATGGCTTTTTTCGCGCCCAAGCTGGCCGTCCACCTGCTGCCCGACTGGGAAACGCTGCCCTACGACCATTTCTCGCCCCACCAGGATCTGGTCTCCGAGCGCCTGGCGACGCTGTACCAGATCTCGCACAACGCCTGCGACGTGATCATCGTTCCCGCCACCACGGCGCTGTGCCGCCTGCCGCCGCGCGAGTTTCTGGCCGCCCATGCCTTTTTCCTCAAACAGGGAACGAAACTGGACCTTGATGCCCTGCGCGGGCAGCTCACCCAGGCTGGCTACACCCACGTCACCCAGGTGCTGACGCCGGGAGAATATTCGGTCCGCGGCGGGCTGGTGGACCTGTTCCCCATGGGCAGCGCGGTGCCTTACCGGCTCGACCTGTTCGATCAGGAGATCGAGTCCATCCGCACTTTCGATGTGGATACGCAGCGCAGCATCTACCCGGTCAAGGATGTCCGCCTCCTGCCGGCGCGGGAATTCCCGCTCGATGAAAGCGGCATCAGCCGCTTCCGCCAGAGTTTCCGCGAAAAATTCGAGGGCGACCCCTCCAAGAGCCAGCTTTACAAGGATGTCAGCAACGGCCTGGCGCCGCTGGGCATCGAATACTACCTGCCGCTGTTCTTCGAGCACACGGCCACGCTGTTCGACTACCTGCCGGAGCATGCGCTGCTGTGCCTGCACCATGACCTGGAAGGCGCCGCGCAGCAGTTCTGGCAGGACACCCGCTCGCGCTACCTGCTGCTGCGCGGTGACCGCAACCGTCCCCTGCTCGCGCCGGAAGAAATCTTCCTGCCGGTGGATGTTTTTTTCGGCGAGATCAAACGCTTCGGACGCATCGAAATTTCTGCCGGAGCAGGTGACAACCCAGTAGCCTTGCCAGTGCCCCCGGTTCAGGTGGAGCGCCGCGCCGAAGACCCGCTGGATAAACTCAAAGGCTTCCTCGCGCGCTTCGATGGCCGTGTCCTGATCCTGGCGGAAAGCATGGGACGGCGCGAAACCATGGCCCAGTACCTGGCCGGATACGGCCTGAAGCCGGTCATCTGCGAAAATTTCGCCCAATTCGAAGCATGCCCGGAACGGCTCATGCTGGCTGCCGGACTGGTGAGCACCGGTTTCCTGTTGCCCCATCCCCACCCTAGCCCTCCCCTTGAAGGGGAGGGAACGATTGCCCCTTCCCCTTCAGGGGGAAGGTTGGGATGGGGGTGGGGTAGCTCACTGGCCCTCATCACCGAAACCGAACTCTACGCCTCGCAGGTGCGCCAGTCGCGGCGCCGCGACACCACGCGCAAAAGCAATGTCGAGAACATGCTGCGCGACCTGTCCGAGCTCCGGGCGGGCGACCCGGTGGTGCACGAGCAGCATGGGATCGGCCGTTACCTCGGGCTGGTGAATCTGGACCTGGGCGAAGGTGAAACCGAGTTCCTGCACCTCGAATACGCCGGTGGCGACAAGCTTTATGTCCCGGTTTCCGACCTGCACGTCATCAGCCGCTACAGCGGCGCCAGCCCGGAATCCGCCCCCCTGCACCGGCTCGGCAGCGGGCAGTGGGAAAAGGCTAAAAAGAAGGCGCTGCAGCAGGCGCGCGATACCGCCGCGGAACTGCTCAACCTGTATGCGCAGCGGGCCGCGCGCACCGGCTACTCGTTCAAGCTCGATCATCACGATTACGAGGCTTTCGCCGCCGGTTTCGAGTTCGAGGAAACAGCGGACCAGGCAGCGGCGATCCAGGCCGTGATCGGGGACATGACCTCCGGCCAGCCGATGGACCGGCTGGTGTGCGGCGATGTCGGCTTCGGCAAGACGGAAGTGGCCCTGCGCGCGGCCTTCGTCGCGGTTGCCGACGGCAAGCAGGTGGCGATCCTGGTGCCCACCACGCTGCTGGCGGAGCAGCATTTCAACAATTTCTCCGACCGCTTTTCCGACTGGCCGGTCAAGGTGGCCGAACTGTCGCGCTTCCGCACCGCCAAGGAGCAGAACCAGGCGCTCAGGGGGCTGGCCTCGGGCGAGATCGACATCGTGATCGGCACCCACAAGCTGATCCAGAAGGGCGTCAAATTTGCAAACCTGGGCCTGGTCATCGTGGACGAGGAGCACCGTTTCGGCGTGCGCCAGAAGGAACAGCTCAAGGCATTGCGCGCCGAGGTGGACGTGCTGACCCTGACCGCCACGCCGATCCCGCGCTCGCTGTCGATGTCGCTGGAAGGCCTGCGCGACTTTTCCGTCATCGCCACCGCGCCGCAAAA
>PQAG01000084.1 GCA_003104895.1 Nitrosomonadales bacterium
CGCTGGTCAGCCACCCGCGCCAGCCGCTGTCGCGCGACCGGTTGATGGAGCTGGCGCGTGGCCGCGATCACGATGCCTTCGACCGCAGCATCGACGTGCAGGTGTCCCGGCTGCGCAAGCTGATCGAACCGGACGTGGCGAAGCCGCGCTATATCCAGACGGTGTGGGGCCACGGCTACGTGTTCGTGCCTGACGGCGGCGAGCAGTGAGAATTATCCCGCGCAGCCTGGGAGCCCGTGCCTTCCTGCTGATCGCCAGCCTGATCGTGGCCTCGCTGGCGGCCAGCGCCTGGCTGTTCCGCCAGGCCGAAAGCGCGCCGCGCGCGCACCAGCTGGCGCAGATGGTGGTGTCGGTGGTCAACCTCACCCGTGCCGCCGTGCTGTCCGCCGATCCCGCCCTGCGTTCCGCCCTGCTGGCGGAAATGTCCGCAACCGAAGGCATCCGCGTGTTTCCGGCCGAGGAGGACGATGCCCTCGCGCCGCTTCCCGTCGAGGGGCGGGTGGCCAGACTGATGACRGCCGAAGYCCGCAGCGAGCTGGGCAAGCCGACGCGCTTTGCTGCCGCCCGCAATGGCATGGAGGGCTTCTGGGTAAGCTTCTTYATYGGCGACGAGGAGTTCTGGGTGATGCTGCCGCGCGAGCGTATCGAACGTCCCCAGGCCTGGCAGTGGCTGGGCTGGGGCGCGCTGGTGCTGGCCCTGGCGCTGGCTGGCGGCGCCCTGATCGCGCGCCAGGTGGGCAAGCCGCTGCGCGCGCTGGCGGTTGCTGCGCGCGCCATCGGGCAGGGCGCAGCGCCGGGGCACATCGACGAATCGGGCGCAGAGGAAACTGCCGCGGTTGCCCGCGCCTTCAACCAGATGGCCGCCGGCCTGGCGTCCATCGAACGGGAGCGCGCCCTGGTGCTGGCCGGCATCTCGCACGACCTGCGCACGCCGCTCACCCGCCTGCGCATCTCAGCTGAATTCATTGCTGATCAAGCCAGCCGCGAGGGGCTGATCGCCGACGTGGAGCAGATGGATGCCGTGGTCGGGCAGTTTCTCGATTACGCCCGGCTGGGCGAGCAGGAACAAGCTGCAGCGGCGGATCTGAAGGCGCTGGCCGGATCGGCTGTGGCGCCTTACCTCAGCCGCGCTCCTGAAATAAAACTGGAACTGGCCACACTGCCGCCCTGCACGGTACGCCCGCTGCTGCTCCAGCGGGCGCTCGCCAACCTGCTCGACAATGCGGTCAAGTATGGCGGCGGGGAGATTGTCTTGCGGCTGCTGGCCGCAGAATGGCAAGGGCGGCCCTGCGTGCATTTCGAAGTGCTGGACCGCGGCCCCGGTATTGCCGCAGACCTTGTGGGTGCGGCCAAACGCCCATTCGTCCGGCTGGATGCCGCGCGCGGCGGGGCGGGCGGTTCCGGCCTGGGCCTGGCCATTGTGGAACGGGCAGCACGGCTGCATGGCGGCGAATTGCGCCTGGAGGCGCGCAGCGGCGGCGGACTGGCCGCCATACTGGTACTTCCGGCGTAAGCACGCCGCCTGTCATTGTTTCTGGAGCCTCATGTTTTCTCACTACCGGAATTTGTTCTGTGCCGCACTGGCCTTGAGCTGGCTGATGGCAACCGGCGCCGGCGCCGGCGAATTCATGCTGACTTTCGACGATGGGCCGCTGCCGGGCGCGACGGACAAGGTCTTGCATGCGCTGGAAGGCTTACGCGCGGAAGACGGGCAGCCGGTGAGGGCCGGCTTCTTTCTGCTGGGATCGATTCCGGACAGCATGTGGGAGCGCCGCAAGCATTACGCTCCCTACGAAATGTGGAGCGGGAAGGGCGGCCTGGCAGCGCATCCAGAGCTGGTACGCCGGATTCTCGCCGCCGGGCACCTGGTCGGCAACCACAGCGCGCGCCACAGCTGGTTCCGCTGGCCGTGGCTGAGTGATGCAGAAGCGGTGCGGGAGGAGATTTCCGCCTGGGAAAAACCCGCCGCAGCCCTGCTTGATCCAGCCGCGCCGCGCCTGTTCCGCCCGCCCTATCTGGTGGATACGCCCGCCGTGCGGCAGGCCGCGGCAGAAGCGGGGTATCAGGTGGTCATGGGGATATCCTCGGGCGATGCCGCGCCGCTCGCCACACCCCATGCCATCGTGGAACGGGTATCCGGAATTCTGGGCAAATGGGATCAGGCAGTCCCCTGCGTGCTGGTTTTCCATGATACGCGCCCTGCCACCCAGGAGAGCCTGGCAGAAATCGTCAGCGCCTTGCAGGAGCGGGGTTTCCGCCTGGTGCATTTCGACCCGGCGCGGCTTTTAGCCCACGATCAGCGCCTTGCCGCTCAGGCTGCGATACAGCCCTAAGGGGGACATCCCGCGCGAAAACAGTTTCCACGCGACCATGCGCGTGATGCGCACGATGTCCAGCACCGGGCGGAAGTGGCTGGGGCGGGCGTTGTCGCGGTAGATGGCGGCGATGGGCGTGGCGACGCTGCGGAAGCCGCGCCGCCCGCCCTCGATCAGGATTTCGCTCTCGAACACGAAGGAATGGCGCGGATCGTGCGGCAGCGCGACCTGCCGCAGCAGTTCGGCCGGGTAGTAGCGGAAGCCGGACTGCGAATCGGCGATGGGGTAGCCCGCAGCCCAGGCAATCCAGAAATTGGCGAAGCGGTTGGCCAGATAACGGCGCCTGGGGATGTTGGCTTTCTCGTGCAGGCGCGAACCGATCACGATGTGGGCCGGGAATTTACCGGCTACCGCCAGCAGGCGCGGGATGTCGCGGGGGTCGTGCTGGCCGTCGCCGTCCAGCGTCATCACCCCTCCCACGCCGGGCTGCAGCGCCGCCTGCATGCCGCGCCACAGGCTGGCGGCCTTGCCGAGGTTGGCGGGGTTTTGCAGCAAAGTGACTGGCAAACCGGCGAGTTGCTGCGCCGTGCCGTCCTCTGAGCCGTCGTCCACCACGATCACCTGCGGGCATTGCTGCAAGGCCTGTTCGGCAACTGCCCGGATGGTGCGGGCCTCGTTGTAGGCGGGGATCACGACGGCAATGTTCAAGCCATGGCCCCGTTGATCGAGATGACCTGGCCGGAAATGTAGGCCGCCTTGTCCGAGGCGAGGAAGCTCACCAGCGCGGCGACTTCTTCCGGCTGGCCGGCGCGTTTCATCGGCACCAGGCTGTTTATGGCTTCCGCCGGAAAGGCGTCCTTGATCATCGGGCTTGCAATGATGCCGGGCGCCACGGCATTGACGGTGACGCCGCGCGATGCAACCTCTTGCGCCAGCGATTTGCTGGCGCCGATCAGCCCGGCCTTGGCAGCGGCATAGTTGGCCTGGCCGCGGTTGCCCGTCACCCCGGCGATCGAGGACATGTTGATGATGCGTCCCCAGCGGGTGCGCAGCATGGGCAGCAGCAGGGGCTGGGTGACGTTGAAGAAACCATTGAGCGAAACGTCGATCACGCTGTGCCACTGTTCCTGGCTCATGCCGGCGAGGATGCCGTCGTGGTGGATGCCGGCGTTGTTGACCAGCACCTGGATGGCGCCGTCCTGCAGCAGCTTTTCCAGTGCTGCACTGGCCGCTGTGGCGTCGGCCACGTCGAAGCACACCGCCCCGGCGCTGCCGCCCTCAGCGCGGATCCCGCTGGCCAGCGCCTCGGCGGCATCCAGGCGCGAGTTGGCGTGAATGACGACGTGCAGGCCGTCCGCCGCCAAGGCCCGGCAAACCGCCGCGCCGATGGCGCCGCTGCCGCCTGTGACCAGTGCGCGCTTCATGCCTCATCTCCATTCTGTAAAAATACCGCCGCGCGGCCCGTCATCAGCTCGCGCCCGGCGGAGGAAACGCGCAATTCGTAGAGCGAGTGGTTGGCGTCGGCCAGCTGCTTGATGGCGCGCACTTCCAGCGGCGCTGCAATATCCTCCAGATAGTCAGCGAACAGCTTCAAGTCGCGCACGCTGCCGAGGAAGCCGGCTCTCGGCTTGCCCCGGCTTTTCCGCGCCGTCAGGCCGCCATGCACGGCCATGGCCTGGGCCGCGTATTCGATGGCGCACAGGGCAGGCAGGCGGCCTTCATGGCGCAGCGGGTTGGCCGGGTCCCGGTGGCTGGTTGCCAGGCAGAGGATCTGGTCTTCATCCCATTCCGCCACTTCTTGCAGCAGGCACATGGCGCCGCTGTGCGGCACCAGCTGGCACAGTTCGTCTTTGGTGACTTTCTCGATAACCCCCCTCGGTCCCCCCTTGTGCGAGCATCCGCTACGCGGATTGCCTGCTTGACCCGTTTCGGGGGAGATGGCGGCTTTTCCCGAGTCTGCCCTTCCCCTGACAAGGGGAGGCTGGGAGGGGTTCGGCGTTTCCCCGTGCTTGTCTGCTTTATTCATGATTCAACTCGATTGCCAGACAGTTGCCGCCCCAGCCCAGCACGATGCGCT
>PQAG01000085.1 GCA_003104895.1 Nitrosomonadales bacterium
GCGCTGGAGCGCGCAGTTCCCGACGCTGTGGCGGGAAGAAAATCTGGCCGGGGCGTGCAGTTCCACTGGCGCAACACCGGCTCTGCCGATTTCGGCGCCTACCTCGCCGGCATGAGCTTCAACATGGACGAACTGAATGAAAGAAGCCCGTTCAAACAAGGAGTTGAAAAATGACCGACCAACACGACAAACCCGCTGCCGAAGAACTCAAGCAACGCCTCACCCCGGAGCAATACCATGTCACCCAGGAAAACGGCACCGAGATGGCGTTCCGAAACGCCTACTGGGACAACAAGGCGGAAGGCATCTACGTCGATATCGTGTCGGGCAAGCCGCTGTTCAGCTCGCGCGACAAGTTCGATTCCGGCACCGGCTGGCCGAGCTTCACCCGGGCGCTCGACCCGGCCAACGTCACCCTGCATCAGGACCGCTCGCATTTCATGACGCGCACCGAAGTGCGCGGCACGCACAGCGATTCGCACCTCGGCCACCTCTTCGACGATGGCCCCGCCCCCGGCGGCATGCGCTACTGCATGAACTCGGCCTCGCTGCGCTTCATCGCCAGGGAAGACATGGAGAAGGAAGGCTACGGGGAATACCGCAAACTGTTCGAGTAGCAGCTGACATTTCAGCCATTTTCCCCAGCAAAAAAGAATGTCATGAATGTAAACGCTCGCTTCGTCGCAGGCGCTCCAGAAACATGGATCAGCCGTGACATTCTATTGTCATGAGACGCAGGCAATATTGAGCTCCCCCAACCACTCAAGGAATCCCCATGAAACAGAAAACTCTGGTGATCGCCATTTCCTGCGCCCTTTCCAGCCTCGCTGCCGCTGGTCAACCCTTTTCCCACCCGGAAGGCGAATACGAGCACGCAACGGTCAAGTCCGTCGAATTCATCGGCATGAACCCTCCCAGCACCCCTGCAGAAAAGGCCGATGTCTACACCACGGCACAAGTGAAGATCACCTATCAAAACGGCAAATCCAGCACCTACGCGCTGAAATTCCACCAGCTGATGGCAACCACCGGCGTCATCAGGCAGCGTGTCGCCGGCGGCCTGTACGATGGCAATAACACCCCCCTCTACGACGCTCTGGGCCAGATCGCCTCCGACGCCCCAGATGGCAACTCGCTGATGGTCGTGCCCGGCATGCACGCCGCCAATCCCGCGAAAAGCCATGCCCTGGCACTGGTCACCCAGTACGAATATCGCGGCCTGCCCCCGGCCGGCCTGAGCGGGGATTTCTGGAGCAAACTGCCGGCCGCCATGAGCCTGGCAAAAATCGACCAGAACAAGCGCAGCGGCGCGCTGGAAGTGGTCGATTACGACAACATCAGCTTCTCCGGCGTGAACGGCCTGTGGATTCCCTGCGCCTCCTCCCTCTCGCCCTGGAACACCCATCTGGGTTCCGAGGAATACGAGCCGGACGCCAAGACCCGCGAAGGCATCGCCAAAGCCACCGGCAGCCAGGACGGCACCGACATCAACAGCTTCAGCAGCTACTTCTTCGGCAACCCCGCCAGCGCCAACCCCTACCACTACGGCCTGGTGCCTGAAGTGACCGTGAAGCGCGACGGCACCACCGCCGTCGAGAAACACTACGCCCTGGGCCGCTTCGCCCGCGAACTGGCCGACGTTCAGCCCGATGGCAAGACGGTCTACATGGGCGACGATGGCGCATACACCGGCCTGTTCATGTTCGTGGCGGACAAGGCCCGGGACCTGTCCCAAGGCACCCTGTACGCCGGAAAATGGATGCAGACCAGCGCGGCCGGCAGCGACGGCGGTGCCGCCAACCTGGTCTGGGTCAGGCTGGGCCATGGCAGCGACGCAGGCATCAGGAAGATGGTGGATGGCGGCATCAAGTTCAGCGACATCTTCGCGGTCAGCAATACCGACCCCGCCGATCCCTCCTTCACCAAGGTCCAGACCTACATGGGCACCGAGTGGCTGAAGCTCAAGCCGGGCATGGAAAAGGCCGCCGCCTTCCTGGAAACCCGCCGCTATGCCGCCATGCTGGGCGCCACCACCGAGTTCAACAAGATGGAAGGCGTCACCCACAACGCCGAGGACAAGAAGGCCTACATCGTCCTCTCCCGCGTGGAAGGCGGCATGAGCGACAGCAAGGGCGACATCCAGGTGAAGGCGAACAAGGGCGGTGCCGTCTATGAACTGGCCCTGAAAGGCATGGTCCGCGACTCCGAAGGCAAGCTCATCCAATCCAGCCATGTCGCCACCAACATGGTCAGCGTCCCGGAACTGCTGGGCAGCTACAACGCCGCCGCCACGGATGGCAATTACTGCCCCCAGGACAAGGTTTGCGACGGCGACAACCTGAAGTACTCCGCCGGCATGCGCACCCTGTTCATCGGCGAGGACACCGGCTACCGCAACAACAACTATGTCTGGGCCTTCAACATCGACACCCGCAAGCTGTCCCGCATCCTGTCCGTCCCCATGGGCGCTGAGGCGACCGGCCTGCAGGCCGTGGACGACTACAACGGCTTTTCCTACATCATGAGCAACTTCCAGCACCCGGGCGAGGGCGGCAGCAAGGACCCTGACTGGGCCACCGTGAGCCAGCTGCTCAATGCCAACTGGAACAACCGGCTGAAGGCCGCCATCGGCTATATCGGCACGGTTGATGGGGCACTGCCTGCCATGAAGTAAACATTAGGCCTAAAGCTGCAAGCCCCTTCGGTG
>PQAG01000086.1 GCA_003104895.1 Nitrosomonadales bacterium
GCAATGGCTCTGGAGACCGAGCCTTCTCCCCAGTTGTAGGAGGCCAGGGCCAGCTCCCAGCTGCCGAACATGTTGTACAGCTTCTGCAGGTAATCCAGGGCGGCATCGGTGGCGGCAATGATGTCGCGGCGGCCGTCATAGAGGAAATTCTGGTTCAGACCGAAATTTTTTCCCGTGGAAGGAATGAACTGCCAGATGCCGGATGCGTTGCTGACAGAGTAAGCCTTTGGATTATAGGCGCTTTCGATGATGGGCAGGAGCGCGATTTCGGCCGGCATGCCGCGTTTCTCGACTTCTTCCACGATATGGAACAGATAGCGCTGGCTGCGCTCGACCGTGCGCCGCACATAATCAGGCCGGCTGGCGTACCAGGCCTCATGTTCCTGGACCAGCGGGCTGTCGAGTTCGGCCAGGGCAAAGCCGGAACGAATGCGCTCCCACAGGTCTGCGGGTTCGCTGTTCAGGGAATCGAGCTGGAGGGGCGGCAGGCCGGAACTGATCTTTTCCGCGGGGCGCAAGCTCAGTTCTTCCTCTGCTGCTTCAGTACTGGCCTCGCTCTGTTCGCTCTGGTAGAAGGCGAAGTCGCTCGCAAACGCTGTGTTCTCTTCCCCGGCGATGGCTACGCCCGGCTGGCTGGCGCCGATGGCCAGGCAAAGGAGGAAGAGGGCTGCTGGTGATCGCATGCGTTTCGGGCTTTTTGGGCGAGGTAAAAACCCTTTGATGATAATGAGTTCTACATGCCCAGGTCAAGCAAAAGCAGCTCAATCGAGCTTGTCCTTCCACTGCCGGATGGCCGCAAATATATCCGCCGGGCGGGTCAGCGGGCGGCCGGCGAACCGGCTCGCCGCAGCGATGAGGTGAGGATCGTCCCAGCGCAGGAAGGGATTGGTGCTTTTTTCCAGGGCGATGGTCGAGGGCAGGGTGGGCATTCCCTGCGCACGGGTTTGCCGCTCGCGCGCTTCCCTCTCCTGGAGAGCGGCATTATCAGGATCTGCAATCCGGGCGAAGCGGATGTTGGCCAGGGTGTATTCGTGCGCGCAGAAAACCCTTGTCTCGCCGGGCAATGCGGCCAGTTTTGCCAGGGAGGACTGCATCTGTTCCGCCGTGCCTTCGAACAGGCGCCCGCAGCCGCAGGCAAACAGGGCATCGCCACAAAACAGCGAATTTATCCCATAATATGCGATGTGCCCGAGGGTGTGGCCGGGTACGTCGATGACATGAAACGTGATATCCAGTTCAGGAAGCGTGACTGTATCCTTTTCGCCCGTGGTTTGAGTGGCTGCGGTGATTCTTTCAAGACGCGGGCCATACACCGGGCAGCCGGAGTGCTGTCTCAGCTCCCCGGCGCCGCCGCAATGGTCGCCATGGTGATGGGTAATGAGAATGGCAGCGAGGCGAAGGTCATGCTGCTGCAGATATTCCATGACGGGATCGGCGTCGCCGGGGTCCACCACGGCGGCAAATGCCTGATTGCGGATCAGCCAGATGTAATTGTCTTCAAATGCGGGGATGGGAATAATTTCAATCATAAAATTATCTTTGGCCGAGGCCGTTTAAATGTCAAGCAGCGATGAAAAGCGATGGTTTGAAACGCCGCTTGGCCAGTATTTGCTGCAGCGCGAGCAGGCGTACCACGATCAGGTGGTGGCCAATATTTTTGGCTTCAATGCGCTTCAGCTCGGCCTCCTGGACCACGATCTGCTGCGCACCAGCCGCATTCCGGCTCGCCTGCGGGCCGGAATGGGGGCGGAAGCGGCGCTGCGGCTGGAACCGGAACAGCTGCCTGTTGCCAGCCAGGCGATTGACCTGCTGCTGTTGCCCCATATGCTTGAATTTTCTTCCCATCCGCATCAGATTCTGCGTGAGACCGAGCGTGTGCTGATCCCGGAGGGAAACCTGATTATCAGCGGCTTCAACCCCTTCAGCCTGTGGGGCTTATGGCGGATGCTTCCTAGTAACAGGCACAGCTATCCCTGGTGCGGCCGCTTCATCAGCCTGCCGCGCCTTAAGGACTGGCTGGCGCTGCTGGGATTCGAAGTGGTGGGGGGGCGCATGTGCTGTTACGAGCCGCCATTCCGGCAGGAACAGCTGCTTGGCAAGTTTCACTTCATGGAAGATGCGGGGGATCGCTGGTGGGCGCTGGCAGGCGGAATATATTTCATTCAGGCTAAGAAGAAAGTGCAGGGCATGCGCCTGATCATGCCGGGCTGGAACGGCAACAGGGTTGCACGCAAAGGCCTGGCGCCGGCGGCACAGAAGATGGTCAATCAAAGGACAAGCAGTGACAAATGATGACGACAGCATTGTAGACGTTTATACTGACGGTGCGTGCAAGGGAAATCCGGGACGCGGCGGATGGGGCGCCTTGCTGCGCTTCCGCGGCCATGAGCGGGAGCTGTGCGGCGGCGAGCTGCATACCACCAACAACCGCATGGAACTGATGGCGGTGATCAAGGCGCTGGAAGCCCTGAGCCGTCCCTGCAAGGCGCGCGTGCACACCGATTCGCAGTATGTCCAGAAGGGCATCAGCGAATGGATCCGCAGCTGGAAGCGGCGCGGCTGGCGCACCGCGGACAACAAGCCGGTCAAGAACGTGGATTTGTGGCAGGAACTGGACCGGCTGGCAGTGCAGCATCAACTGGAATGGATCTGGGTGAAGGGACATGCGGGCCATGACGAGAACGAGCGCGCCGATCAGTTGGCAAATCGCGGTGTCGAGACGCTCGGCGCGGCAGGCTGACTGAATTGAAACAAACATGAAACGGAGCGCCCGGAACTTGCGCCAGATCATTCTAGACACTGAAACCACCGGCCTGGAAACCAGCCTTGGCCATCGCATTATTGAAATCGCGGCGGTCGAGATGGTGAATCGCCAGCTGACCGGCAACCACTTCCATCAGTACCTCAACCCTGGCCGGGAAATCGACCCCGGCGCGCAGCAGGTGCATGGCATCAGCCTCGAATTCCTGCAGGACAAGCCCGCGTTCCGCGATGTCGTTGACGATTTCCTGGGCTATGTGGCGGGGGGCGAGCTGGTCATTCACAATGCCCCGTTTGATGTCGGTTTCCTCAACCATGAACTCGGCCTGCTCGGCATGGAGCCGATCCAGCATTACTGCCCGGTCATCACCGATACGCTGAAAATGGCCAAGCAGTTGCGGCCGGGGCAGAAGAACAACCTCGATGCCCTGTGTCGAACTTATCAGATCGACAATTCCAAACGCACCTTGCACGGTGCCCTGGTGGATACCGAACTGCTTGCGGAAGTGTATCTCGCCATGACGCGCGGCCAGGAGAGCCTGATGATCGAGGCTGCGCCAGTACTACCGCAGAATGTTGCCAGAGTACAGCGCGAGCGCTCCAGGCTGCGCGTCCTGCAGGCTGCAGAAGAGGAACTGGCGGCGCATTCCGCCTATCTGGAGGATCTGGACAAGTCGAGCCGCGGCAACTGTGTCTGGAAAATGGCGATGCAGGGTGACTAAACTGCATTTTGCCGGCCTGATTGCACGCTTCATCCTGCTCGCAGGCATGGGCTGGGCCGGCATGCTTGCTGCGGCGCCAGTCAATATCGCCATCGTGTTGAGCGATGAGTCGGCCCCCTACCATGAAACCGCCAGCAGCTTGCGCGCGACATTGGCCCAGAGCAGCGCAAGGACGGTGGTCAATGCTTATTCCCTGTCCGGCAGAAAAAACGATTTTCTCAGGGAAAGCCCGGACCTGATTGTTACCGTGGGCGTGGGTGCAGCGCAGGAGCTGGCGGCGCTTAATTTGCCCATCCCGGTGCTGGCGGTCCTGATTCCGCGCCAGGCCTTTGAAAAAATCCCCCGGCAACGCGACTACAAATATTTTTCCGCCATATTTCTTGACCAGCCGCTGGCGCGCCAGATGGAATTGATCCGTCTGGCAACACCGGATCGGGGCCGTATCGGTGTGGTGCTAGGCCCCGATTCCCAGGGGATGCTGAAATCCCTGCAAGCCGCGGCCAGCGAAGCGAAACTGGGTCTGGCCGTGGAAAAGATCAACGCTGCTGAAGAGTTGCTRCCGGCTTTGCAGCGGGTGCTGGCAGATAGCGATGTGCTGCTGGCGGTGCCTGACCCGCTGGTATTCAACAAAGGCACGGTGCAAAGCCTGCTGTTGACCACTTAYCGCTACCAGGACCCGGTCATCGGTTTTTCGCACGCCTATGTGAAGGCCGGTGCGCTTGCCTCTGTCTATACCACCCCGGAGCAGGCCGGCCGGCAGGCGGGGGATGTTATTTTGCGCGTGCTGGGGAGCCGGGCGGCATGGTTGTCCGCGCCTGAATATCCCAGATATTTCTCTGTCAGCGTCAATTACCAGGTGGCGCGATCCCTGGGCCTGAGCATCGCTGATGAAACAGTTTTGCTCCAGAACTTGAAGGGCTTATCAGAGTAGCAATGAAACACTGGAGCATCAAAAAACGGGTGCTTTTCCTGGCTTTGATGCCGGCAGCGGGCATTGCCTTGCTGCTGGCGGTGTATTTCGTTTCTTCCGGCATCCACAGTCTGGAGCAGTCCCTGCATGAGCGCGGGCTGGCCATTGTCCGCCAGCTGGCGCCGGCGAGCGAGTTCGGGGTGTTTTCCGGGAACCGGGATATCCTGCAGCGCCTGGCGGATTCTGCCTTGCAGGAAGCCGATGTCACGGCTGTCACCATCACCAATATGGATGGGGCCATCCTTGCCGCCAGCGGCAAATCCCTGGGGCCGCCCATATTGGCCAATCACCGGGCGGGTTTCTACATTGCGGTGGCCGAGCAGGGAGAGGTGCTGAACTTCAGCGCCCCGGTGTTTCAAAGCCAGACTGAAGTGGAAGATTTTTCGCCCGGCGGCGCGCAGCCAGGGGTGCCGCCCAAGGGCAAAATACTGGGGCGGGTGAATCTCGAACTGTCCCGTCTCAGCACCCAGAAGCACCAGAAGCTGCTGATTCTGAATGGCCTGCTCATTTCCCTGCTGGGCTTGCTGGCGAGCGCCCTTCTGGCGGTACGCATGAGCCGCGACGTGACCGTGCCGGTGAAGCGCCTTGCTGATGCGGTTGACCAGCTTGGCCGGGGGCGCCTGGAGGTGCGCGTCAGCGAGAATTCGGGAGGCGAGCTGCGCACGCTCGAGCGTGGCGTGAACTCCATGGCGGCGGCACTGCAGATGTCCCAGGAACGGATGCAGGAGCGGATTGACGAGGCAACCGAGCGCCTGTCCTACCAGGCGTCCCACGATGCCCTGACCGGACTGGTCAACCGGCGCGAATTCGAGCGCCGGCTGGAAAGGGCGCTTTTGTCGGCGCGCGAGGAAGGGCGGGTGCATGCCTTGTGTTACCTGGATCTCGACCAGTTCAAGATCGTCAACGATACCTGTGGCCACGTTGCCGGGGATGAGTTGCTGCGGCAGCTGACCGTGCTGCTGCAGAGCAAGGTGCGCGATGCCGATACCCTGGCGCGGCTGGGTGGCGACGAATTCGGGGTGCTGCTGGACAACTGCCCGCTGGAACAGGCCGAGATCGTCGCCGACCTCTTGCGTCAGACGGTCAGGGATTTTCATTTTGCGTGGCAGGAGAAACCCTTTGTCATAGGCGTCAGCATTGGCCTGGTGCCCATCGACCAGGACGCGGGATCGCTTGACGCCGTGCTCAGTTGCGCCGATGCGGCGTGCTATGCGGCGAAAGATCTCGGGCGCAACCGCGTTCATCTGTACCGTGCGGAGGATGGGGACCTGGTTCAGCGCCAGGGAGAGATGCACTGGGTGGCGCGCATTACCCGCGCGATCGAGGAAAACCGTTTCCGGCTTTATTACCAGACCATCATGCCGATTCAGGAGCAGGCCCATGAGGGCAAGCATTTCGAAATTCTGCTGCGCCTGATTGACGACAATGGCCTGCTTGTTCCCCCGATGGCATTCATTCCTGCGGCGGAACGCTATAACCTCATGCCTTCGATCGACCGCTGGGTGGTGAGCACGGCATTCGGCCTGTACTGGAAGATTTTTCCTGAATGCAGGGAGGTGCAGGAGGGGAAGGGCCACACCTGCACCGTGAACCTGTCCGGACCTTCGTTGTGCGACGAGCATTTCCTGGGGTTCATCAAGCGCCAGTTTGCGCTGTACAAGGTGCCGTACAAACACCTGTGCTTCGAAATTACCGAGACTGCCGCGATCACCAACCTCGCCAAGGCGATGGATTTCATCAGCGAACTGCGCTCCCACGGCTGCCGTTTTTCGCTGGACGATTTTGGCAGCGGCTTGTCATCCTTCACTTATCTCAAGAACATGCAGGTGGATTACCTGAAAATCGACGGTTCGTTCGTGCGCGACATGGTGGACGACCCAATGGATGCGGCAATGGTGTCTTCCATCAACCAGATCGGGCATGTGATGGGCCTGAAGACCATCGCCGAATTTGTCGAGAACGAGGCGGTGCTGGCAAAGCTGCGAGAATTGGGCGTGGATTTTGTTCAGGGTTATGGCGTCGAGCATCCCAAGCCGCTCGATGACCTGATCGCCTTGCAGGGCAAGCCTTCCGCCGCCTGATTTCCCTTGTATTACGTAATCGTAACTCGCTTTTCCCTTTTTCCTTCGTACACTTCCCTGTCATAAGCAGGGCCATTCCTGCTTCTTGGCCGGACCCGGTCCATGTCTGGCTGGCAATAAAAACTAATGAAAAGGCCAAGGAGGTCACCATGTATCGTTTTCTCTCTGCAGCTTCACTGGCTGCTCTTTTTGCGTGCTCTCAAACTGCCAGCGCGGCGCCACCTCACCCCGGCAGGCTGCTGGCCTCCAACTGCTTCCAGTGTCATGGCACCGATGGGCGGAAGGGCTTCGAGGAACTGGCAGGGAAATCATCTTCGAGCATCTACGAGGAGATGAAAGAGATGCAGGCCAAGGCGGCAGACTCAAACATCATGAATGCCCATGCCAGAGGGTATTCCGATAGCGAAATCTGGCTGATTGCCGATTATTTCTCGAAAGTAGCGCCCTAAACGGCCAAGGAGTAAAAAATGAAACGCAGACAATTTATTGGCTTGTTTGGYGCTTCCGCGCTTGGCCTGCTGCTGCCTGAACTGGCGCTGGGAGATACCAGAAAGACGGCSACCACGACAGCCTCGCTGGTGCCTGCCGATACCGGCGCGGCCGGCAGTGTGGTGGTGGTGGGCGGCGGCATGGCAGGCGCGACGGCGGCCAAGTTTCTCCGCCTCTGGGGCGGCAGCAAGGTCAAGRTCACGCTGATCGACCAGAATGCCACCTACAGTTCCAACATCATGAGCAACCTGGTGCTGAACGGCTCCACCACCATGTCCCAGCTGACCTACAATTACAATAATCTGAAGACGCTTTATGGCATCAGTTTCGTGCAGGGCAGCGTAGTGGGCATCGTGCCGCCGGTGGGCGCCGGCACGGGCTCGGTCCGCCTGGCCAATGGCACGTCGATTGCGGCCAACAAGATCATTCTCGCGCCCGGCATCGAGTTTGATTCAGTTCCCGGCCTGACTCCCGCACTTCAGGACAGCTATGTCACCCATGCCTGGAAAGCCGGCGCGCAAACCACCAGGCTGGCGGCGCAAATCCGCAATATGCCTGTTGGCGGAACCTTCATCATGACCATTCCGGCGGCGCCCTATCGCTGCCCCCCAGGGCCTTATGAGCGGGCCTGTATCGTTGCGGACTGGGTGAAGAAGAACAAGGGGCCGAACGCGCGAGTGATCGTGCTCGACGCCAATCCCTTCATCCAGGCGGAGAGAGCCGGTTTCGAACGGGCGTTCAGCGTGACTCATGCGGGCGTGATTGATTATAGGCCCAGCCAGACCGTTGCCAGCGTTTCGGTCAACACCGCGGGTGGGAAGCATTCGGTCACCACCAATACCGAAACCTTGTATGCGGATGTGCTGAACGTCATCCCCTCGCACAAGGCAGGCAAGATCATCACCGGCAATCCGGCGCTGGCCAATGTCAGCGGCGGCCGCTGGGCAGGTGTCGATGTGCGCAGCTACGAGTCCACCGGCGTTCCGAATGTGTATGTGATCGGGGATTCGGCGGCGTCCGGGCAGCCCAAGGCCGGCCATATTGCCAACCAGGAAGCCAAGCTGTGTGCCGATGCCATTACCCGGGCGCTGCGCGGTGACCTGATCCCCAATCCTGCGCCGAAAACCAATTCTGCCTGCTACTCGCCGATCACTGCGGATACGGCTTCATGGCTGACCGTGGTGTATGGCTATGATGCGGTGAACAAGAAGATGGTGCCCGTGCCCGGCGCGGGTCCGATCGAGGCGGCTGCCGCGACTCAGGATAATTTCAACGACATGAAGAAGTGGTTTGCCACGCTGATGGCCGACAGCTTTGCCTGAGCCGTCGCAGCAGTGAAAAAGGCAGGCCGCCCGCTGGGCGGCCTTTTTTGTCTAGTAGCCCAGCGCGCGTGCGCCCTGGTAGAAGGCAAAGCTCAGCGCCCATGCCAGGCACAGCGGCCAGGCCAGCGCCAGCGCAGTGAAGGCATAACTTCTGGACTCGTTCCTGAGCGTTGCCAGGGTGGAAAGGCAGGGGGTGTAGATCAGGGTGAAGAGCATGAAGCTGTAGGCCTGCACCCAGTCCAGCTGCTGTGCCATGGTGCTCATCAGAGCCGTGCCCTCGAGGCCGTAGATGACGGCCAGCGAGCCGATCACAATTTCCTTGGCGACGAAGCCGAAAATCAGTGCGATCGCCAGCTGCTGGTTGATGCCGAGCGGGTCGAGCAGGGGCGAAAGCCAGCCGCCGATCATGCCGGCCCAGGTATCGCTGCCTGCAGGGGCGGCATTGAGGGGGAAATGAGTGAGGATCCATACCAGCACCACGCCGGCAATGATGAATTTGCTGGCGCGGCCGAGGAAGTGCCGCACTTCGTGCCAGCCGCGCAGCACGATCTGGCGCCAGGTCGGGAGGCGGTAGGGAGGCAGTTCGAGGATGAAGGGCTCGGTGTTGCTGTAATGCCTYTTGAACAGCAGGGCGGTCAGGAGCGCGGCGGCAAAACTGAAGAGATAAAGGCTGAAGAGCACCAAGGCCGCATTCCTGGGGGCGAACAGCGCGGCGGTGATGAAGACAAATACCTGCAGCCGGGCCGAACASAGCGAAAAGGGGATCACCAGCATGCTCAAGAGGCGCAGGCTGCGCGAACGCATGACCCGGGTGCCCATCAAGGCCGGCACATTGCAGCCGAAGCCCATCAGCATCATGACGAAGCTGCGTCCGTCGAGACCCATCCTGGCCATCAGCGCATCCATCAGGAAGGCGGCGCGCGACAGGTAGCCGCTGTCTTCCACCAGCGCCATGAAGAGGAAGAACAGCACGATGATTGGCACAAAGGCCGCCACCGTGCCGACGCCGTTGTAGATGCCGTCCAGCAGCAGGCCCTGCACCGGCGCGGGCAGGTTGAGCAGCAGATGTTCCAGGATCTCGCCGCGGAACAGTCCCAGCGCCCATGCGACCCCGTCCTGCAGCGGCTTGCCGAGAATGAAAATGGCCTGGAACAGCACGTACATGACGCCAAAAAACAAAGGCAGTCCCAGCCATGGGTGCAGCAGCAATGAATCCAGCCGGGTGGTCAGGTTGTCCGCCAGCTGGGCTGGCACCTGCACCGAGTGCCTGAGCACGCTTTCCATCTTGGCTTCGAGCTGGTTTTCGAGCTTCAGCTTGTCCCGTATTTCCTGGATATCGGCGGGCTGGCTGGTCTGGATCGAGCTGGAGATGGCCTGATAGGCGCGCTCGTAGCCGCTGCCATACTTGGCGGACAGTAGCACGACCGGCATGGCCAGCGCCTGGGCCATCTTGTCGACATCGACCGTGACGCCGAATTTCTTGGCCTCGTCGGACATGTTGAGCAGCAGCATGGCTGGCAGGCCGAGCTGCTTGAGCTGCAGCGCCAGGCTCAACTGGCGCTCGATCTGGGTGGTGTTGAGGATGATCAGAACCTGATCCACCGGGTTGTTTTCCAGGAAATGCCGCACCACCAGTTCGTCATCGGAAAAGCCATGGATGTCGTACACGCCGGGCAGATCGATGATTTCCACCATGGCGCCGCCGAGCAGCACTTTTGCGCTCATCAGTTCCACGGTAATGCCGGGCCAGTTGCCGATCCGTGCCGATGCGCCTGTCAGGCGGTTAAAAAAAGTGGATTTGCCGGTATTCGGCATCCCCAGGAGGGCAACGCGCTTCATTGGGGGGTGCTGGCGGGCGTGACGTCGATACGCTGGGCGTCAATGCGCCGCAGCATGATGTCGGTGGTACCGATTCTGACATGCAGGGGGCCGGCGAATTTCGCCCGCCGTACCAGTTCGATGTGTTTTCCGATGCGGAAGCCCATTGCGGCAAGACGGTGATAGAGCGCTTCGTCGGTGTGCAAAGCGGCAATCACGGCGAATTCGCCGGGTTTAAGGGTGGAAAGGCTGACCGTGGTCATGGGTTTCAGGCTTGCAAATAGGAATTGTTCTTAATTGTGCCATAGGCGGTATGATCTGCATAGTAGTAATTCCGCATTTTCCGCATGGATTAATGCGGATTTTAATCCAGGCCTCAATTGTGGGTGCAGGGGGTTTAGGGTATGATGTGAACCCGTCCAATCTTCATGATCCTCAGATCTTTCATGACCAAATTTATCTTCGTTACGGGCGGGGTTGTGTCTTCACTTGGCAAGGGCATCGCAGCAGCTTCCCTGGCCGCCATCCTCGAATCACGCGGCATCAAAGTCACCATGCTCAAGCTGGATCCCTACATCAATGTGGATCCCGGCACCATGAGCCCGTTCCAGCACGGCGAAGTGTTTGTCACCGAAGACGGCGCCGAGACGGATCTGGACCTCGGCCATTACGAGCGCTTCGTCAGCGCCAAGATGAAGAAGTCCAACAACTTCACCACCGGCCAGATCTATGAGAGCGTGATCAAGAAAGAGCGGCGCGGCGATTACCTGGGCGGCACGGTGCAGGTGATTCCCCATATCACGGACGAGATCAAGAATTTCATCCGCGCCGGGGCCGGTGATGCCGAAGTGGCGATTGTCGAGATCGGCGGCACGGTGGGCGACATCGAGTCGCTGCCCTTCCTCGAAGCCATCCGCCAGATGGGCGTGCAACTGGGGCGCAGCAATACCTGCTTCATCCACCTGACGCTGGTGCCCTATATCGCCTCCGCGGGCGAAATCAAGACCAAGCCGACCCAGCACTCGGTCAAGGAACTGCGCGAGATCGGTATTCAGCCCGACGTGCTGCTGTGCCGTGCCGACCGCCCGCTGCCGGACGACGAGCGGCGCAAGATCGCCCTGTTCACCAATGTGCAGGAAGAGGCGGTGATTTCCGCCGTGGACGTGGACAGCATCTACAAGATTCCCGGCCTGCTGCACCTGCAGGGGCTGGACCAGATCGTCTGCCGCAAGCTGGAACTCACGCCTCCGCCCGCTGATCTGMGCACCTGGGAAAAGCTGATTTTTGCGCTKGARCAYCCSGARCAYRCGGTCAAYATCGCGCTGGTGGGCAAGTACGTGGATCTGACCGARTCCTACAAGTCGCTTTCCGAAGCSCTGATCCACGCYGGCATTCATACGCGCAGCAAGATYAAWATTCACTACATCGATTCCGAAACGCTGGAAAGCGGCGATACCGGCAGCCTGTCTGGCATGGATGCCATTCTGGTGCCAGGCGGCTTCGGCAAACGCGGCGTTGAAGGCAAGATCGCGGCGATCCGCTATGCGCGCGAAAAGCGCATCCCCTACCTGGGCATCTGCCTCGGCATGCAGCTGGCAGTGATCGAATATGCACGCCACAAGGCGCAGATGGCTGATGCGCACAGCACCGAATTCAATCCGGACACACCCTATCCGGTGGTGGCGCTGATTACCGAGTGGCGCACCAAGGAAGGTGCCCTCGAAACCCGCAGCAGCCAGTCCGACCTCGGCGGCACCATGCGCCTGGGCGGGCAGGAGGCATTGCTCGCGGAAGGCTCCCTGGCACGCAAGGTTTATGGCGCGGAAAAAATCGTCGAACGCCACCGCCACCGCTACGAGGTCAACAACGAATACCTGCCGCGCCTGGAACAGGCCGGCTTGCGCGTGAGCGGCCGTTCCATCGGGGGTGAAGACCTGTGCGAGATGATCGAGCTGCCGGATCACCCCTGGTTCATGGCGTGCCAGTTCCACCCTGAATTCACATCTACCCCGCGTGGCGGCCATCCGCTCTTCAAGGCCTTCATCGAAGCCGCTCTCGCCCATCGACAGGCATCGTAAATATGAAGTTATGCGGTTTTGACGCTGGCCTGGACCAGCCCTTGTTCCTGATTGCCGGTCCCTGTGTCATCGAGTCCGAGCAATTGGCGCTGGATACTGCCGGGCAGCTGAAAGAAATCTGTAATCAGGTGGGTATAAACTTCATTTACAAATCCTCCTACGACAAGGCCAACCGCAGCTCGGGAAAATCATTCCGTGGCTTTGGCATGGATGAAGGCTTGCGCATTCTGGCCGAGGTGAAGCGCCAGATCGGCGTGCCGGTCCTGACCGATGTGCATACCGAGGAAGAAATCCCGGTTGCTGCAGCGGTGGTGGATGTGCTGCAGACCCCCGCCTTCCTGTGCCGCCAGACCGATTTCATTCATGCCGTGGCAAGCTGCGGCAAGCCGGTGAATATCAAGAAGGGCCAGTTTCTTGCCCCCTGGGACATGAAGAACGTGGTCGAAAAGGCGCGCGAAGCCAATGGCGGCAGGGACAACATCATGGTGTGCGAGCGCGGCGTGTCCTTTGGCTACAACAACCTGGTGTCCGACATGCGCTCGCTGGCGGTGATGCGCGATACGGATTGCCCGGTAGTCTTTGACGCCACCCACTCGGTGCAGTTGCCGGGCGGGCAGGGCGACAAGAGCGGCGGGCAGCGTGAATTCGTGCCGGTGCTGGCCCGTGCGGCGGTGGCGAGCGGCATCGCCGGCCTGTTCATGGAAACCCACCCCGATCCGGCAATTGCCCTGTCGGACGGCCCCAACGCCTGGCCCCTGGGAAGCATGCGCGATCTGCTGGGCACGCTCAAGCAGCTGGATGAACTGGTGAAGCGGCAAGGCTTCGCTGAAATGAAATTGTGATAGATGACCAAAGAAAGTAAGGAAAAAGAATGAGTGCAATTGTTGATGTGATCGCCCGTGAAATCCTGGACTCCCGTGGCAACCCCACGGTGGAGGCCGATGTGCTGCTTGAATCCGGCGTGATTGGCCGTGCCGCCGTGCCTTCCGGCGCCTCTACCGGCACCAAGGAAGCCGTGGAGCTGCGCGACGGCGACAAGGCCCGCTACCTGGGCAAGGGGGTGCTGCAGGCGGTGGAAAACGTCAACACCGAAATCTGCGAAGCCATCATCGGACTGGATGCCGAAGAGCAAAGCTTCATCGACAAGACCCTGATCGAACTGGACGGTAGCGACAACAAGGGCCGCCTCGGCGCCAACGCCATTCTCGCCGTCTCCATGGCGGTGGCCAAGGCCGCCGCCGAGCAGTCCGGTCTGCCGCTGTACCGCTACCTCGGCGGCTCCGGCCCGATGCAGCTGCCGGTGCCGATGATGAACATCATCAACGGCGGCGCACACGCCACCGGAGGTTCGGATATTCAGGAATTCATGATCATTCCGGTGGGCGCACAGAGCTTCCGCGAAGCCCTGCGCTGCGGTGCCGAGGTGTTCCATAACCTGAAGAAAATCCTGCATGCCAAAGGGTTTGCCACCACCGTGGGCGATGAAGGCGGTTTCGCACCGGCGCTGGGCTCCAACGAAGGCGCGCTGCAGGTGATCGTCGAGGCGATCGAGGCTGCCGGCTACCTGCCGGGCGCCGACGTGGCCATCGGCCTGGACTGCGCCGCTTCCGAGTTCTACAAGGATGGCCAGTATCACCTCAAGGCGGATGGGCTGACGCTGAACTCTGCGCAGATCATCGACCTGTATGCGACCTGGGTGGACAAATACCCCATCATCAGCATCGAAGACGGCATGAGCGAATTCGACTGGGACGGCTGGAAGCTGCTCACCGACCGCCTCGGCAAGTCGATCCAGCTGGTCGGCGACGATCTATTCGTGACCAACACCAAGATCCTGCGCGAAGGCATCAAGAAAGGCGTGTGCAACTCCATCCTGATCAAGGTGAACCAGATTGGCACCCTGAGCGAAACCTTCGCCGCCGTCGAAATGGCCAAGCGCGCCGGCTACACCGCCGTGATTTCGCACCGTTCGGGCGAGACCGAAGATACCACCATCGCGGACATCTCCGTGGCCACCAACGCCCTGCAGATCAAGACCGGCTCCCTCAGCCGCTCCGACCGCATCGC
>PQAG01000087.1 GCA_003104895.1 Nitrosomonadales bacterium
CTGGGTTTCCTTGGCGGCAAACAGATTGGCCGCCTCCTGGGAAGACTCATGGCCAGGCGCCGGGGGAGAATCAAATGCAGCCTTCTTCGCTGAAGCGGTCCCTTCTTGCGCGCGGGGCTCAAGAGACAACTCTTCCGCCAGTTCCTGCAGCGTCGGCTCATTCCCGCCATGCGCGCCCTGCTGGCTTTCTTCGGCCTTTTTCAAGGCTTTCATCAACAAGCTCATGGCTGGGCGGCTGCTTTCGGATCCGGGAGGAAGCGGCGGAAGGAAGCCAGCTCGTCGCTATCAAGAGAGGCGTTGGTGATGATGGTGGGGCGCAGGAAGATCACCAGTTCGGTCTGGGCGGCCTTGCGTTCCTGCTGGCCAAAAATGGCCCCCCAGCCATCCGGGCGAGACAGGACAGGCAGGCCGTCCCTGCCGCGCGCGATGTCATCCTGCATCAGGCCGCCCATGATGATCGTCTGCCCGCTGTTCACCTGCAGCACTGATTCCATCTCGCGCACCTGAACTACCGGGACCTGATTCTGTATCCTGTCTGCAACCGCCAAGTCTTTGTTAATCTTGGCAAGATCCGGATTTGGGTCGTTTTTATACTCAGTAATCCGGGAAATGGTTGGACGCACCGTCATCGAGACCACGCCGCCTTCGCTGATCTGCGGCGTCACGCTCATGACCACGCCAACCGGAACGGTATGCGGGGTGGTGGTGTAAACCGTCGGGGTGAGGACCGTCCCTGCAGATGATGTGGTTCCCTGCTGCACTTCAATCGAAAAATACACCTCATTGTTGACCACCTTGAGCAGGGCCGTCTGGTTGTTGATGGCCATGATTTTCGGGCTCGAGAGGATGCGCGTCGTGCCGAAGGACTCGAGCAGGTTGAGCGTGGCGGTCAGGTTGTGGTTGGCGTTGCTGTATCCAATTGAAAAAAAGGAGGCCAGATTGCCGGCCAGGTTGTCCTTGGCATTCGCCACGGACTTGATGTTGAAACCGGTTGCCCGGCCGATGCTGGTCCAGTCCACACCCGCATGGAACTGGTCTTTCAGGCCCACCTCGACTATCGTTGCCTCGATCAGCACCTGGCGCCGGGCCGAACTGGTGACGCTGGCCAGGTACTCCTTGACCAGCTTGTGCTGCCGTTCCGTTCCCAGCACCGAGACCGACCCCGCAACCGGGTTCACGATCACCTGCTCCTTGACATCTCCCAGGATGGACAAGGGTTTTTCGCTGCCGAACACATTGGAGAACAGGGCCGGCGCTCCCGACCCGGCACGGGCGACGGCTTCTGCCTGACGCAGGCGGTCTTCGCGCTCGGCGCGCACGAATTCGGCTCTGGCAGCCTTTTCCTCGGCACTGCTGGCAACCGAGCGGGTAGCGCTGAGGATGTGGCGCAGGTTGTCTGCCATGATCTCCCAGAAATTGTTGTCAGAAGCGCTCTTGACTGCAGTGGACGAATTATTTCCGGCCACCCCGGTGCCGGCCGCTCCGGCCGTAGTTCCGCCCGCAGCCGATGTTCCCACGCCGGCAATCTGCGATGACACCCCGATATTCGAGCTGGTGTTGCGCGACAGGTTGACGTAATCCACCCGGTAGGTTTTCAGGTAGGGAGTATCCGGCGTGATCGAGAGGGTATTCCCCTCCACCTTGTAGCGCAGATTGACCTGCTGCGAGAGCCGGTCGAGGATGGCATCAAGCGGCTCGTTCACCGCGTTCATGGTGACCAGCCCCTGAATGGAGGGATGGATATCAATATTCAGCTTGGTATCCCGCGCCAGCGCAAACAGCAGCTCCTTCACCGGCACCTCGTTTACCACCACGCTATAGGTTTGCGGCTTGACGGAAGGCTTGGGGGGAGGCACGAATGCGCCGGTCTTGACCGGCGCGGGAATTCCAGCGTCCTTTTCAGCCGCTTGCGGTTCGGCCTGGAGATGATTCCGGGAAACCGGGATCGGCGATGGACCGGAGGCACAGCCCGCAAGGAATGCCGCCGCTCCCAGCGCGGTTCCAAAACCACGCCAATATGCCGCTTGCTGCAGCCCAAACCGGTTCATCATATATTTCACGGCGCAACCTTTATCGATGTTGTCTTTGTATCATCACTGATGCTCGGCGATCTCGGCCCGTACACCCTGCAGAGTGCGCAGAATCGGGCGATTCGCCTTGAGCGGCCCGGGCAGATGCGCCAGCGCCGCGGCGGCCTCCGCGCGGCCGGGAAAACTGCCGTAAAGCACTGTCCATGCGGGCTTCCCGTTGATCCTGGTACGGTACACAAAAATCTGGTCCATTTCAACGTCGCGGCCCATCTTGACCAGCTGCCAGCGCAGCTGCTGCAGATCATTCGACCCCATCAGCTGGATGCTGCTGGTCGCGTTTCCCTGTTTCGACAGCCAGCTTTCCGTTGCCGCCAGACGCTGCGCGACGATATCTGCCGGATCCATGGCCGAGCCTGGCGGGGGCTGATCACCCCGTGCGGCTTCAGCAGCGAGGGGGCCGTCAGACGGCCCTGCAACTGCAGCAGCCCTGGCCGCAGGCTCAGGCTGCCCGCCGGGTTGAGGCTGAAAATAAACGTGCAGCGCCGCCCCCAGCCCCGCCCCTGCCGCCAGCAATGCCAGCGCCATGGCGATCTTCGGCCACGGCAAGGCTCCCTCTGACAGTTCGAATTCGCTGTCCCGTATCGCGGCCCGCACATGCTTCAGGCCCACGGTGTGCGTGTTGTCCGCGAAGGCCGCCAGCAGGGTCTTGTCCGCGATGATGTTGACGCGCCGCGTCAAACCCCTGGAAGCCCGCGAGATCAGCTTGACGGCTGCAGGGCCRAACAGGTCGGGKCCATGGTAATTGGCCGCGCGCAAACGGAACATCAGGTAATCCCTGATTTCACTGGCAGTCAGCGGCTTGAGGATGAAACTGTGAGTGATKCGCTCCCTGAGCTGGCGAATCTCCGGCCTGGCGAGGTTCCGGTCCAGCTCGGGCTGGCCGAACAGCACGATCTGAAGCAGTTTGTAGTGCTGCGTCTCGAGGTTGGAAAGCAGGCGTATTTCCTCCAGCGTCTCCAGCGGCATGCTTTGCGCCTCTTCCACGAACACCACCACCTGCTTGCCCTGGGCGTGGCGCTCCACCAGGTATTCCTGCAATGCCTGCATGACCTCCAGGCGCTCCGCGTCGCGCGGCAGCGAGAGCTGCATCTCGAAAGCGATGGCATGCAGGATTTCATCCGGGGAAACGCTCGGGTTGGCGAGATAAACCGTTTCCACGTCTGCCGGCAGGCGCTCCTGCAGCATCCGGCACAACATGGTCTTGCCGCTCCCCACCTCGCCGCTGACCTTGACTATCCCCTCCCCCTGGCGAATGGCATAGATCAGGGCATCCAGAATGGCGCCGCGGTTGCCCCCGCCATAGAAAAATTCGGTGTGCGCGGTAATCCTGAAAGGCGGCTGGGAGAGGCCGAAATGGGTGAGATACATTTATTGATCCTGATCCAGGTTAGAAAACCTCTGACCAAGCCAGACGCGATCCATGTTTGGCTTAATCAGGGGTTCCATAGGTCTGCATCCGGCTGTACAGCGTTGTGCGATTCACACCCAGGAGCTTGGCCGCCTGGCTCAGGTTGCCGTGGGTCAGCTTGAGCGCCGCCTCTACATAAGCCTGCTCCCACTGCTTGAGCGTCTGGTCGAGATTGAAATTGGCATGCAGCTGCAAATGTTTTTTTGCCAGCTCCTGCATCGCGCCGGGATCGCTGGGCAGCATCTCGGGCAGGGTGTCTGCCTCGGTATCCAGCTCCGCCTGCAAGGCTTCGCGCGACACGCTCTGGCCGGCATACTTGGTGGCCAGCCGGATCACGATATTGCGCAATTCGCGCACATTGCCGGGGAAAGGATAAGCCTGCCACACCCGCTGCGCAGCCGGATCAAGCAGAAAAGGCAGAGCCCCGCCCTGGCGCACATAGAAATCGCGGAAATGCTCCAGCAGCAGCGTCTTGTCCTCCCCCAGCTCGCGCAATGGCGGCACACTCACGGTGAACACGCTGAGCCGGTGATAGAGGTCGGCACGAAAACGCCCGGATTTTATTTCCTGGCGCAAATCCCGGTTGGTCGCGGCAACGATGCGCGCATTGCTGTGCCGCGGCTGGGTTTCCCCCACGCGCTGATACTCGCCATTTTCCAGCACACGCAGCAGCTTGGCCTGCAATTCGACCGGGAGCTCCCCGATTTCATCGAGAAACAGGGTGCCGTCGCTTGCATCCTCGAAGTAGCCGGCGCGGGAGGCCGTCGCGCCGGTGAAGGCCCCTTTGCTGTAGCCAAACAGCGTCGGCTCCACCAGGGAAGGAGAAATCGCGGCGCAATTCAGCACCAGATAAGGTTTTTTGGCACGCACACTGAGGCGGTGCAGACATCCCGCCACCAGTTCCTTGCCGCTGCCGGATTCCCCCTCGATCAGCACCGGAAACGGGGCATCAGCGAACTGCCGGATCTGCTGGCGCAATTTCTCGGCGTTAAGGCTGGCGCCGAGGATATCGCAGCCGCGGCTGGGCTCGATCTCCTTCGACTGTTCCACCTCATGGATGCGCAGCGCACCGAACAGCAGCGACTTGATCTGCTCCGGCTCGCACGGCTTGGGAATAAACTCCACCGCGCCAAGCGCGCGGGCGTGGCGCGCATTGGCGTCGTCATTCTGGCCGGAGAGCACGACAATCTTGATTTCCGGCGCACGTGCCAGCAATTCCCCGATCAGCTTGAAACCTTCATCCGGACGATGCGGTAACGGCGGCAAACCCAGATCCACCAGCGCCAGCTGCGGCGGCTGATCCATCTGGCGCAACAGGCTGGCCGCCTGGGCGCGGGAATCCGCGACGCAAACCTCGAAATCCTTGCTCAGCACAAAATGCAGGGTATCGGTAATCAGCGCATCGTCATCAACAATCAGCAGGCTGGGCTTGGGCTGCGGCATGGCTTTAAGAACCTCTGTTATTGTTTTGATTTTACATGTAAATACAGAAAAATCCAGAGCTCATACCGGATTCTCGATTTCGATGAACTGATGTTTGATGCCGAACTGCTGTGCCAGATGAGTTCCCAGCGCCTGCACGCCATAACGTTCGGTCGCATGATGGCCCGCAGAAATGAATGCCACCCCGGACTCGCGCGCCAGATGCACCGTATGCTCCGACACCTCGCCGGTGAGAAAGGCATCCACGCCAAGTTCAATGGCGGCAGGCAGATAATCCTGCGCCGCCCCGCTGCACCAGGCGACACGCCGGATAATGGCGGCATCATCCCCCACCACCAATGGCTGGCGCCGCAGCTTTTCCTCCACCACACCCCCCAGCCTTTGCAGGGACATGGGCTGCAGCAGACGCCCCATTGCGGCGACACTCTGCTCGCCAAACCGCCCTTCTGTCTGGAARCCCAGCATTTGCGCCAGTTGCGCGTTATTGCCCAGCACCGGATGCGCATCCAGCGGCAAGTGATAGGCCAGCAGGCTCATGCCGTRCTCCATCAGATGYGCAATGCGGGCACGCTTGATGCCCGTGATCTGGGGCCCCTCGTTTTTCCAGAAATAGCCATGATGCACCAGCACCGCATCCGCGCCCGCAGCGCTTGCGGCCTGCAGCACATCCAGGCTGGCGCTGACACCGCTCACGATCATGCTGATTTCAGGCCGTCCTTCCACTTGCACACCATTTGGGCAATAATCGCGGTAGTTTGAAATTTCCAGCAACTGCCCAATATATCTTTCCACTTCTTTCAGATTCATAAGACCTCCATGCGCAGACTTTGGCTTATCTTCGCGCAAAGCGCAACCATCGCGCTTGGCATACTGCTCGCGATCTCCCTGATCCGGCCGGAACTATTACCCTGGCGCGGCGGCAACATCCTGGTGCAGGAAATTGCCCCCCAGAGCGGGCCGCAGAAGCTGACGCCGCTCAATCAGGCTGCCAGAAAAGCCATGCCGTCGGTGGTCAATATTTTCACCAGCAAGGAAATCCCCGCTCCGCGCCACCCGCTGATGGATGACCCGATTTTCCGCCATTTCTTTGGTGACCGACTGGATAACGAACCGCAGCAGCAGTCCAGCCTGGGCTCCGGAGTCATTGTCAGCAAGGAAGGCTATATCCTGACCAACCATCACGTTGTGGAAGCGGCGGATGAAATCGAAGTCGCCCTCGCCGACGGCCGCACCAGTTCAGCCAGGGTAATCGGGACCGACCCCGAAACGGATCTGGCCGTGGTGAAGATCAGCCTCCCCAATCTGTCCGCCGTTACCTTCGGCCGGGTGGAAGAGGCGCAGGTCGGCGACGTCGTGCTCGCCATCGGCAATCCTTTTGGCGTTGGCCAGACCGTGACCATGGGCATCATCAGCGCCATGGGACGCAGCCATCTCGGCATCAACACCTACGAAAATTTCATCCAGACCGATGCGGCGATCAACCCGGGCAACTCGGGGGGGGCGCTGGTGGATGGCAACGGCAATCTGATCGGCGTCAACAGCGCAATTTTTTCAAAAAGCGGCGGCTCGCTCGGCATCGGCTTTGCCATTCCTGCCAGCCTGGCGAAACAGGTCATGGAACAGATCATTCAGCATGGTGCTGTCACGCGCGGCTGGATTGGGGTGGAAGTACAGGATATCACGCCTGAGCTGGCCGAATCCTTCAAGCTGCCGTCGCCCAATGGCGCCCTGATCGCCGGCGTCCTGCGCGGGGGGCCGGCGGATAGGGCGGGAATCAAGCCGGGGGACATTCTGCTGGAAGTGAATGGCAAGCTGGTTTCGGACTCCTCGGCCATGCTCAACCAGATTTCTGCGCTTTCACCCGGGAAACCTGCGGCACTGAAATTGATGCGCAACAAAACCGAGGTCGCGCTCCAGGTGAACGTGGGAAAACGGCCGAAAATGGAACAGCGCCGGGCAGTGGAATAAGCGGATTGAACCGCAAAGGCGCAAGGAAGGCCCGGAACGACCCCGGCTACTCGGACTTGTCCTGTTTGGACTCGATGGCATCAAGTTCGCGCTCCATCTCGGCGTCAGCCATCGGACGGTAAGGCTCGGCTTCTTCTGCCGCTGCAGGCTTCGACATCATCGAGGCCACCAGGATACCCGCTTCATAGAGCAGCCACAGCGGCACCGCCAGCATGATCTGTGAAATGACATCCGGGGGGGTGAAAATGGCGCCAATCACAAAGGCGCCGACAATCACGTAAGAGCGGATTTCCTTCAGTTTTGCCACGCTTACCACGCCCATCCTGACCAGCAGGACGACCGCCACCGGGACTTCAAAAGTGACGCCGAAAGCCAGGAACAGGGTGATGACGAAATCCAGGTACTTGTTGATATCGGTCATTACCGCCACGCCTTCCGGCGCCACCGAGGTCACGAAGCCGAACACCACCGGGAATACCAGGAAATAGGCAAAGGCCATGCCGCACAGGAACAACAGCGTGCTGGCGGCGACGAGGGGGGCGCCCAGCTTCTTTTCATGGCTGTACAGTCCGGGGGCCACGAACGCCCACACCTGGTACAGCACATAGGGCAAGGCAATCAGGAACGCCGTCATCATGGCCACCTTCATGGGCACGAAGAAGGGCGTGGTCACATCGGTTGCGATCATCTGCCCCCCCTTTGGAAGGCTTGCCAGCAAGGGGCTCGCCAGCAGGGCGTAGATTTCCTTGGCAAAGGGGAAGAGACACACAAACACCACCAGCACGGCGACAATCGAGCGCACCAGGCGGGTGCGCAATTCGATCAGGTGGGAAATGAAGGTTTCACTGGGTTCGGGGGTGCTCATTGCCATTCCCGAATGCGCAGAGGGTCAGGCATTCTTGTTGTCTTTGATATGTGCTTGTTCATGGCCTGCCTGATCCGGCGGCCCTAAATCCAGCTCCAGTTGCGGCAGCGGCGCTTCCGCCACGACGGCCTGAGCCTCCGGCGATGCTGCAGATGGCGCTTGGGGGATCTCGATGATTTCGTGGATCTGTTCAGCGGCAGCCTTGAATTCCTGGCTGCCCTGCTGCATTTCCTTTGCCACGGATTGCTCGAATGAATTGACGGAAGCATGCATTTCTTCCTGCATCTTCTTCAGTTCCTCGAGCTGAATTTCACGGCTGATGTCGGCCTTGACGTCGGAAACATAGCGCTGCATGCGGCCGAACAGGTGTCCGGCAGTACGCGCCACTTTCGGCAGGCGTTCGGGGCCGATGACGACCAGCGCGACAATGCCGATCAGGAGCAGTTCTGAGAAGCCGATATCGAACATACGGGTGAGGAGTGAGGAGTGAGGAGTGAGGAGGCGCGGATTTTATCCCTCACGCCTCACCCCTGCCCCCTCACTGGGCCTTCGATTTTTCCTTGATTTCGCCTTCGATGGTCTGCCCGGAAGTCCCGGTTTCGACCTTGGCTGGTGTTTTCTCTTCTTCCTTCACCGCTTCCTTGAAGTTTTTCACCGCCCCACCCAGGTCGCCGCCCATATTGCGCAGCTTCTTGGTGCCGAAGATCAGCAACACGATGACCAGAACGATCAGCCAGTGCCAGATACTGAAAGAACCCATTTTCTATCTCCAAATATTTAGGTGCGCGGCAACAAGGCATCACCGCCAAAGACATGAACATGCAGGTGAAACACTTCCTGCCCCCCGCCATGTCCGGTGTTGATCATGGTACGAAAGCCATTTTCCAGGCCCTGCTCTTTTGCCAGTTGCGGCGCCAGCAGCAGCATCTTTCCCAGCAGGGACTGGTGCACGACGGTGCAATGGCCGAGTGAATCCACATGAATCTTGGGAACGATCATGAAATGCACCGGCGCAATAGGATGGATATCATGAAAGGCCAGCAGTTCATCGTCTTCGTAAATTTTTTTGCTCGGGATCTGATTCTTGACGATTTTACAGAAGATGCAATCCAGCATATTTCCCCCTTGATCCACGATTACTTCCGCTGCCGGCCGGCTTTTTAGTTCCGGCATGACCTGAAGGTTAGCCCATATTGAAAAGCCAGGGGAAATGCTGATTTATTCCACAACCCTGTCATTGCGAGCGTAGCGGAGCAATCTTGTTTCTTGTAATCAACAAGTTACAGATTGCTTCGGCGCTTCGCTTCATGCAATTACGATTAAATCAGCGCTTTCCCTAGGCGCCATCCTGCCGCCCAGCTTTTTCCACCAGGCCCGACAAGCCCTCTCGCCGGGCCAGCTCGGCCAGCACGTCATCAGGATGCAGACCCTGCTGCGCCAGCAGGACCAGGCTATGAAACCACAAATCGGCCATTTCATACACCACCTGGGACTTGTCGCCTCCCTTGGCTGCAATCACGGTTTCCGTTGCTTCCTCGCCGATTTTCTTGAGGATGGTATCCAGTCCTTTGGCATACAGCTTGGCTACATAGGAACTGTCAGGATCGGCATGCTTGCGGCTCTCCAGCGTTTCCGCCAGGCGGCTGAGAATCTCGCTCACTTCCCGCCCCCTTCCAGCACGACAGCCTGGGCCGCGCGGTAAATTTCCGCCGGGTCTTTCAGAACGGGTTCTACGGACACCCATTCCCGTCCTTCCAGTTTCTTGAAAAAGCAGCTGTGGCGCCCGGTGTGGCAGGCAATCCCGCCCTTCTGCTCCACCTTGAGCAGAATCACGTCCTCGTCGCAGTCGAGGCGGATCTCATGCACTTTCTGCACATGGCCGGACTCTTCGCCCTTGTGCCACAGCTTCTTGCGCGAACGCGACCAGTACACAGCCTCGCCGCTTTCCACCGTGTGCTTCAGGGCATCGCGATTCATCCAGGCCACCATCAGCACCGCTCCGCTGTCCTTGTCCTGCGCGATGACCGGCACCAGGCCATCGTGGGTCCAGTTGACCTTGTTGAGCCAGGAATCCGTCATGGCCTACAGCCTCACTTCAATCTGGTTTTTGGCCATGTGTTCCTTGGCCTGGCGCACGGTGTATTCGCCATAATGGAAAATGCTTGCGGCCAGCACCGCATCCGCATGGCCCTTCTTGACGCCATCCACCAGATGGTCGAGGTTGCCCACGCCGCCGCTGGCGATGACCGGAATGTTCACGGCATCGGAGACAGCGCGGGTCAGATCGAGATTGAAGCCGATCTTTGTGCCGTCCCGGTCCATGCTGGTGAGCAGGATTTCACCCGCCCCCATGGATTCCATTTTCCTGGCCCACGCCACGGCATCCAGGCCGGTATCCTTGCGCCCTCCGTGGGTGAACACATGCCAGCTCAAGGGCTCGCCTTCAGCCGACACCTGCTTGGCATCAATCGCCACCACAATGCACTGCGAGCCGAAACGCGCCGCGGCATCCGTCACCAGTTGCGGGTTGGTCACCGCGGCGGTGTTGATGCTGACCTTGTCCGCTCCGGCATTGAGCAGGCGCCGCACGTCTTCCACGCTGCGCACGCCGCCGCCCACGGTCAGCGGGATGAAAACCTGGTTCGCCACTTCCTCGATGATATGCAGGATGATGTCGCGCTCGTCGGAGCTGGCGGTGATGTCGAGAAAGGTCAATTCGTCCGCGCCCTGCTCATCGTAGCGGCGCGCGATTTCGATCGGATCGCCGGCATCACGCAGGCCGACGAAATTCACCCCTTTCACCACGCGGCCGGCGGTGACATCCAGGCAGGGAATGATGCGTTTGGCTAGTCCCATTATCAGTGAAGAATGAAGAGTAAAGAGTGAGGGGAAACCCGCTTACTCCTCGCCCCTCACTCCTGTCTCCTCGCTCAGTTCATCTGCAAGTTTCTGCGCAGCGGCGAAATCCAGCGTACCCTCGTAAATGGCGCGCCCGGTAATGGCGCCCATGATGCCTTCACTCTCCACTGCACACAGACGTTTCACGTCCTCGATATCCGTCAGGCCGCCGCTGGCGATCACCGGGATGGTCAGGGCGCGCGCCAGTTTCACGGTCGCTTCGATATTCACGCCGGAGAGCATGCCATCACGGCCGATGTCGGTATAGACGATGGCTTCCACGCCATAGCCTTCGAATTTCCTGGCCAGATCGATCACATCATGACCGGTCAGCTTGGACCACCCATCCACTGCCACCTTGCCATCCTTGGCATCGAGGCCGACGATGATCTGGCCCGGGAAGGCATCGCAGGCCTCATGCAGGAAACCGGGATTTTTCACAGCGGCCGTGCCGATGATAACGTAGCTGATGCCATTATCGAGATAGCGCTCGATGGTCGCCAGGTCGCGAATGCCGCCGCCCAGTTGCACCGGAATTTCCGTCCCCACTTCCTGGACAATCGCGCGAATGGCTTCGCCATTCACCGGCTTGCCGGCAAAGGCCCCATTCAGATCCACCAGGTGCAGGCGGCGGCCGCCCTGCTCGACCCAGTGCCGCGCCATTTCGGCGGGGTTCTCGGAGAAAATCGTGGCGGAATCCATCTCGCCCTGTTTGAGGCGGACGCATTGTCCATCTTTCAGATCAATTGCAGGAATCACTAACATGGTCTTGGCGCTGTAACAGAAGGGTTAAAAATAGGAAATAAATAGTTTACCGACAGGCTTCAGCGCCACAGTCACCGCTCTGCGCCCGCCCGTCCCACATCACGAAATTGGCCAGCAGGGTCAAGCCTGTTGCCTGGCTCTTTTCAGGGTGAAATTGCACGGCGAATATATTATCCCGAGCCACCGCCGCGGTAAACGCGAACGGATACAAGGTAAATCCGGCCACCAGATCCGGGTCGCCGGATTCGACGTAATAACTGTGCACGAAATAGAAACGGGCACCCGTTGGAATACCAGACCACATCGGGTGCTTCGCGGCCTGATGCACCTCGTTCCAGCCAATATGCGGCACCTTGAGCTTCTGCCCCTGGTCATCCACCATGGCTTCGGCGGGGAAGCGCAGCACGCGGCCGGGAAGAATACCCAGCCCGGCGGAATTGCCTTCCTCGGAATATTCGAACAGGGCCTGCATGCCCAGACAAATACCGAGGAAAGGTTTGCTCTGCGCGGCCTCTGCCACCGCCTGGCGCAGGCCGCGGCTTTCCAGTTCGCGCATGCAGTCCGGCATCGCCCCGACTCCGGGAAACACCACGCGCCCGGCCCTGACGATCACGTCCGGATCGCTGCTCACGACGATATCCAGCTGCGGCGCCACATGCTCCAGCGCCTTCGCCACCGAGCGCAGGTTGCCCATGCCGTAATCGATGACTGCGATATCGGCCATGCTACAGGCTTCCCTTGGTGGAAGGCATCGCGCCCGCCATGCGCTCATCGGTCTCGACCGCCATGCGCAATGCCCGGCCGAAGGCCTTGAACACGGTTTCCGCCTGGTGRTGCGCRTTSACGCCGCGCAAATTGTCTATATGCAGGGTGACGCCGGCATGATTGACGAAGCCCTGGAAAAACTCGCGYAYCAGATCGGCGTCGAATTCGCCGATGCGGGCGCGCGCGAATTCCACCTCGAACACCAGGCCGGGGCGGCCGGAAAGGTCCAGCACCACSCGCGACAGCGCCTCATCCAGCGGCACATAGGCATGTCCGTAACGGCGCACGCCCTTCTTGTCGCCAACCGCCTTTGCAAAGGCTTGTCCGAGGGTAATGCCGATATCTTCCACCGTGTGGTGCGCATCGATATGCAGGTCGCCCTTGGCCGCGATATCCAGGTCCAACAGCCCGTGGCGGGCAATCTGATCGAGCATATGGTCGAGAAAAGGCACGCCGCTGGCGAGACGGGCCTGGCCGCTGCCGTCCAGATTGAGGGTGACGCTGACCTGGGTTTCCAGGGTATTGCGGGTGACTTGGGCTGTACGCATAGGATAAGTCGCTGAAAATGGTGTCCATTCTAACCCAGGTGCTGATGGGCTTTAAAGAGAATCGTTCAGGCCGGGAGAATTTCTTTCAGTGCTGCGATCAGCGCAGCGCACTGCTCATCCGTTCCGACCGTGATGCGCATGAACGGGGCAATCCGGGCCGGGTTTTTGAAGTGCCGCACGATGATACTGCGTTCGCGCAGTTTTGCCGTGAGTTCCGCCCCGCCATGCAGGGCATGGCGCGCGAAAATGAAATTGGCAGCAGATGGCAGCACCTCGAAACCCTGTTCTTCGAGCCCGCCCGCAAGGCGGTTGCGCGTGGCCACCACCTTGCGGCAGGTTTCGTCAAAATAGGCGCGGTCCTCCATCGCCGCGGCAGCGCCGGCAATGGCAAGGCGGTCCAGAGGGTAGGAGTTGAAACTGTCCTTGACCCGGGTGAGCGCTGCGATCAGGTCAGGGTGACCGATGGCATAGCCCACGCGCAGCCCTGCCAGCGAACGGGATTTTGACAGGGTATGGATCACCAGCAGCTGGGGATACCGATCCACCAGGGCAACCGCCGATTCGCCGCCGAAATCGACGTAAGCCTCGTCGACGACCACCACCGAGTCAGCATTCGCTTCCAGCAAACGCTCAATTTCCGCCAGAGGCAGCAGGCATCCCGTGGGCGCATTCGGGTTGGGGAAAATGATGCCGCCGTTGGGCTTCATGTAGTCATCGACGCGGATCTCGAAGCGCTCGCTCAGCGGCACGGTCCGGTAATCCACGCCGTACAGGCCGCAATACACGGGATAGAAGCTGTAGGTGATGTCGGGAAACAGCAGCGGCGCATCGTGCTTGAGCAGCGCCAGGAAAGTGTGTCCCAGCACCTCGTCCGAACCGTTGCCGACGAACACCTGCGCCGGCTTCACGCCATGATATTCAGCAATGGCTTCCTTGAGCCGGTCGGCATTGGGATCGGGGTACAGCCGCAGGCTGTCGCCCAATTCCGCGCGCATCGCTTCCAGCGCCCTGGGGCTGGGACCGTAGGGATTCTCGTTGGTGTTGAGCTTGACCAGATTCGCCAGCTTGGGCTGCTCGCCCGGCACATAGGGGGTCAGGCCGTGGACCACGGCGCTCCAGAAGCGGCTCATGTCCTATCCTTAATGAAACTGTCCATGCCTCTACCCTCACTCCTAACTCTCTCCCAAAGGGAGAGAGGGACGCAGGCTCGCTGCGCGAGTCCCATCCTTAGCGGCCCATGCGGTATTCGGCGGAACGGGCATGGGCCTGCAGGCCTTCGCCATAGGCCAGCTCTGCCGCGATCCTGCCCATGGTCTGCGCCCCGGCAGGAGAAACCATGATCAGGCTGGAGCGCTTCTGGAAGTCGTACACGCCCAGCGGCGAGGAGAAGCGCGCGGTGCGCGAGGTCGGCAGGACGTGGTTGGGTCCGGCGCAGTAATCGCCCAGCGATTCGCAGGTCTGGCGCCCCATGAAAATCGCGCCGGCGTGCCTGATTTTGGCGGTGAGCGCCACCGGGTCGGCCACTGACAACTCCAGGTGCTCGGGAGAAATGTAGTTGGCGATCTCGGCTGCTTCGTCCAGATCCCTGACCGCGATCAGCGCGCCGCGATTTTCCAGCGCGGTGCGGATGATTTCCTGGCGCGGCATTTCGGGCAGGAGTTTTTCAATGCTGGCAGCGACCGCATCAACGAATGCCGCATCCGGCGACAGCAGGATGGATTGAGCCAGTTCGTCGTGCTCGGCCTGGGAAAACAGATCCATGGCGATCCAGTCGGGATCGGTCTGGCCATCGCAGATGATGAGGATTTCAGAGGGCCCGGCCACCATGTCGATACCCACCACGCCGAACACCCGGCGCTTGGCCGCCGCCACATAGGCGTTGCCGGGGCCGACGATCTTGTCGACCTGCGGGATGGTCTGGGTGCCATAGGCCAGCGCGCCCACCGCCTGCGCCCCGCCGATGGTGAACACGCGGTCCACGCCGCAGACATGCGCGGCAGCCAGCACCAGCTCGTTGACCACGCCGCCCGGGGTCGGCACCACCATGATCAGTTCCTTCACGCCGGCCACCTTGGCGGGGATGGCGTTCATCAGCACCGAGGAAGGATAGGCCGCCTTGCCGCCGGGCACGTACAGGCCGACGCGGTCCAGCGCCGTGACCTGCTGGCCCAGCATGGTGCCGTCCGGCTCGGTGTAGCTCCACGAATGCATCAACTGCTTCTCGTGGTAAACGCGCACCCGCTCCGCCGCCTGTTGCAGGGCTTCGCGCTGCGCCGCAGGCAGGCCGTCGAATGCCGCTTTCAGGCGGCTTGCAGACATCTCCAGCTCAGTCATGGAAGCCGCGCCCAGCCTGTCGAAGCGCTGTGTGTACTCCAGCACGGCCGCATCGCCACGGGTCTTTACCTCATGCAGAATCCCGGCCACCACCTGGTCGATGGATTCGTCCTGGGCGCCTTCGAAGGCAAGCAATTCGTGCAGTTTGGCCTGAAAATCGGACTGGTCGCTGCTGAAGCGTTTGATATTCAACATGATGAAAACGTCAGTTGGTGAAAAAAGGAATTATAACCCGTGACCTCAGGCCTTGAGGCAAGCAGCGAAGGTGTCCAGCAATGGCTGAATACGGTCATGCTTGAGCTTCAGCGCGGCCTGGTTGATCACCAGGCGCGAACTGATCTGCATGATTTCCTCCACCGCCACCAGCTTGTTGGCCTTGAGCGTGCCGCCGCTGCTCACCAGGTCGACGATGGCATCGGCCAGCCCCACCAGGGGCGCCAGTTCCATCGAGCCATAGAGCTTGATGAGATCGACATGGACGCCCTTCTTGGCGAAATGTTCGCGCGCCGTTTGCAGATATTTGGTCGCCACCCGCAGGCGCGCGCCCTGCCGGACTGCGCCTTCGTAGTCGAAGCCCTGCGGCACGGCGACCATCATGCGGCATTTGGCGATCTGCAGGTCCAGCGGCTGATACATGCCCGCGCCGCCGTGTTCGTGCAGCACGTCCTTGCCCGCGATGCCGAGATCGGCTGCGCCGTATTGCACGTAGGTCGGCACGTCCGAAGCACGCACGATGATGAGCCGCACGTCCTCGCGGTTGGTGGCCAGAATCAGCTTGCGCGAGGACTCCGGATCCTCCTGCGGAACAATACCTGCGGCCGCCAGGAGAGGCGTGGTTTCCTCGAAAATGCGGCCCTTGGAGAGGGCGATGGTAATCATGTTCAGTGCACTCGCTTTATGCGCGCCCC
>PQAG01000088.1 GCA_003104895.1 Nitrosomonadales bacterium
TTCAGCAGCGAGAACTGGCGCCGCCCGGCGGAGGAAGTTTCCTTCCTGATGCAGCTTTTCATGCTGGCGCTGGAGAAGGAAGTCAGCAATCTCCACCAGAACGGCGTCCGCCTCAAGGTCATTGGCGACCTTTCCCGCTTCGAGCCGCGCCTGGTCGAACTGGTGCGGAATTCCGAACAGCTGACGGCGAACAATGCCAAGCTGACGCTGACCATTGCCGCGAACTACGGCGGCCGCTGGGACATCATGCAGGCCGTGCAGTCCATGCTGAAAGACCGCCCCGGACTGGCTGCCGGTTTTGACGAGGCCGATTTGCAGCCTTACCTTTCCATGTCCTACGCGCCGGAGCCCGACCTGTTCATTCGTACCGGCGGAGAGCAGCGCATCAGCAATTTCCTGTTGTGGCAACTGGCCTATTCCGAGCTGTATTTCACYGATGTGCTGTGGCCGGATTTCAATGCGGCTGAACTGGACCGGGCGATTCAATCCTACCAGCAGCGCGAACGCCGCTTCGGGCGCACCAGCGAGCAGTTGAAGAACCATGCTTAAAACCCGTGTGATCACGGCTTTAGCCCTGCTGTTCGGCGTGCTGTTCGGGCTGTTTTACCTGCCCAGCCTGTACTGGAGCCTGCTGACCTTGGGCGTGATTGCCATTGGTGCCTGGGAATGGGGCGGCATTGCCGCTTATCCCAGAACCGGACGGTGGGCTTACCTGGCATTGACCATAGCCTTCGGCCTGGCGTTTTTTGCCTCCAGAATGCGCGTGGAAGAGACGTACCTGGCCGCAATCGCCTTCTGGCTGCTGCTGGCTCTGCCCTGGCTGCTGCTCGGCTGGAAGGTGCGCCATCCGGCTCTGCTGGCTGCAACCGGCTGGATGGTGCTGTTTCCCGCCTGGTTTGCCCTGATGGATTTTCATGCCATGCGTCCCGCCCTGCTGTTCGGATTGATGGCCGTGGTGGCGGTGGCGGATATTGGCGCCTATTTTGCCGGGCGGGCGTTTGGCAAACACAAGCTGGCGCCTTCCATCAGCCCGGGCAAGACCTGGGAAGGCGTTGCGGGCGGCCTCCTCGGGGTGTCACTGTACGGCGCGCTGTGGCTGGCGCTGGAAGGCTTCCTGGGCGTGCCTTTCCCGGGCTTCCCCCTGCTGCTGGCCATGACCGTGCTGAGCGTGGAGGGCGATCTGTTCGAATCCTGGCTCAAGCGCCAGGCGGGGATCAAGGATAGCGGCCATATTCTGCCCGGACACGGGGGCGTGCTGGACCGCATAGACGCGCTGACGGCGGCCCTTCCTCTGGCTGCGGCCAGTTATTTTGTTTCTGGATTTTCCATCTTCTGACCATGCCTGACAAACAAAAAATAACCGTACTGGGTTCCACCGGATCGATCGGCGTCAGCACCCTGGACGTCATTGCACGCCACCCCGGGCTGTTCCGGGTGGTCGCGCTGACGGCCAATTCCCAGGCCGACAAGCTGTTCCTGCAGTGCCAGCAGTTCGAGCCGGAATTTGCGGTATTGCTGGATGCGGACGCGGCACAGCAGTTGCAGTCGAAAATCGCGGCGGCTGGCCTGGCAACCGAGGTGCTGCATGGGGTCGAGGCGCTGGAACGGGTTTCATCCCTGCCCCAGGTGGACAGCGTCATGGCGGCGATTGTCGGTGCGGCGGGGCTGCGCCCGTCGCTGGCGGCGGCGCGCGCCGGCAAGAAGATTCTGCTTGCGAACAAGGAAACCCTGGTGATGTCCGGGCGCGTGTTCATGGATGCGGTGCGGGCAAGCGGCTCCGGACTGTTGCCGATCGACAGCGAGCACAATGCCATTTTCCAGTCCCTGCCGCGCGATTTCGGGCGCGGACTGGATGCGGTCGGCGTGACGCGGATCCTGCTCACGGCTTCCGGCGGGCCGTTCCGCAGCAAGGCGCTGTCCGAGCTGGAACACGTGACGCCAGCGCAGGCCTGCGCCCATCCCAACTGGTCCATGGGGCGCAAGATTTCGGTGGACTCCGCCAGCATGATGAACAAGGGGCTGGAAGTCATCGAGGCGCACTGGCTGTTCGACGCGCCCGCCGAGCGGATCCAGGTGGTGGTCCATCCGCAGAGCGTGATCCACTCCATGGTGGAGTATGCGGACGGTTCGGTGCTGGCCCAGCTGGGCAATCCGGACATGCGCACCCCGATTGCCTATGCGCTGGGTTTCCCGGAGCGTATCCATGCCGGGGTTTCGCCGCTCGACCTGTTCAAGATCGCCCGCCTGGATTTCGAAGCGCCGGACCTGGCGCGTTTCCGCTGCCTGGACCTGGCCTACCAGGCCCTGCGCTGTGGCGGGACCGCTCCGGCGATTCTCAATGCCGCCAATGAAGTGGCGGTGGCCGCCTTCCTCGACGAAAAACTGCCCTTCCTCGGCATTCCCTCAGTGATCGAACATGCGCTGGAGCAGATCACCTCAGCGCCGGTGAATTGCCTGGAAGACGTCCAGCAAGCCGACAGTCTGGCGCGCAAGGTCGCCAGCGAATGCATACTGAGGCAGGGAGCAGGCGCTTTTACCCCTCACCCCTCACCCCTTCACGACGGGGCGAGAGCCATCGGCTCCGCTCCCGGCGGGGATGCCTCTTGCGGGCACACCCCTCACTGATTTAATGAGCCTGCTTTTTACCCTCGCCGCATTCGCCCTGGCCCTGGGCGTCCTGATCGTGGTGCACGAGCAGGGGCATTACTGGGTGGCGCGCTGGTGCGGAGTGAAAGTGCTGCGTTTTTCGATCGGCTTCGGCAAGCCCCTGGCCGTCTGGAAATCAGGCCGCGACGGCACGGAATGGGTGCTGGCCGCCTTCCCCCTGGGGGGCTACGTCAAGATGCTGGACGAGCGCGAGGGCGAGGTCGCGCCCCACGAACTTCCGCGCGCCTTCAACCGGCAACCGGTGTGGCGCCGCATCCTCATCGTCGCCGCAGGGCCGGTGGCCAATTTCCTGCTGGCGATTGCCCTGTACTGGTTCCTGTTCATCAGCGGCGTGCCGGGCGTGAAACCCATTCTGGGGCAGCCTGCGCCCGCCAGCCCCGCGGCTCTGGCGGGTTTTCAGCCGGGCGAGGTGATGACGTCGATTGACGGCGAGGCCGTGGTGACGTGGCAGGATGCGCGCTGGCTGCTGCTCAGGCGGGTCATGGAAAAGCAGGGGGTGAGAATTGAAACCCGCAATGAGCGCGGGGAAATCCAGTTCCATATTCTGGAAACCGCCAGCCTGACGGCAGAGGATCTGGATGGCGATTTTCTCGAAAAACTGGGGTTGACGCATTTTCGTCCCCTGTTGCGTCCAGTCATTGGCAAGCTGGTGCCGGATGGGGCAGGTGCGAAGGCCGGGCTGCAGGCCGGGGATGAAATCACGGCCGTCAACGGCCAGGCTGTGGAGCGCTGGGAAGATCTGGTGCAGTGGGTGAGGGATCATCCGGAGCGTGCGCTGAGCTTTGAAATCCGGCGCGGAAAACAGCTGTTGACCATGCAGGTGAGGCCTGCTGCCGCGACCGAGCAGGGCAAGGTGGTGGGGAAGGTCGGCGCTGCGCCGCAGGTGGATGCAGAACTGGGCAGGAAACTCCTGACCGAAGTGCGTTACCCGCCAGTTCAGGCGCTGGGCGCGGCGCTGCACAAAACCTGGGATACCTCGGTGTTCAGCCTGAACATGCTGGGACGCATGGTACTGGGGGATGTGTCGCTCAAGAACATCAGCGGCCCCATCACGATTGCAGATTATGCAGGCCAGTCGGCGCACATGGGCTGGCTGCCCTATCTGAGCTTTCTGGCTTTGATCAGCATCAGTCTGGGGGTGCTCAATTTGTTGCCCATCCCCTTATTGGATGGCGGGCATTTGATGTATTATATGGCCGAAATCCTGAAGGGAAGCCCGGTTTCGGAGCGCGCCATGGAAATCGGCCAGCAGGTCGGGATGGCGCTGCTGATGGCGCTCATGGCTTTCGCCTTTTACAACGATATTAACCGCTTGCTTTCCGGCCAATAATGAAAAAAATCATTCCGTTCCTGATTGCCTCTCTTTATGCGGCATCTGCTGCAGCGTTTGAGCCTGTTGTAGTCATAGACATCCGGGTGGAAGGCATTCAGCGTACTGAAGCCGGTACCGTATTCAGCTACCTGCCAGTCAAGGTGGGCGACACGCTGGACGATGAAAAGGCGGCTGCCGCGGTCAAGGCGCTGTACGCCACCGGCTTCTTCAAGGATGTGCGCCTGGAGTCGGAGAATGGCGTGCTGGTGGTGATGGTGCAGGAACGGCCGGCAATTGCCCAGGTGGATATTGCCGGCAGCAAGGAATTCAGCAAGGAACAGCTCAAGGATGGCCTTAAAATGGCGGGCCTGGCTGAATCCAAGATTTTCGACAAGGCCTTGCTCGATCGCGCCGAGCAGGAGCTGAAGCGGCAGTATTTCAGCCGCGGCAAGTATGGCGTGACGATCACCACAACGGTGACGCCGCTGGAGCGCAATCGCGTTGCCATCAGCTTCGATATTTCCGAGGGCGAGATCGCCAAGATCAAGCAGATCAACATTGTCGGCAATGAAACCTTCAGCGAAAAGGAATTGCTGGAGCAGTTCGTGCTGTCCACCTCGGGCTGGATGTCCTGGTACAGCAAGAACGACCAGTATTCGAAACAGAAACTTTCTGCCGACCTGGAGTCGTTGCGCTCCTTCTATCTGAACCGCGGTTACCTCGAATTCAATGTGGAATCCACCCAGGTTTCGATTACGCCCGACAAGAACGATATCTACATCACCATCAATGTGCGTGAAGGCGCCAAATACACCATTTCCGATGTCAAGCTGGCAGGGGAAATGCTGGTGCCGGAGGAGGAACTCAGCAAGCTGATCAAGGTGAAGGCCGGAGATGTCTTTTCGCGCGAGAAGCTGACCGAATCCAGCAAGGCCATCAGCGACCGCCTGGGCAACGATGGCTACGCCTTCGCCAACGTCAACGCGGTGCCGGAAATCAACAAGGAAAAAAGCACGGCCGCCTTCACCTTCTTCCTCGATCCGGGCCGCCGCGTCTATGTGCGGCGCATCAACATGGCGGGCAATACCAAGACGCGGGATGAGGTGCTGCGGCGCGAAATGCGCCAGATCGAAGGCGGCTGGTATGCTGCCGACAAGATCAACCGCTCGCGCGAGAGATTGCAGCGCCTCGGCTACTTTACCGACGTCAACGTGGAAACGCCCGCCGTTCCCGGCACCACAGACCAGGTGGACCTGAATTACAGCGTGACCGAGAAACCGACCGGAAGCATCATGGCCGGTGCCGGTTTTTCCAGCTCACAAGGCATCGTGCTGAGCGGTTCCATCTCGCAGCAGAACGTGTTTGGCAGCGGCAATTTTCTTGCTGCGCAGGTTAACAGCGGCAGCATCAACAAGGTTTACTCCCTGTCCTACACCAACCCCTATTTCACCGATGATGGCGTAAGCCGCGGTTTCGATGTCTACAAGCGCGACATCAACCCCTCGCGCCTGTCGACGGTCAGCAGCTACAAGACCTCGACACTGGGCGGCGGCATGCGCTTCGGCATTCCCCTGAACGAGAAGGATACCGTCAGCCTCGGCCTGGCACTGGAAAAGATCGACACCACGGTGGACGAAAACAGTGCGAAGCGCTTCATCGACTTCGTCAACCTGTTCGGTGACAGCGTCATGACAGCGCGCGCGGACCTGGGCTGGGCGCGGGATACGCGCGACAGCCTGCTGTATCCGACGGCCGGCAGCCTGCAGCGTCTTTACGGAGAGGTCGGTCTGCCGGGGCTGGACCTGGAATATTACAAGATTTCCTATCAGTACCAGCATCTGCAGACCTTTGCCAAAAATTATACGCTGCTGCTGAATGGTGAAGTGGGCTATGCTGATGGCTATGGCAACAAGCCGCTGCCCTTCTTCAAGAATTTCTATGCTGGCGGCATTGGCTCGGTGCGGGGCTACCGGACCAGCTCCTTGGGGCCGCGGGATGAGTTCGACAATGCGGTGGGCGGCACTAGCCGCATCGTCGGCACCGCCGAGCTGATGTTCCCCTTCCCGGGACTGGGTACGGACAAGTCTATTCGCCTCGGGGCATTTGTCGACGGTGGCTCGGTGTTTGGCCCGGATGACCATTATGGACGTTACTCGAAAGTGAGCTTTTCGGACATGCGGTTCTCCGCTGGCCTGTCCTTGAGCTGGTATTCGCCCATCGGCCCGCTCAAATTCAGCCTGGCGCAGCCGCTGAACAAGAAAGAGGGCGACAAGACCGAGGTGTTCCAGTTCCAGATGGGCACCGTATTTTAAGTTTGAGGAGAATTGAATTGAAAAAGATTGGCATGACATTGCTTGCACTGTCCCTGATGCAGATCAGTGGCATGGCCGCTGCCGCGAGCGAATTCAAGATCGGTTTCGTCAATACCGAGCGCGTGTTCCGCGAAGCGGCACCCGCGCAGAAGGCGCAGAAAAAGCTGGAAAAGGAGTTCGCAACCCGCGATCAGGAACTGCAGAAAATGGCGAAACAGGCCAAGGATCTGCAGGCTTACCTGGAGCGAGAAGGCGTGACCATCAGCGATACCGAGCGCCGCAACAAGGAACGCGACCTGGCCAACCTCAACCGCGATTTCCAGCGCGCCCAGCGCGAATTCCGTGAAGACCTCAACCTGCGCCGCAACGAGGAACTTTCCGCCGTTCAGGAGCGCGCCAACAAGGCGATCATCGCCATTGCCGAGGCCGAGAAATTCGACCTCATCCTGCAGGAAGCGGTGTACGCCAGCCATCGCATTGATGTGACCGAGAAAGTGCTCAAGGCGCTGGCCGAGAAATAAGTTCAGGGCCGGGCTGCCGCCCGGTTTTTCATCAGGAACAGTCCGTGGGCGCCGGAATGGAGCATACATTTACGCTGGGTGAAATCGTGGACCGCCTGGGCGGCGAACTGCTGGGCGATGCCCGGGTCCGGATCGACCAGGTGGCTGCGCTGGAAACGGCGCAGCCCTGCAATATCAGTTTCTTTGCCAGCACGCGTCTGAAAAAGCTGCTGGAAACCACCCGGGCAGGCGCGGTGATCCTCACTCAGGAAAACCGCGAGGCCACGCAGAAGCCACGCATCATCAGCAGCAACCCTTCAGCCTATTTTGCCCGGGTGACTGCGCTGCTCAACCCATTTGAGCCAGCCGTCGCAGGGATTCACCCCACGGCCGTGGTGGAGCCGGATGCTGTGATCGCGGCCAGCGCTTCGATTGGCCCTTTCGTGCACATCGGGCGCGGCGCGCGCATTGGTGAGCGGGTCATCATCGGGGCCGGTTGCGCGATCGGAGACCAGGCYGAGATTGGCGCCGGCACCCGCCTGCATCCACGGGTGGTGGTGTATCACCAGTGCCTGCTGGGCGCGCGCGTGATCGTGCATTCCGGCGCCGTGATCGGCGCGGACGGTTTTGGCYTGGCGCGCGAGGAAGGCCGCTGGCTGAAAATCCCCCAAATCGGCCGGGTGGTGATTGGCGATGACGTCGAAATCGGCGCCAATACCACCATCGACCGCGGGGCGCTGGAAGATACCGTGATCGGGGAGGGCGTGAAGCTGGACAACCAGATTCAGGTCGCACATAACGTCCATATTGGCGCTCACAGCGCCATGGCAGGCTGCGTCGGCATCGCCGGCAGTGCCAGGATCGGGCGCAACTGTACCGTGGGCGGCGCGGGCATGATCCTTGGCCATTTGAACATCGCCGACAATGTTTCGGTCTCGTCCGGCACACTGATTACCAAATCAATTACCAAGCCCGGCGCCTACACCTCGGCGATGCCATTCTCCACGCACGAGCAGTGGCTCAAGAATGCGGCGCATTTGCGCCACCTCGACAGTATGGCGGACAAGATCCGCCAGCTGGAACAAAAAATTGCAGAACTCGAAAGGAAGAAATCGTGAGCAGCATGGATATTCATGAAGTCATGGCGCATTTGCCGCACCGCTACCCATTCCTGCTGGTGGACCGGGTGCTGGAGTGCGAGCCGGGAAAAACCATCGTGGCGGTGAAGAACGTCACCATCAACGAGCCATTCTTTCAGGGCCATTTCCCGCACCATCCGGTGATGCCGGGCGTGCTGATCATGGAAGCGCTGGCGCAGGCGGCCGGCATCCTGTCGTTCAGGACCATGGGCTCGCTGCCGGACGAAAATTCCGTGTTCTACTTTGTCGGCATCGACAATGCGCGTTTCAAAAAACCTGTCACCGCCGGCGACCAGTTGCATCTGCACGTCGAGATCCTGCGCAATATGCGCGGCATCTGGAAATTCAAGGCAGAAGCCAGGGTGGATGGAGAGATTGCGGCCGAGGCCGAATTGATGTGCGCCAAGCGTGACATTGCTTAAATGGTCATGGGCTCGATTTGAATAAAATGAAAACGGTTTATGTAATGGCCATTTCCCTCTCCCCCAACCCTCTCCCGCTGGCGGGAGAGGGGGACAGAGTGGCGCTTCGCGATTTTGTATGGGGACGCTCATGATCCACCCCACCGCGATCATTCACCCTGGCGCCCGGCTCGGCGAAGGGGTAGCCGTCGGCGCCTATTCGCTGATCGGCGAGCACGTCGAGATCGGCGACCGCACCTGGATCGGCCCGCATGTGGTGATTTCAGGCCACACCCGGATAGGCTGCGACAACAGGATATTCCAGTTCTCCAGCCTGGGTGAGGTGCCGCAGGACAAGAAATATGCCGGTGAACCCACTCGCCTGGAAATCGGCGACCGCAACACCATCCGCGAATTCTGCACCTTCAATCTGGGCACGGCGCAGGACGTGGGKGTGACGCGCCTGGGGAACGAYAACTGGGTGATGGCCTATGTGCATGTCGCRCAYGACTGCCAGGTCGGCAACARCACCATYTTCGCCAAYAACGCCACCCTGGCGGGCCATGTCACGGTCGATGATTTTGCCATTCTCGGCGGATTCACCGGCGTGCACCAGTTYTGCCATGTCGGCGCCCACTGCATCATCGGCATCAGTTCGGTCATTACCATGGATGTGCCGCCCTATGTGACCGTCGGCGGCAATCCCACCGCCCCGCACGGAATCAACTCCGAGGGCCTGAAACGGCGCGGCTTTCCGGCCGATGCCATCATGGCATTGCGGCGCGCTTACAAGACCTTGTACAAGTCGGGCCTGAGCCTGAATGACGCCAAACAGGCGCTGGCAGAGCAGGGCGAGGCGACCCCGGAAATCGCCTTATTGCTGGAATTCCTTGCCAAATCCACCCGCGGCATCATCCGCTGAACGGGAGCGTGGTTGTGGCGGGAGGACGCAGGCTAAGAATAGGTATTGTCGCGGGCGAGGCTTCGGGCGACCTGCTCGGCAGCCATCTGGTCGCCGCGCTCAGGGAAAAATTGCCGGATGCCGAATTCGTGGGCATTGCCGGGCCAAAAATGCAGGCCGCCGGGACGCAGACCCTGTTCCCCATGGAAAAGCTGGCGGTGCGCGGCTATCTTGAGGTGCTGCGGCATTTTGCAGAAATACTCGCTATCCGGCGCGAACTGAAACGCTACTTCCTGGCCAGCCCCCCCGACCTGTTCATCGGCGTGGATGCGCCGGATTTCAATCTCGGCCTGGAAAAAGCACTCAAGTCGCACGGCATCCCCACCATTCACTACGTCAGCCCGTCGGTCTGGGCATGGCGCCGCGAACGGGTCAAGACCATCGCGCGTTCAGTCACGCACATCCTCGCCCTGTTTCCCTTCGAGCCGGAGATTTACGAAGCCGCTGGCGTGCCCGTCAGCTACGTGGGCCACCCCATGGCGGATGTTCTGCCGCAGCATCCAGACCGCGCTGCCATGCGCGCGCAGCTCAAGCTTGCCGCGCAGGGCAACATCATCGCCCTGCTGCCCGGCAGCCGACAAAGCGAATTGCACTACATGGCGGAACTTATTATCCGCACTGCGCAGAAAATCGCCAGCGTCGATCCGGATATCCAGTTCCTGGTGCCCCTGGTCAGCCGCGAGACACGCGATTTCTTCGAGGCCGCCCTGTACCGTCTGGGTGCCGAGGCTTTGCCGCTGACCATCCTGTTTGGCCATGCGCATGCCGCCTTGACGGCTGCCAATGTGGCGCTGGTGGCTTCCGGCACTGCCACCCTGGAAACCGCCCTGCTCAAGCGCCCCATGGTGATTACCTACAAGCTGTCCAGGCTTTCCGCCTTCCTGATGCGGCGCAAGGGCTACCTGCCCTATGTCGGGCTGCCCAACATCCTCGCTGGCCGTTTTGTCGTGCCCGAACTGCTGCAGGAGGACGCCACGCCCGGCAATCTGGCGCAGGCCCTGCTGAACCTGCTGCACGACACCCAGGTGCAGAACGGACTTGAAGCCGAGTTCCAGCGCATGCATGTCAGTCTGCGGCAAAACACGGCGCAGCGCGCCTGCGAGGCAGTGTTGCAGTATTTGCCGCAGCGGGGCAAGGCGTGATGGTCTTGTGCGGCGTGGACGAGGCCGGGCGCGGCCCGCTGGTAGGCGCGGTATTTGCCGCGGCAGTGATTCTGGACCCTGCTCACCCCATTGCCGGGCTGGCGGATTCCAAGAAACTGAGTGAAAAAAGGCGCGAAGCCCTGGCCCTGGAGATCAGGGAACACGCGCTGGCCTGGGCGATCGCCAGCGCTTCGGCCGAGGAAATCGACCGCATCAATATACTGCAGGCAAGCCTGCTGGCGATGAAGCGCGCGGTGGAGAGCCTGTCCATGGAACCGCGCGAGGTGGCGGTGGACGGCCTGCACTGCCCATCTCTGGCCATGCCAGTGCGCGCGGTGGTCAAGGGCGACAGCCTGGTGGCGGAAATCTCGGCCGCCTCCATCCTGGCCAAAACCGCCAGGGATGCCGAAATGCGTGAATTGCACCTGGTCTACCCGCAATATGATTTTGCGCGGCACAAGGGTTATCCTACTGCTGCGCACCTGCAGGCGATCCAGCGCCATGGCGTGACGCCGCAGCACCGGCGCAGCTTTGGCCCGGTCAGGCGGGCGCTGGGAAACGAATTCAATTAAACCAGAGGAAATGTATATGAAGCTGATGATCATGCTGCATGTGTTGGGGGTCGTGATCTGGGTCGGGGGCATGTTTTTTGCCCACCAGTTGCTGCGCCCTGTGGCGGCTGACCTGCTTGAGCCGCCCGTGCGCCTGCAATTGTGGGTGGGCGTGTTCCGGCGTTTTTTCCCCTGGGTGTGGGCGTGCGTTGCCGCGATACTGGCGTCAGGTCTGTTCATGATCGGGCTGATGGGCGGCATGGCGGTTGTTCCCCTTTACGTGCATGCCATGCTGGGCCTTGGGCTGGCCATGATGGCGATTTTTGCCTATGTATTTTTTGCCCCCTATGTCCGTCTCAGGAATGGCGTGGCAAATCAGGACTGGAAAAGCGGCGGCGCAGCTTTGGCAAGCATCCGTCAACTGGTGGGCATCAACCTGAGCCTGGGATTGGCCACCATCGCCATCGCCACGGCTGGCGCCATGTTGGCGTAGCGCAAGACGGCATAAGTTGATAAAGTTGACAAAATTATTCCGCTGACCTGAATAGGTAGGCCAGTGGCAATGGGGGTATCGAGATGCTGGTGATTGTTGGCTATGTAGTCATCCTGGCTGCTGTTTTCGGCGGTTTTGCCCTGGCTGGCGGCCACCTCGGCTCACTGGTTCAGCCTGTCGAACTGCTCATGATCGGTGGCGGCGCCCT
>PQAG01000089.1 GCA_003104895.1 Nitrosomonadales bacterium
GATTACGCCACCCGCTTTCCGCTGCGCGAGATGGGCATCATGCTGGTGTCGGACATGCATCGCGCCATCGGCCAGCAGCTCTTCAAGGTGCCGCAGTTCTCGCAATGGGCGAATGCGGTGGCCGACATCATGCTGTATGAGATGTAGCCTCGCATCAAAGTGCAATGTTTGACACCTCGATCGAAACCAAGCTCGCAGCCGCCCGCACCCGGCTGATTCTCGACAAGCCGTTCCTGGGGGCGCTTGCCCTGCGCCTGCCGATGGTGGCGGCGAGCGAGAAATGGTGCCCCACCTCGGCCACCGACGCGCGCAAGTTCTACTACAACCCCGCCTATATCGCCGCGCTGACGCTGGAAGAGACCCAGTTCGTGCTGGCGCACGAGGCGCTGCACTGCGCATTGTCCCACTTCGCCCGCCGCCAGCATCGCGTCAAGCACCGCTGGGACGTGGCCTGCGACCACGCCATCAACCCCCTGCTGGTGGCRGACGGTCTCAAGCCGCCGCCSGGCGTGCTGCTGCTGGATGCCTATGAAGGCATGACGGCGGAGGAGATCTATCCCTGCATYGGCGACAACAACTCCGACCAGACCATGGACCAGCACCTCTACGACAGCGAKGAGTCGGAAGGCGGTCAGGAGGGCGACAGCGATCAGGAGCCGCAGCAGGATGGCGGCGCAGGCAGCGGCAAACAGCAAAAGGACGATGCCGAGGGCAGCGGGGGCGGCCAGCAGCAGGACCCGCAGGAGGGGCAGGGCGGCGCTGATCAGCCGCCGCCCCTGAACGCGAAAGAACGCGATGAGCTGGGCCGCCAGTGGCAGCAGCGCACGGCCGCCGCGGCGCAGCAGGCCATGGCGGCGGGCAAGATGGGCGGGGCGCTGGCGCGCCTGGTGGATCACCTGCTGCAGCCGCAGCTGCCGTGGCGCATGCTGCTGGCGCGTTACATGAACCAGGTGGCGCGCGACGATTACAGCTACATGCGCCCTTCGCGCCGTGAAGGCAGCGTGATTTTCCCCTCCCTGCGCAGCGGCCAGGTGGATCTGGTGGTGGCGCTGGATACCAGCGGCTCGGTGGGCGAGAAGGAGCTGGCGCAGTTTCTCTCGGAAGTGAACGCGCTCAAGGGGCAGCTGCGCGCCAGGGTCACTTTGCTGGCCTGCGATACTGCCCTGTCCGAAGGCGCGCCGTGGGAATTCGAGCCGTGGGAGGAATTGCAGTTGCCGGAAAACATCAAGGGCGGCGGCGGCACCAGTTTCGTCCCTGTATTCGACTGGCTCGCCCGCCAGGGACGCCAGCCCGACCTGCTGCTGTATTTCACCGACGCCGAGGGCGATTTCCCCCGGGCCGAGCCGGATTTTCCCGTCCTCTGGCTGGTCAAGGGCAAGACGCCGGTACCGTGGGGGCAAAGGATACAGCTTAACTGATGGAACTCTCCAGCGAAGACGCCCTGCGTCTCAATGTCCTGCTGACGCATGCCCTGCAGGCGGTGCGCATCGACGAGAACAGCCTTACCCTTTATGCCTTGACCGAGCGCGGCGAGGCGCGCGTGGCGCTACACCCGACCGGGCGAAAGGAACAGTATCTGCGCCTGGTGCGCGAACTTCTTTCCGGCCATGCGCTGGGCTCTCCCGGCGGCTACCCGCTGTTCATCCAGCGCTGGACGCGCATGGGGCAGAACTCCGGCGAAAATATCGACAAGCTGCTGCTGCTGGGCGAGGAGGAGGCGGTGGTTTCGGTCGCCTATTCCCCCCGCCTGACCGACGAGCTGGCGCGGCGCGCCTGGTGGTGCATGCAGAGCGGGGACAACGCGCGGCGCATGCTGGAACGGGCGGCGGTTTCGCAGGGCAGCATGGGGCCGGTGCTGGCGAATTACCTGGTGGAGCACTTGCCGTTCGAGACCAGCCCCCATGTCATTATCGATACCGTACGCATCGTGCTGCAGCCCGGTCTGATTGATGAGCAGGCCATGCAGCGTTTGTGGGGGAGAGCCAAAGGCGATAACACCTATTATGCGGGCTTTCTTGCCGCGCTGCCGGATGCGCTTCCCGGACAGGCCATGGCGCACACCGGGTGGAGCCAGATCGAACCCTTGCTGGCCGCTGGCAACAAGTATGCGCGGCAGCTGGCGCGGGTGCTGGCAGCGCCCGGGCAGGCGTTTCTCGCCGCCTGCGAGGAGGTGCTGCGCCGTCCCGCGGATCAGGATGTGGCCCGTTCCGTGTTTCGCAGCATGGGCGCCTATTTCGGCGTATTGCGGCAGGTTGCGGGCGGCGAGCTTGATCTGGCGATGGCAGAAGCGATGGCACAGCAGCGGCTTGATGATCCTGACCGTGAACTGGCCGCCGTGCTTGCCGCTGCACCGCAATGCCTGGCGGCGCTGCGCGCCTTGCTGATCCTGGCCGAGATCGGGGAATTCAGCGTAGCGCCCATCCTGGTGCGCACCACCGCCATTGGCTCCCTGATGCGGCGCAAGCTCGAGCCGGTAAGCGAACCGGTGATGGAGCAGATCGCCATGCTGCGGGCAGCGGGTTAATGGGCTATTTTTCTGCGGGCAGGCTCATGCGGGACATGTAATCCGCCACTGCGCCGATATCGCTGGTGGAGTAATCCTTCACCACCCTGACCATTTTCGGATTGGCATTGCGGCGGCTGCCGTCCCTGATCGCCACGATCTGGCGCACCAGGTAGCGGTAATGCTGGCCTGCGGTGACGGGGTAGAATTTCCCGGCATTGCCCTCGCCGCGCCCGCCGTGACAGGAAACACAGTCCTGCTCATAAAGCGCCTTGCCGCGCGCCAGGTCGCTGCCGGGGCCTTTGTCGTTGTGGCCGGGTGGCGGCAGGCTGCTGAGGAAGGCGGCAATGTCGGCCACTTCCTGCGTGTCTACCACATGCTTGCCGGCAAAGGGGAACATTTTCGGGTTGTCGCGCCGACCCTCGCGCACGTCGGACAGCTGTTTGATCAGGACCGTGATGTGCTGCCCCGCCAGTTGCGGGTAGGTGCCGTCCGGCAGGCCGGAGGCATCGGGCTTGTGGCAGCCCTGGCAGCCCTGATAGGCAATCTTTCCGCGCGCCACGTCCCCCTTCATTTTCAGCAGCAACGCTTCCTCTTCAGACTGCGCTTCCCAGACATAACCGGGGGATTCGATTCCGGGCGCCCTGGGCTGCCTGGGCGGGGCGGCATGGGCGGATGAGAGGGCGGCCAGGCCCAGGGACAGGCTTATCAGAAATGCTTTTTTCATCGTGCAATCCTTGCTTTGGCTATTTCAGGCTGGAGATGTATTCGGAAACCGCTTTCATCTCCTGCTCGGTCATCCGCAACGCGAGGGACTGCATCACCAGGCCGCGGTCGTTGTCGCGTTCGCCGCTGGCAAAGCGCTTCAACTGCTGGTAGACGTAACCGGCATGCTGGCCCGCCAGATGCGGATAGGCGCTGGTGCCGCCCCCGTCCGGCTGGTGACAGCCGGCGCAGGCTGGAACGCCCAGGCCGGGGTTTCCGTCGGAGTAGAATTTTTTGCCGGAATCGAGCAGCTCCGGGCTGTTCACCACGCCGGCCTTGTTCTTCTGGGACGCGAAATGGAGCGCCAGATTGGCCATGTCATCCGGACTCAGGCTGGCCACCATGCCGGCCATGATGTCGTTCTTGCGCTTGCCGGCCTTGAAATCCTTGAGCTGCTTGAGCAGGTATTCCGGCTGCTTGGCGGCGAGTTTGGGATAGTCGGGATTTGGCGGGGTGATCCCGTTGCCGTCGGCGCCATGACAGGCAAAGCAAACCTGGGTGGCGATGGCGGCGCCTTTTTTCGCGTCACCAGCGACGGGGGGCGCGGCCAGGGCGGTGCAGGCGGACGATAAGGCCAGAATGGTGAGGACAGGCCGGTTCAAGGTATTCCTCCTTGTCTAGAGCGTGCCGTATGAGTGCAGTCCGGAGAGGAACATGTTGACGCCAACGAAGGCGAACAGGGTCACGAACAGCCCGATGACCGCCCACCATGCCAGCAGCGGGCCGCGCAGGCCCTTGACCAGGCGCAGATGGAGCCAGGCGGCGTAATTCAGCCACACGATCAGCGCCCAGGTTTCCTTCGGGTCCCACGACCAGTAGCCGCCCCAGGCTTCCGCCGCCCACATGGCGCCGAGGATGGTGGCGATGGTGAAGAAGGCGAAGCCGATGGCGATGGATTTGTACATCAGGTCGTCGAGCAGGTCCTGGGCCGGCAGGCGGCTCGTCATGATGCCCTTGGCGGACAGAAGATAGGCCACGCCAACCATTGCCGCCAGGGCGAAGGCGCCGTAGCCGATGAAGTTGGCCGGAACGTGGATTTTCATCCAGTAGGATTGCAGCGCCGGCACCAGCGGCTGGATTTCGTGGGCCTGGCGGTCGAAGGTGTACCACAGCAGGAAGCCCACCGCCGCGCTGATCACCAGCAGCACGAAGGCGCCCAGCTGGCGGTTCTGGTAGCGCTGTTCATAATAGAGGTACATCAGCGCGGTGAGGATGGAAAACAGGATGAAAACTTCATACAGATTGCTGATCGGGATGTGGCCGACATCCGGGCTGATCAGGTAGGACTCGTACCAGCGCGTCATCAGGCCGACCAGGCCCATCACCACGGCGCTCCAGGTGATGGCGCTGGAAACCTTGGCGGTAAAGGCGGA
>PQAG01000090.1 GCA_003104895.1 Nitrosomonadales bacterium
CACGCGCGTCAGCATGGGCGTGGACATCTTCTTCATTGCTGCCGCAAAGGCGCTGTCGATGGACTTGAACAGACCGCCCACGCCGCTGCCCTGCAGGGCGGAAATGTAGTGATACTTGGCGAATTCGAGGAACTGCAGCTTGCGCGCCAGGTCGTTCTTGATCACCTCGCGCCGCGCCCCATCCAGGCCGTCCCACTTGTTCACCGCGACCACCAGCGCCCTGCCCGCTTCCAGGATGAAGCCGGCGATATGCGCGTCCTGCTCGGAAATATCCTGGCGCGCGTCCAGCACCAGCACCACCACGTTGGCGTCTTCGATGGCCTGCAGGGTCTTGATGACGGAAAACTTCTCGATCGCCTCGAATACCTTGCCCTTCTTGCGCACTCCGGCCGTATCGATCAGGGTATAACGCTTGCCATCGCGCTCCAGGTCCATGTAGATGCTGTCGCGCGTGGTGCCCGGCTGATCGAAGGCGATGACCCGCTCTTCGCCCAGCAGGCGGTTGACCAGCGTGGATTTGCCCACATTGGGGCGGCCGACGATGGCCACCTTGGGATGGTCTTCTTCCTCTTCCTCTTCCGCTCCGCCGGGGAAGCCCTCCAGCGCCAATTCGATCAGTTCACGCACGCCTTCGCCGTGCGCTGAGGAAATCACCAGCGGATCGCCCAGCGCCAGCTCATGGAACTCGGCCGCCACCACCTCGCGGCGCATGCCCTCGGCCTTGTTGACCGCAAGAAACACCGGCCGGCCCGACTTGCGCAGGCCGTCCGCAATGATCTTGTCCTGCGGCGTCAAGCCCTGGCGGGCATCCACCAGAAACACGATGCAATCGGCTTCGTCCACCGCCTGCAGGGTCTGCTTCGCCATCTCGTGCAGGATGCCGTCCTTGGCGACCGGCTCGAAACCGCCGGTATCCACCACCAGATAGGGCTTGCTGCCCACCAGTCCATGGCCATAATGGCGGTCACGGGTCAGGCCGGGCAGATCGGCCACCAGCGCATCACGGCTCTTGGTAAGGCGATTGAAAAGCGTGGATTTTCCGACGTTAGGCCGCCCTACCAGAACCAGAGTAGGTTTCATCGGGCGCCAAGCGCAAACAGTCCGCCATTGCGCGTCTGCAGCAACAGGTCCGGCTCCAGCAGCAGGGGCGTGGCAGCAATCGCGCTGCCATCGGTGGCCGCACGCGCGGCAAAACTGCCATCTTCACGCAAGAGGAAGTGCACATAGCCTTCCAGGTCGGCCACTGCCACAAACTTTCCGCTCACGGCCGGGGCGCTCAGGCGGCGGTTGGACAGCTTGTCCTGCTTCCACAAGCTGGCGCCGCTGCTTTTATCCAGCGCATGCACCGCGCCACGGGCATCACTGACGTAGAGCGAGGACGCATCCAGAGACAAACCGGCAACACTCGACATTTCCCGCGCCCAGATCAGGTTGCCACTGCTTATCTCGAAGCAGGCCACCCGCCCCTGATAGGCTACTGCGCAAATACTGTTGCCATCCACTACCGGCTGGCTGGTCACATCGGCGATGCGCTCCAGTTCAGTGGCGCCGCGTGGCTGCGCCACGCTGGCTTCCCAGCCCAGAACGCCATTGGAGATAGAAAGCGCCACCAGCTTGCCGCCCGCATAGCCGGCAAACACSCCGCCGCGCGTTACCACCACGCCGGCATGGCTGCGAATCGCCAGGGATGGCAGGGCTCGCTGATACACCCACTTGCGCTTGCCATCGCGGGCATCCARSCCGKWAATCTGCCCATCCGCGGCACGCACCACGACAATGCCTTCAGCCGCCTGAGGCGCGCTCAGGACCTCCGATGAAACCCTGGATTGCCACAAAGCCTTGCCATCCAGGTCGAAGGCCAGCACTTCTCCCTTGCGCGTTGCCACCAGGACCAGGCCCGAGCCAACGCCCACCCCAGCGGATAGTTTCTTGCCCGTTGCCACGCGCCATAGCTGCCTGCCGCTCTCCGCATCGAAGCGGGCGACATTGCCGTCATGGCCGGCGGCGTAAACGCTGCCGTCTTGCAATGCGGGGGTAAACACATAATCACCGGCACTGCCAATACTAGCCTGCCATTGGGTCTTGACCGCCACGCTTGGCTTGATTTCAGGCAGCGGCGCAGGTTTTTCCACCCTCTCGCCCCCCCCCCACAAGCCAAAACCGGTGGAAATGGACTCGCCAAAACCGGCACAGCCAGCCAGCGACAACACCATCAAACCCGCAATGGACAAACGCAGCGTCATATGAATATTCATCATCCCCCCAGGCCATCCAGTTTCAGCTGCACCAGTCCGCGATAACCGCTGGCCGGATCCAGTTTTTCCAAAGCGAGCTGATAGGCGGCACGCGCCTCGGCGCTCTTGCCCGAGGCCAGCAGCACATCCCCCTTCAGGTCGGCGTACAGGCCGTCAAAACCCGCGCCATGCCTGGCGTCCAGAAGCTTCAGCGCTTCTTCATGATTCTTCTCGTCAAGCAGCACGCCTGCCATCTGCAAGCGGGCTGCATCCTTGATTTCATCGCTTTTCGCATGCTCCATCACCCACTGCAGCTGGGCCTTGGCGCTCTTGCCATCCCCGGCCTCGTAGCTTGCTCTGGCGGCGCTGAGCGCAGCGCGAGGCGCATACGCCGTGCGCGGGAAACGCTCCATGAGCTGGGCGGCGATATCACGCACGCTTTTGGTGTTATGCTGGCCGGCAGCCCCTTGGAGAGCCTCATACAGGCCAGCCGCCTGCATCGCCTGCTGGTGCTGGTAATAGCGCCAGCCCTGCATGCCGGCCACAATCGCCACGAAAACCGCCACACCAAGCAATACGGTAGTGCCGTTCTGCTTCCACCACGCCTTGACGGCATCAATTTGTTCCTGCTCTTCCAGATCGTAAGCCATGTATACCTCTTGAAAACTTAATCAACCACGGAGAACACGGAGCTTAAGCGGCTCCTTTTTCTCCGTGTTCTCCGTGTACTCCGTGGTTAAAGCTTGTTACCCATCACATCCGCCGCTTCCGCTATCGTCATGCGTGCCTGATCACCCAGCGCACGCAGCGGCTTGAGCGTCATTTGCTGTTCAGCCGCTTCATCATCGCCGATGATCGCCGCGTAACGCGCTCCGCTTGCATCCGCCTTTTTCATCTGCGACTTGAAGCTGCCGCCACCGCAATGCAGGATCACATGCAAGCCCTGCTCGCGCAATGTTTCAGCAGCCAGCAGGGCAAACCGGTCCGCGGCATCACCCTGATGCACCACGTAGGCGTCAGCAGGCTGTCCGGGCGCCTGGAACTGCTGCTCTTCCAGCAGCGCCAGCAGGCGCTCCACCCCCATGGCGAAACCGCAGGCTGGCGCAGGCTTGCCGCCGATCTGGGCAATCAGCCCGTCGTAGCGCCCGCCCGCACACACCGTACCCTGCGCCCCCAGGCGCGTCGTCACCCATTCGAACACGGTGAAATTGTAGTAGTCCAGCCCCCGCACCAGGCGCGGATTGATGCGGTATTCGATGCCAGCCGCGCGCAGCATGCCCTGCACATCCTCGAAATGCTTGAGCGACACCTCGTCCAGATCGTCCAGCAGCTTCGGCGCGGCCTCGATCAGGGCTTGCAGGGCCGGATTCTTGCTGTCAAGCACACGCAAGGGATTGGTGTGCAGACGGCGCTTCGAGTCCTCGTCCAGCAGTCCGGCATGCTGTTCCAAGTAATGCACCAGGCGGGCGCGGTGACGGGCGCGATCCTCGGAGCTGCCGAGCGTGTTGATCTCCAGCGCCACATCCTGCAGTCCAAGCTTCTTCCACAGGCGCGCCGTCATCATGATCTGCTCGGCGTCCATGTCCGGGCCGGCAAAGCCCAGAGACTCCACGCCGACCTGATGAAACTGGCGGTAACGCCCTTTCTGCGGGCGTTCATGGCGGAACATCGGGCCCATGTACCACAGGCGCTGCGGCGCATTGTAAAGCAGATTGTGCTGCAGTACGGCCCGCACGCAGGATGCCGTGCCTTCCGGGCGCAACGTCAGGCTCTCGCCGTTGAGCGCGTCGGTGAAGGTGTACATCTCCTTCTCCACGATGTCGGTCACTTCGCCGATGGCGCGTTTGAACAGTCCGGTCTGCTCCACAATGGGCATGCGGATGCACTGGTAGCCGTAGCTGCGCAGCCAGCCGCGCACCGTATCCTCGAAAAATTCCCACAGGGGCGCGTGTTCCGGCAGGATGTCGTTCATGCCGCGAATGGCTTGGATCTGACTCATTTTGTTAGGCTGGTTCTCAGGGTTTTTGTTGTTTTGCTGCAATTTTGGCGCGCACTTCACGCTCGATCTGGTCGACAATTTCGTCGTCGTTGACCTTGTGGCTGGGTTTGCCGTCCATGTAAA
>PQAG01000091.1 GCA_003104895.1 Nitrosomonadales bacterium
GGCCTGCTGATGTTCAGCACCTTCGGCCCGGACACGCTGAGGGAGCTGCGCCAGGCTTTCAGCCAGATTGATGGCTACAGCCACGTCAGCCGTTTCCAGGACATGCACGATATCGGCGATGCCCTGATGCGGGCGGGCTTTGCCGAGCCGGTCATGGACATGGAGTATTTCACCCTGACCTACGATACGGCGTCCGGCCTGATGCGCGACCTCAAGGCGCTGGGGGCGCATAACGCAACCCGGGGGCGGCGCCAGGGGCTGGCGGGCAAGAGCGCGTGGCAGCGCATGGAAGCCGGATACGAAAAGCTGCGCCAGCATGGCAAGCTTCCCGCCACCTATGAAGTGATCTACGGCCACGCCTGGGCGCCGAACCAGCTGCCGGACGGGCGGCAGGTGGTCCAGATGCCGTCGCCGCGCCAGCGGGGAAAGTAATGTCTCCCATCTCCTCGCCCAAGGGAATTTTCGTCACCGGCACGGATACTAATGTCGGCAAGACCCTGATTGCCTGTGCCCTGCTGCACGCCTGGCGGAATGCCGGAAAGACGGTGCTGGGCATGAAACCGGTGGCCGCTGGCTGCGAGCTGCAGCCAGAGGGCCTGGCGTGCGCCGACGTGGCCGCGCTGCGCCGTGCCTCCAGCGCGCAGGCGCCTGCCGAATGGGTCAATCCCTATGCCTTTGCACCCGCCGTGGCGCCCCATGCCGCGGCTGAAGAGGCTGGCGTCAGCATTGATCTGGAGCGTATCCGGGAGGCCTTTGTGGCGCTGGCCGGATGCGCCGAGATGGTGGTTGTCGAGGGCGCGGGCGGTTTCAGGGTGCCCCTGAATCCGCGCCAGGACAGCGCCGATCTGGCCCGGTTGCTGGGGCTGCCCGTGGTTCTGGTGGTGGGCATGCGGCTGGGGTGCCTGAATCACGCCCTGCTCACGGCCGATGCCATTCGCGCCCAGGGCTTGCCGCTCGCCGGCTGGGTGGCGAATCGCATCGATCCGGGGATGGCGTGTTTCGAGTCGAATCTGGGTGCGCTGCGCCAGCGGCTTGAAGCGCCTCTGCTGGGGGTGGTTGAGTACGCTGCCGCGCCGGATCCGGCCGTGGCCGCGCAGTGTCTGATTTTGCCAAGGGTGGACTAAGCCCGGCCTTGATTCAATTCAGGATAGTGCCATCCTTTACAAATTTTTTGATTGCGTCATAATGATGCCGCCATGATACTCTCCCGAACCAGCCAATACGCCATTCAGGCCCTGATCTTCATCGCTACGCAGCCGCGCGGGGAACCTGTGCTCAATCGCGAGATTGCCGGGCATCTGGGTGTGCCATCGGCCTATCTGGCAAAAATCATGCAGAACCTGTGCAAAGGCAATCTGCTCTACTCGTTTCGCGGCCGTCTGGGCGGGTTTTGCCTGCGCGAAGGGGCGGAAAAGACCGATCTGATGCAGGTGCTGGTGCTGACGGAAGGCCAGGGCTTTACCGATGATTGCGTTCTTGGCCTGAAAGTATGCAGCGACGAAACCGCATGCCCCATGCATGCGCGCTGGAAGCCGATCAAGGAAAAAGTCGTTCAAATGCTGCATGAGCAGACCCTGGAAAGGCTGGCCCTTGCGGTGCAGACCGGAAAATACCGCATCACCGACCTGCCGCACGCAGTGCTCGGCGCCTGATTTAGCCATGCTCGCTTTCAGCACTCCCCTCAAACGCGTCAACCCTGCCAAGGCCGTGGAAAACCAATGCGTTCCTATTGCCTGCGCGGATTGCGGGATCTACAACCTGTGTTTTGCCGTGGGCGGAGACGCGGACCTCAGCCTGCTTAATACCCTGGTGAAGAACCGCCGCACCTACCGGCGCGGCGAACCCCTGTTTTCCATTGGCGAGCCTTATCGCGCGGTGTTCGCGATCCGCAGCGGATCTGTCAAGACTTCGGTGTTGACCGATGATGGCCGGATCCAGGTAACTGGTTTGCATATAGCGGGAGAGCTGATAGGGCTTAACTCTTTTGTTGCCGATCGCTATAGCTGCGAGGCGCGGGCTCTGGAAACTACCAGTGTATGCGAGGTGCCATTTGATCGCTATGAAGAACTGGTGGCGCAAGTGCCGGGCCTTCAGCATCAGCTGCTCAAAATCATGAGCCAGGAAATCATCCACAACCAGGAAATGATGCTGCTCCTGGGCAAGAAAAGGGCGGAGGAGCGGCTTGCCAGCTTCTTCATCAACCTCTCCCGGCGTTTCAAGCGCCATGGCAAGCCTGCAGAAGAGCTTAACCTCAGCATGTCGCGCAGCGATATCGGGAATTATCTTGGATTGGCCGAAGAGACCGTGTGCCGTGTGATTTCCCGTTTTGAGGAAGAATCCCTGATCTCCACCCAGCGCCGCATCGTGCGCCTGTTACAGCCGGCCCGGCTGCAATCAATTTCAAAAGGCGGCCCCTCGGCCGCGAAGTGATGGCTCAAGCCGCGTCATCAGTGAGCTTCTTTCTCGCGTCACTCTAAAATAACCCCAAAAGGTTGACATTTGTCAGGGTATTCCTGGCCGTTTACGGCTATATTGCCGGTCGGTGCACGCCCTGTGAATCGTAATTTGCGCGTCAGTTCCACCAGTAATAATCATTGAAAGATACCGGGGCCAGGCGAGACCCAAAGCTTGGTCTTTGTCTTGCCTGCCGGGTGGCCTGCAGGGCTGGAAGGCCGGCGCGTGTACTGGTTGTGGCTTGCTTCAAAATCAACAAGGAGAAGGTTATGGCGGCAGTTGGCGTCGCAGGTACCGAGCAATATAACTTTGATATTGTCCGGAAATTCACGATCATGGCCCTGGTGTGGGGTGCGGTCGGCATGTTCGTGGGCGTGTATATCGCTTCCGAACTGGCGTGGCCATTCCTCAACTTTGATCTGGCCTATATCACGTTTGGCCGCCTGCGGCCGGTGCATACCGGTGCCGTGATTTTCGGCTTTGGCGGCAGCGCCCTGTTTGCCACCTCCTACTACGTGGTGCAGCGCACCTGCCAGACCCGCCTGTTCGGCGATGGCATGGCGAGCTTCACCTTCTGGGGCTGGCAGGCGGTGATTGTCCTTGCGGCGCTCAGCTACGTGCTGGGTTACAGCCAGGGCCGCGAGTACGCGGAAATGGAATGGCCGATCGACCTGCTGATCGAGGTGGTATGGGTGGTCTACCTGATCGTCTTCGTCGGCACCCTCATGAAGCGCAGGCAGCCGCACATCTACGTGGCCAACTGGTTCTACCTGTCCTTCATTCTGGCGACCGCCCTGCTGCACACCTTCAACAACCTGGCGGTGCCCGTGAGCCTGTTCACCCTCAAGTCCTACAGCCTGTTCGCCGGCACCCAGGATGCGATGACGCAGTGGTGGTACGGCCATAACGCGGTGGGCTTCTTCCTGACCGCCGCATTCCTCGGCATGATGTACTACTTCGTGCCCAAGCAGGCCGGCCGTCCGATCTATTCCTACCGCCTGTCGATCGTGCACTTCTGGGCGCTGTCCTTCCTCTACATGTGGGTGGGCGCGCACCATCTGCACTGGACCGCGCTGCCGGACTGGACCTCCACCCTGGCTGCAACCTTCTCCATCATGCTGCTGCTGCCCTCCTGGGGCGGCATGATCAACGGCATCATGACCTTGTCCGGCGCGTGGGACAAGCTGCGCACCGACCCCATCATGCGYTTCATGATCGTGGCGCTGTCGTTCTACGGCATGTCCACCTTCGAAGGMCCGATGATGTCCCTGAAGGAYGTGAACGCGCTGTCCCATTACACCGACTGGACCGTGGGCCACGTGCACTCCGGCGCRCTGGGCTGGGTGGCGATGATTTCCTTCGGCTCGCTATACCATCTCATCCCCAAGCTGTGGGATACCAAAATCTACAGCGAAAAGCTGATCGGCATCCACTTCTGGCTTGCGACCATCGGCACGCTGCTGTACATCACCGCGATGTGGATTTCCGGCATCATGCAGGGCCTGATGTGGCGCGCCTTCGATGACTTCGGCAACCTGCAGTATTCCTTCGCCGAGTCCGTGGCGGCAATGCATCCTTTCTACGCGATGCGTGCGATCGGCGGCATATTCTTCCTGACCGGCATGCTGCTGATGGTGTTCAATGCCTACATGACCATTCGCCAGGCCAATCGCAATGTTTCCGCGGGCGTGTTGAGCTCTGCCAAGGCGGCAGCGTAAAGAAAATTTAGGAAGCCCTCTCCCCTGCCCTCTCCCGCTTGCGGGAGAGGGGGACGCAGAGGCGCTTCGCGACTTTTTAATTGAGAAATAATATGTTCAATTTCAAACACGAATGGATTGAAAAAAACGTCGGACTGATGCTGATCGCGACCATGGTCGCCATCAGTATCGGTGGTCTGGTAGAAATCGCACCGCTGTTCTTCATCAAGGAGACAGTGGAAAAAGTGGACGGAGTGCGTCCATACACCCCGCTGGAATCCCGCGGCCGTGACATTTATGTGCGCGAGGGCTGCTATCTGTGCCACTCCCAGATGATCCGCCCCTTCCGTGACGAGGCGTTGCGCTATGGCCACTATTCGCTGTCGGCGGAGTCCAGGTATGACCATCCGTTCCAGTGGGGCTCCAAGCGTACCGGGCCGGACCTGGCACGCGTCGGCATGAAATACTCCAATGACTGGCACGTACAGCACCTGATCGATCCTAAATCCATGGTGCCGCCATCCGTGATGCCGCGTTACCCATGGCTGCTGACCACGGCGCTGGATTACTCCGACGTGGCCGAACGCCTCAAGGCGCTGCGCCAGGTTGGCGTGCCCTACTCCCTGACCCAGGGCGAATACGACAGAAACGTCAAGGACTTTGGCGCCGATGTGGCCAGGACGCTGCACATCCCGGATGCCCAGAAAAACCTGATTGCCCAGGCGCAAGCCGGCAATTTTGACGGCGACCGCAGCAATGTCAGCGAGATGGATGCGCTGGTGGCTTACCTGCAGGTGCTGGGCACCATGGTGGACTTCAGCAAGTACGACAACGATGAATTCGTCAAATTCCGCTAATCAAGGGTGGCTTTGATGGAATGGTTGCACTGGTTTTCCAGGGATGAAAATACCAAGCCGCTCGCGCTGCTGATATTTTTCATCACTTTCTGCCTGATCCTGATTTATGTGTTCGGCAGCAAGAAGCGCGGCGAGCGCCTGGAATCCCACAGGGATATTCCGTTCCTCGATGAGGATTCAGATACAAACGGGCATGGAAAATGAAACAGGCTTGCCATGCCCATTTCCCCCACCCCTGCCCTCCCCCGCAAGCGGGAGAGGGGGACGCAGGCTCGCTCTGCGAGTTGTTTTTTTGAGGAAGCGAAATAATGAGTCAGCAAAAACCGCAAACCGTGCAAACCACCGGCCACGTCTGGGATGAGGATCTGCAGGAATACAACAATCCGCTGCCATCCTGGTGGCTGATGGGCTTCTACGCCACGGTGGTCATGTCCCTGATCTACTGGATGATTTACCCCGCCTGGCCGGTCGGCAAGCATTTCACCACCGGTTTCGGCACGGTGACCTATGTCAATGACAAGGGCGTGGAGAAGTCTCCGCACTGGAGCACCCGCGCACAGTTGATGAAAGACATGAACGAAGCGGAGAAATTGCAGAAGCCCTACTTCGACAAGGTCGCTGCAACCTCCTTCGAACAGATCTCCAAGGATCCTGAACTGACCAGCTTCGTCAACTCGGCGGGGAAGGCCATTTTTTCCGACAACTGCGCTCCCTGCCATCAGTCCGGCGGCCAGGGCAAGGTGGGCTATTTCCCCAACCTGGCCGACGATGACTGGCTTTATGGCGGTTCACACGACAAGATCCAGGAAACCATCGCCAAGGGACGCAATGGCTACATGCCGGCGTTCAAGGAAGTGCTGAGCAGCGAGCAGCTGGACAATCTGGCGCATTACGTGGCTTCGCTCTCCGGCGAAAAGGCGGATGCCGCCAGGGTGAGGGCGGGTGATGCGCTGTTCCACGGCGATGCTGCAGCCTGCTACTACTGCCATGACAACAGCGGAAAAGGCCGCCAGGTCATCGGTTCCGCCAACCTGACCGACAAGATCTGGCTGTGGGCGGATGTCCCTGCTCAGGATAGTGCCGAGGATAAAGTCGCGGCTATCAGGCAGGTGATTGCCAACGGCCTGAACCGTGGCGTCATGCCGGCCTGGGAAACCCGCCTCAAGCCCGAGCAGATCAAACTGCTGACGGCTTACGTGCATGCTCTGGGCGGCGGCGCCAAGTAATAAATATCAGGGTGCCCTGATATAATTTGGGCCCGCCTGGAGCGGGCCCTTGTCTTTTCCGGAAAACAGACGTGGCAGACCAGGAATCCTCACAGCTTTATCAGAAACGCATCCCCATTTTTACCCGCTCGGTAAAGGGGAAGTTCCGCACTTTCAAGTGGGCCACCCTGGCGCTGGCATACAGCGTTTATTTCCTGCTGCCGTGGCTGCCGTGGCAGCGAGGGCACGAGGCGCCGTCGCAGAGCCTGTTGTTCGATTTGCCGGGGCGCAAGTTCTATCTGTTTGATCTCGTCGTCTATCCCCAGGATATTTTCTGGCTTTCCCTGCTGCTGTTCATCGCCGGCGCGCTTCTGTTCTTCGCGACAGGCCTGATCGGCCGCGCCTTCTGCGGCTACTTTTGCTTCCAGACACTGTGGTCTGACGCATTCATTGCCATCGAGAAACTGATCCAGGGTGAAAGGCCCGCCCGGCAGAGGCTTTACAAGCAGCCCTGGAATGGCGAAAAAATTCTCAAAGTGTCTCTTACCCATGCGCTGTGGCTGCTACTTTCGTTCTGGACGGCACTGACGTTCGTTTTGTATTTCTCTTATGCGCCGGAACTGCTGGTGCGCTTCGTGACCGGAAAAGCGCCGGGCGTTGCCTACTTCACGGTTCTGATTTTGACGTCCTCGACCTATGTGGCCGCCGGCTGGGCGCGCGAGCAGGTGTGTCTCTATATGTGCCCTTACGCGCGCTTTCAGGGGGTGATGTACGACCCGGAAACGCTTGCAGTAGCCTATGACAACCGCCGCGGGGAAGGGGAGGCAGGGCGGGCTGTGCCGCGCGCAGGACTGAGAACGCAGGAAGAGCGCCGGGCCAAGGGGCATGGGGACTGCATCGACTGCAAACTTTGCATCCAGGTCTGCCCGACCGGGATCGACATCCGCAAGGGCCTGCAATACCAGTGCATCGCCTGCGGACTGTGCATCGATGCATGCAACAACATGATGGACTCCATGAATTACCCGCGCGGGCTGATCCGCTACGATTCAGAGGCGAACCTGGCATTGCCGGTGCCGGCCAAGCCCAGACTGCACTGGAAGCGCCTCAAGATCATCGGCTGGGGAGCCGCCCTGGTGATCATGACGGGCGCGCTGATCAGCAGCGTGGGGCAGCGCAGCAGTCTTGACGCGGCGGTGCAGCAGGTGCGTCAGCCGCTGTTCGTCATGCTTTCGGATGGAAAGATACGCAACCGCTATCAGGTTCGCATCACCAACAAGTCTGTCGAAGATGAAGTGTATTTGATTACCGCGCGCGGTGTGCCCGAAGATGCGCTGGACATGGGGAATTTCAGGGAGGTGAAGGTACATGCAGGCAAGAGCCTGATCGTCCAGGCGGGAGTATCCCTGCCGCCGCAGCTTGCGGAAAGCACCCGCAATTTCGAATTTGCAGTGACGCCAAAAAGCAAGCCTGGAGAGGTGTTGCTGCTGGAAACGCGCTTCGATTACAAGCACGAATGAGATAAACATGTTTCAGACCCTGTTTGGCGGCGCCTTACTGATTGTTGCCCTGTATTACACGCTGCGCGCTTTTGGCGTCGGCAACTACTGGCGCGGCGTGATCAGCGGGACCGTTTCCGTGGCGGCCTATCTGGCGCTCAGCATCGCAAACTGGCCGGGTGGAGATGTGGTTTCCATGCATATGGCGGTGTTTCTCGCCACCGCTACGGTGCTGACGCTGATTGGCGGGCGCAAGCCGGGTGCAGCAAAGCGCCTGCATTGGGGTCCAAAGGTGATCATCGGCTTTTTCCTGTTGCTGTTTGTCATTGATGGAGGACTGTTGATGATATCCGGACAGGGGCTGCCGCCCGCAGTGGCCAAGTGGCTGTTGCCTGCCGCAAAGAAATCCGCAAACCCCCCACACACGGCTTTTTCCGGCGTGGTGCCGCATGGCGAGGAAGCGGCCAAGACGATCAATCAATTCATGAAGAGCGCCGAGAAACAGCGCAGGCTGGG
>PQAG01000092.1 GCA_003104895.1 Nitrosomonadales bacterium
GGTGCTCGACTTGGTTGTGGCGGCAGCCTTCCAGCACATTGAGGAAGCCGACGATGTTGGATTCGATGTAGGCGTGCGGGTTTTGCAGCGAGTAGCGCACGCCGGGCTGGGCGGCGAGATTCACCACGCGCTGGAATTTCTCCGCGGCAAACAGGGCTTCGCTTGCCTGACGGTCGGCCATGTCCATGCGGATGAAGCGGAAGCCCGGCAGGGGCATCAGTTGCTTGAGCCGGTCCTGCTTGAGCTGGACGTCGTAATAATCGTTGAGGTTGTCGATGCCGACCACCTCGACGCCTTTGGCGAGCAGGCGCTGTGCGGTGTGCATGCCGATGAAGCCGGCAACGCCGGTGATCAGAACTTTCAAATCATTCTCCTTTTTGCAAAGCCATCAGCTTTGCGTATTTGATGAAACTGTTGCCGCAGCCGATGACGATGTGCACCAGGCCYGCGATGCCATCCAGCATGCCGAGGCGGAAAAAATAGAAGCGCACGAAGCGCACGGCCGGGCTGAAGATCAGCTGAGCCATGCTTGCGCGCCGCCCGGCACTATGCATGGCTGCGGCCTGCAGCGTGGTGTAGCGGTTCTGCTTGTCCAGGTAAGCGCCCAGGTCCTCCGCCGAATCATGCAGCAAATCGCCGCGCAGCGTGCCGATCTGGCTGCCGGTCAGGACTTTTTCATGCACCGCGTCGCCGCTCCAGCGCGCATGGCGGCGGTCGAACAGGCGCAGGCTCCAGTCCGGGTAGCCTTCGCCGTGGCGCAAGTAACGCCCCATGAAGCGGTTGCTGCGCGCCATGTGATAGGCCTGAAATTCAGGCTGCTGCAGCGCGGCGGCAATGCTGGCGCGCAAGTCGCCGCTGACGCGCTCGTCCGCATCGAGGCACAGCACCCAGTTATTTGAGGCCTGCCCTACTGCAAACTGCTTTTGTGGTCCGAAGCCCAGCCAGTCCCGGTGAATGAAACGTGCGCCATGTTTTAGCGCGATTGCATGCGTGTCATCGCTGCTGCCGCTATCCACCACCACGATTTCGTCCGCGAATTTAACGCTTTGCAGGCAGGCATCGAGCTGATGCGCGGCGTTCAGGGTGATGAGCACAACGGAAAATGGCTGGGTTTGCATGGATCATTATTATGCCTGTTGGCCGGATAACTTGAAACTCGCGAAGCGAGCCTGCGTCCCTCTCTCCCAGAAGGAGAGAGGGGAACTGTCATGACGAAGCGCTGTTTCATTATTTGGAGCGGCGCTCCGTCATGACAGTTAGGCTAAAATAGCCGGATGCTGAAAATATTGCTGGTCAAGACTTCTTCCATGGGCGACGTCATTCACGCGCTGCCCTCCGTGACCGACATTGTGGAGCACTTTCCTGCTGCGCGCGTGGACTGGGTGGTGGAGGAAAGTTTCGCCGAGCTGCCGGCCCTGCATCCGGGGGTGAAAAAAATCATCCCGGTGGCAGTGCGGCGCTGGCGGCGGAATCTGCTGAATACGGCAAGCTGGCGTGAAATGGCCGCCTTCCGGCGCGCGCTCCAGGCGGAAAACTATGATCTGGTCATCGACAGCCAGGGGCTGATCAAGAGCGCCATCATTGCCTCCCTGGCGCAGGGGCCGCGTTGCGGCTACGACCGCGCCAGCGCGCGCGAGCCTCTTGCCGCGCTGGCTTACGACCGGACCATCGGGGTCGCGCGCGATCTGCATGCCGTGGAGCGCAACCGCCTGCTGGCGGGGCGTGCGCTGGGCTACCTGCCGGGCGGGAGCGTGGATTACGGCATTGCCGCGCCTGCCCTGGATCTGCCCTGGCTGCCCGGCGGGCGCTATGCGGTGCTGCTGCATGCCACCAGCCGCGCCGACAAGGAATGGCCCGAGGCGGACTGGCTGGCGCTGGCGGCCCGCCTCAATGGCCAGGGGCTGTGCTGCGTCCTGCCGTGGGGTAGCACGCGCGAACAGGCGCGCAGCGCACGCCTTGCCCGGCAAATGGCCCATGCCGTGGTGCCGCCCCGCCTCAGCCTGGCCCAGGCGGCGGCGCTGCTGGGGGCAGCAGAGGCGGTGGCGGGCGTGGATACCGGCCTGACCCACCTGGCAGCGGCGCTCAGGGTGCCGGTGGTGGCGCTGTATTGCGCCTCCGACCCCGGCCTGACCGGCGTTTATGCCAGCGGCCCGGCCATCAATCTCGGCCGCGCGGGGCAAGTGCCGCGGCTGGATGAGGTCAGCGCGGCACTGGACAAGGTCATGCAGCGATGAACTGGATTTACACCACCGTTCTGTTCCTGCTCCTGCCCTATGTGCTGTTTCATCTCGTCTGGCGGGCGCGGCGGCAGCCGGAATACCTGCGTCACTGGGGCGAGCGCTTTGGCAGCTACCGCAGGGTGCGCCCCTTGCGTCCGGTAATCTGGCTGCATGCGGTGTCGGTGGGCGAAACGCGCGCTGCCGCGCCGCTGGTGAAAGCCCTGCAGGCGCGCTATCCGGAGCACCAGGTACTTCTCACCCACATGACGCCCACCGGGCGCGCGACCGGGGAACAGCTGTTCGGGGCGGAGGTGCTGCGCTGCTATCTGCCTTACGACTACCCGTTTGCGGTGCGGGGTTTTCTCGAGCATTTCAGGCCTGAACTGGGGCTGCTGCTGGAAACGGAAATCTGGCCCAACCTGATCCGGGCCTGCCGCGCTGCGAACGTGCCGCTGTGCCTGGTGAATGCGCGGCTATCGGAAAAATCGGCGCGCCGCTATGCGAGGTTCGGCAAGCTGTCCGCGGCCAGCTTGCGTCAAATGAGCGCCATCGCCGCGCAGACGGAGGAAGATGCGCGGCGCCTTGAGGCGCTGGGCGCCAGCCATGCCGGCGTGATGGGCAACCTCAAGTTCGATATCGCCCCGCCCGCTGAAATGCTCGAACTCGGCAGCAGGCTGTTGCAGCGCTTTGGCCCGGAACGCCTGATTTTTCTGGCTGCGAGCACGCGCGAAGGGGAGGAAGAGAAAATTCTGGCTGCGGTGCAGAATATCGCGGCGCCTGATCTGCTCACGGTGATCGTGCCGCGCCATCCGCAGCGCTTCGACGCGGTTGCTCAGCTGCTTGAGAGAATGGGCTTCAGTTACCAGCGCCGCAGCCTGGACCAGCCCGTTGGAGCGGATACGTCAGTAGTGCTGGGCGACAGCATGGGTGAAATGTTCGCCTACTACGCCGCATGCGATGTGGCTTTCATCGGCGGCAGCCTGCTGCCCTATGGCGGGCAGAATCTGATCGAGGCGTGCGCGGCGGGCAAGCCGGTGATCCTGGGCCCGCACACCTGGAATTTTGCCGAAGCAGCAGCGCGGGCGGTGGAAGCGGGGGCGGCCGTGCGGGTGGCAAGCGCAGAGGAAATGGCGCAGGAGCTTCAGAGCCTGTTAAAAAACCCGGAGCGCCGCCGCAGCATGGGCCAGGCCGGCCGGGATTTCAGCCGCCGGCATCAGGGGGCGACGGAGAAGGTGATGGCGCTGCTGGAGCAAGTGATGTCCCCTTCCCCTGAAAAAGGGAAGCCGGGAGGGGTTATTTAAGCCACTGGTTGACCTGCTGCAGGTCCTCTTC
>PQAG01000093.1 GCA_003104895.1 Nitrosomonadales bacterium
TTATCGCGGCTCGACGAATACCAGGACTACGGCGAACTCGACTGGCAGGCGCTGGCCGTGGAAATCGCCAGACTCGCCGAGGAAAAACGCCAACTGGAAGCCGCCTCCGACCTGCTCAGGCAGCTCGCCGCGCAACTTGCCGCGCTGCAAGGCGCCCTGGGGGAAACAGAACAAAAAATCGCCGAAAAAACCCGCGAGCTGGGCGCCCTGCAAGGCAAACGGGAAAGCGCCGCGGAACTGCGCGAGCAAACCCTGGCGCTGCTCGACCCGGCGCAAAGCGGCTGGTTCGCGCCTCTCGAAGCGCTGCGTGGCGAAGCGCTTGGAGAACATCAGCTCAGTGTCGAATCCTGCGACAACCGTCAGCAGGACTTGCGCGACTGGCTGCAAACCCGCCTCGACAATGAAGCCAAAAAAATCGACCGGCTGCGCGACAAAATCATCCAGGCCATGGCCGCCTACAAGGAGACCTTCAAGCTGGAAACCAGCGAAGTCGATGCCGCTGTTGCCGCCGCCCACGAATACCGCGCCATGCTGCAAGCCTTGCAGGCCGACGACCTGCCGCGTTTCGAGGCGCGCTTCAAGGAATTGCTCAACGAAAACACTATCCGTGAAGTCGCCAACTTCCAGTCGCAACTGGCGCGCGAGCGCGAGGAAATCAAGGATCGCATCGCACTCATCAACGGCTCGCTCACCCAGATCGACTACAACAGCGGACGCTACGTCGTCCTCGAAGCCCAACCCGCGCCGGATGCCGAAATTCGCGATTTCCAGACGGAGTTGCGCGCCTGCACCGAAGGCGCGCTGACCGGCTCGGAAGACGCCCAGTATTCGGAAGCCAAGTTCCTGCAGGTCAAGCACATCATCGAGCGCTTCCGCGGGCGGGAAGGATTGTCGGAACCGGACCGCCGCTGGGCCGCCAAGGTAACTGACGTGCGCAACTGGTATGTGTTCGCCGCCAGCGAGCGCTGGCGCGAGGACGACAGCGAGCACGAGCATTATTCCGATTCCGGCGGCAAATCGGGCGGACAGAAGGAAAAGCTGGCCTACACCATCCTGGCCGCGAGCCTGGCCTATCAGTTCGGGCTGGAATGGGGGGCGGTGCGTTCGCGCTCTTTCCGTTTCGTGGTGATCGACGAAGCCTTCGGGCGCGGCTCGGACGAATCGGCGCAGTACGGTTTGCGCCTGTTCGACCAGCTCAACCTGCAACTCCTGATCGTCACCCCCTTGCAGAAGATCCACATCATCGAACCCTACGTTTCCAGCGTGGGCTTCGTGTACAACGAGGAAGGGCGCGATTCCAGGCTGCGCAACCTGTCGATCGAGGAGTACCGGGCGGAAAACGAGCGCAGGCGAAATTTCGCTGGAAGTTAGCGAGAGCAGTTTGACAACATCTTGGCATGTTGATATAAACGTCAACATGAAAGCCCGGCTACTTTATCGCTTTGAGCAGGATTTTGAAGACGGCGCCATGTTGCGCATGGGTGATCTGGGAGGTGGACGATCCCGTCCCTCCCTCGGAGCACCGCTACAAGTACAGGCTCGTCTATCTGGAAAACGGCAAGCGCGTGATCGGTTTTGACAACGAGCGAGGCAAGGGCGATCACAGGCACGAGGGCGAGATGGAATTCCCATACCACTTCGCGGGCGTTCCGGCACTCGTCAAGGATTTTATAAATGCGGTCAGGCAAAGGAGAAAAGCATGAGGACATTGACGATCAGGATTCAGCCCGATGCGCTGGCCGCGCTCGAACAGGCAGGCCAGGAATTTTCCCGGGCATGGGAATCGGGTGAATATGCCGGAGAGTTCATGAGTTTCGAGTCACCCGCCACCCTCTTTCGTTTGCTTACCCCGGCGCGATGGGGTGTGCTGGATATGCTGCAAAAAACCGGGCGCTGTGGTGTAAGGGAGCTTGCGCGCCGCCTTGACCGTGATGCCAGCGCGGTGCACCGAGACATTTCCGCGCTGCTTGAGCGGGGCCTGGTCGAGAAAGATGAAGACGGCAAATTATTTGTCCCCTTCGGCCGTATTCATGCTGAATTCGACCTCGCGAAAGCGGCATGATCGATGGCAGAATGAACTGGACCCGGCCGGACGATCTGCGCGCCCAGTTGCAGCGGCTGTGGGACAGGGGGGAACTGCTGTCCGGCCTGGTGACGGGAGAGGCGCTGTTTCCGCGCCGCCTGGCGCTCAAGGTTCCGGGCTCGGCCGAAATGGCCGAACGCTTTGATGAAGTCCGGGCCTGGGTTGCCGAGCTTCGCGACACGCCGCACTGCCGGGTGGAAATGCGCGCATTCAGGCATCGCATTTTCGGGGCAAACAGCATTCCCGCGGAAGCCTGGATAGACAGCTTCGATGACGCCATTGCGTTGACGGCCAAACGCAGGGAAGTTGCGCGCTTTGCCGCCGTGCTGGAAACAACCCGCCAGCGTCAGCCGTCATTGCTGGCGTGGCTCGCCAGGCGCCCCCTGCGCGCGCTGGAGCTGGCCGGCGATTGGGAACGCCTGCTGGAGATCGTCGCCTGGCTGCAGGCGCATCCCCGCCCCGGCGTGTATCTGCGCCAGATCGACATTCCGGGCGTGCACAGCAAATTCATCGAGGCGCATCGCGGCGTGCTCATTGAGCTGCTGGACAGCGCCCTGCCGCCCGGGACGATCGATTTTTCCGCCACCGGCGTCAGCCAGTTTGCAGCGCGCTAYGGGYTGCGCGACAAGCCCATGCGCATCCGCTTTCGGCCGCTSGATGCGGGGYTGTYGCCCTCCTTGCCCGGGCAGGACATCACGCTCGATGCCGCGAGCTTTGCCCGGCTCGATCTCYCYGTCRCAAGGGTGTTCATCACCGAGAACGAGATCAATTTTCTGGCTTTTCCCATGCTGGAGGATAGCCTGGTCATTTTTGGCGCGGGCTATGGTTTCGAGACGCTGGGCCAGGCCGGCTGGCTGTCGCGCTGCCGCGTCCATTACTGGGGCGATATCGACACCCACGGCTTTGCGATACTGGAGCAGCTCCGCGGCCAGTTCAATCATGTCGAGTCGTTCCTGATGGACCGCGCCACCTTGCTGGCCTTCGAGCCGCAATGGGGCGAGGAAGAGAAGCAAACGCTACGCGACCTGCCCAGGCTGAATCCCGATGAAAGCGCGCTGTATGATGATTTGCGGGACAACCGGATACGCGGGAATCTGCGCCTTGAGCAAGAAAGGATAGGCTACGGCTGGGTGGAGTCGGCCCTGTCGCTGCTCGTCAAACAGCCCGGCAGGGTGCAAAATTGACTTGTACGGAGGCTCCCAAAGGAAGCGTATGAAATTTTCCATCTACCGCTACAACCCCGAAACCGATGCCAAGCCCTACATGCAGGACTACGAGCTGGACATCGAGCCTGAGGGGAAGATGCTGCTCGACGCCATCCTGCTGCTCAAGGAGCAGGACGAGTCCCTGAGCGTGCGCCGCTCCTGCCGCGAGGGGGTGTGCGGCTCGGACGGCATGAACATCAACGGCAGGAACGGTCTGGCCTGCGTCACGCCGCTCAAGGACCTGAAGCAGCCGGTCGAATTGCGCCCGCTGCCGGGGCTGCCGGTAATCCGCGACCTGATCGTGGACATGAGCCAGTTCTTCAAGCACTACCGCTCGGTCAAGCCCTACCTGATCAACGCCGATCCGGAGCCTGAAATCGAGCGCCTGCAAAGTCCCGGCGAGCGGGCGCAGCTGGACGGCCTGTACGAGTGCATCCTGTGCGCCTGCTGCTCCACGTCCTGCCCCTCGTTCTGGTGGAACCCGGACAAGTTCGTCGGCCCGGCCGGGCTGCTACAGGCCTACCGCTTCATCAATGACAGCCGCGACCAGGCCACCAACGAACGCCTGGATTTCCTGGAAGACCCCTACCGCCTGTTCCGCTGCCACAGCATCATGAACTGCGTCGAGGCGTGCCCCAAGGGGCTCAATCCGACGCGGGCGATCGGCAAGATCAAGGAATTGCTGGTCAAGCGGACAGTGTGAGACATTGGCAGCCCGATACTTTTTTTTTACGAGAGAAACCATGAGCACTTTACCCAAATGCCCCAAATGCAGTTCCGGATACACCTACGAAGACGGCAGCATGTATGTCTGCCCGGAATGCGCGCATGAGTGGAGCGCGGATGCGCCCGCGGAAAGCGCGGAGGAGAAGCGCGTGGTGAAGGATGCCTTCGGCACGGTGCTGAACGACGGCGATAGCGTGACGGTGATCAAGGATCTGAAGATCAAGGGCTCGTCGTCGGTGGTGAAGGGCGGCACCAAGGTGAAGAACATCCGCCTGGTCGAGGGCGACCACGACATCGACTGCAAGATAGACGGCATCGGCGCGATGTCGCTGAAGTCCGAATTCGTCAAGAAGGCCTGAAACAATGAGTGGCTGGGGTTGTCCGCACGAGGTTCAGAACAAGTGCCTGAGGGTGAACAACTTGCCCTGCAACCCCGGCATGAAGGGGTGCGTGCTGTTCGGGCGCTTCACTTGGGCGGACGAGAGCAAGAACCGCCCCGCCGGGGGGTGGGGTGCTAAGGAGCTGAAGCGGCCGGAAGACGATGGAACAGTGAAGAGTGAGTAGAAAAAATCGGCTGTGTAATTTTTGCAAGACTTGATAATCATCTAGCCGTCCCC
>PQAG01000094.1 GCA_003104895.1 Nitrosomonadales bacterium
GGGGTATAAGCCAGCGACAGCTGCGCCGCCGTGGCGCAGGGCTTGGAGGATTCCACCGAGAGCTTCCCGGGCCTGGGAAATTCGTGATAATCCAGCGCGCTTTGTTTCAAGTTGTCCATGGCGTTCCTAATTCATTTCATCAAAAATAACATGCCGCTTGGTGCTGATATTAACGTGAAATCCGTGAAGAGAGTATCACGTTAAACTGCCGCTTTTACCGGCTGTCGAGTTTATCCCACAATCGCTGGCAAAGTCCACAGGTCTTATATAAGACATAAGATTTTTCAGCCCAGACCGTCAAAATTGCCGCTCGACAAGCGCAAAGCGCCGCCCTCTGCCTTGCCCGGCGCAAATGAACCCTGTTAACATCGGCGCGCCGCTTCGCGCGCTTCATGCCAAAGGAAGTTATTGAACATGCAGGGCTCCAAACTGCTTTTGCGCTTGCTGGTATCCATTGGCGTTACCGTCACAGCCCAGGCCTATGCGAAAACTTGCATGGCAGACATAAGAGCGGGGGTAGTGAAATTCAACACCATGTGTGCCCGTTGTCACGAGGGCGAGTGCAGCGGGCGCCTGAGCTTCTCTTCCGGTGTTGCGGCTGCCGGGGGGCATGTGCGCCGCTATATTCCATCTTCTTCCCCGCTGGAAGTGGAGGAGCTTTTCGCCATCCTCAAGTACACGAAGGAAGCGTGCTCCCATTACCCCCTGCCCGATGCCGCTCCCGCTGATGGCGTATGGGGTGTGGATGCGTTACGGCAGTGGCGAAGCCCTGACGGCGAGAGCTATTTCATTCCCTTGGGCAGAATGCGCCGGGGGATCTACAACCTGGGCTTGCGTTTTGATGGGAAGGCAGAAGCGAGCGTGCGCATCACCAGCGAAAAATTTGACGTATTGCTGGAAGAGCAGCAGCGCGCGGATCAGGTCTTTGAACGGCCCCTGCCGGTTGCCGCTGAAGCGCTTTATTACCTTCATCTCAAATCCAGTGCAACATTGCTGGAGCTGACCCTCACGCCGGCTCGCTAAACCCGTCAGCCCAGTTTGCGGTACAGCGTGCGCTGGCTCATGCCCAGACGGCGGGCCAGTTCCCGCTTGTCGCCGCCCAGTTGCTGCAGCGCCCGGCGCACGTATCGCCGCCCGGCCTCTTCCAGCGGCAGTATTTCCTCTTCTGCCGTTTGCGCTGGCGCAGGAGCATTCCGGGTCAAAACCGGCCCCGGCGGCAAATGCCTTCCATCGATGGCATCTCCATCCGAAAGCAATATGGCCCGCTCCAGGAGGTTGCGCAGTTCCCGCACGTTGCCCGGATAGCCGTATTGCATGAGCTGCTCGACGGCGGATTCAGTCAAATGCAGGGGGCGCCCCGGCGCCAGACGGCCGAGCATGGACTTTGCCAGCAGGGGAATATCCTCGCGGCGCTCCCTCAATGCGGGCAGGTGAATGGGGAAGGCGGCGATGCGGTAATAGAGGTCGCGGCGGAAAGTACCCGCATCCATCATCTCTTCCAGATTGCGGTGAGTGGCGGCGACCAGGCGGAAATCGGCGCGCAGGGTTTCCACACCGCCCACCCTGCGAAAGGTGCCGGATTCCAGAAGGCGCAGCAGTTTCACCTGCAAATGCAGCGGGATGTCGCCCAGTTCGTCCAGGAACAGGGTGCCGCCTGCAGCCGCTTCAACCAGCCCGGTCTTGCGCTGGGTGGCGCCGGTAAAGGCACCTTTTTCATAGCCGAACAGTTCCGACTCGAACAGGCTCTCCGTCATGCCGGAGCAGTCCACCGGAACGAAAGGCCTGTTACGCCTGGAACTCAGGGCATGCAGCGCGAGTGCGGCGAGTTCCTTGCCGGTGCCGGATTCGCCCAGCAGCAGCACCGGCGTCATGGCCGGTGCTGCACGATTGATCAGCGCCAGCATTTCGGTGAAAGCGGGCGAACGTCCCTCCATGCCCAAGGCGCCCTGAAGATTGCCGGTCTCATGCAGAAAGCGCATGGTTTCCACGAAATAAGCCAGCTTGCCCTGGGCATCCAGAATCGGAATCAGCTCAACATCGACATATTCTTCCCCGCGCGGCGTGTGGTGCAGGTGCAGAACGCGGCCGGGCTGGTGCGTCTTCATGGCGGCCTGGCGCGGGCAGGATTCGCCGCACTGGTCGCATGGCTTGTCGTAATGATGGGATATTTCGTAGCAGGTGCGGCCCAGGATGGCGCGCGGATTGCCGAAAGCATGGCGGTAGGCGGTGTTGGCCGAAAGGATTCTGTAATCCAGGTCCACCAGGATGCGCGGTTCGGGCAGAGCATCAAGGAAGGACTGCAATTCCTTGGGTACTAATGTTTTTTTGTCATTCATGTCTAGTCATATTTGACAATTTTGACAAATATGTCAAGACATGTTGTTTTAGCCGCACTGGCCATGGCCCGTGAATTTACTGCCGAATGGCCGTAAAAGGCGGTTTTTTCATCCGCGCAGCAAATCTGGCACGCACATTGCTAACACTGATTAACATAAATCTTGGAACCGTTAAATGAACCGTCTCCGGCAAGGCCCCCTGGCTCTGGAATTGATTGCCGTTCGGGTGGTGAAACCTGCGCCCACCGCAGGAGGTGAGTCGTGAAGCAGACATCGGGGTTGAATAGAAAGGCATGGCTGGTAATGGCTGCCATCCTCGCTCTCGGCGCAATCTACTGGTTCGGGCTGCGCGCCGATCCCAAGGTGGCGATGCTCAACCAGGCGATCGAAACAAAGGGCAGCCCGGCCTTGCACGACTATCCTTACACTTTCCGGGTGCTGCGCCTCGAAGGCACGATGGCGGTGATGGCGACGCCGCGCTCCCCGGTGGTGCCGGTGTACCGCATGATCGGCGCGCTTTACCCTGCGCTGGCCGGAAAAGCGCCGGACAACCCGGATTTCGTCGCAGCTGAAAAGGAGCTGGCGAAAGTCCAGTCGGAAGCGAAACAGATCGTGCTCGAACAGCCCGGCGTGACCGAAGTGAAATGGGAACTCGACCAGAACTGGCTGATCAGTCACGGTATTGCGTTGAATTGAAAGTTAAGAATTACAAGGAGCAAACATGAAACAAACCCTGCTGCAGGAAAAATACCCCGTCTTCATCGCCGAGATCGGCAAGAATGAAACCGCCTGCCAGACCGTGGACGAAGTGGTGGACTATCTGAAGACGAAAATCGCCGAAAACCCAAAAGTCCAGTTCATCGGCGTGTTCGACCATTACGCCCACACCCGGAACATCGGCGGCGAAATCGCACCGGACATCCAGGCAGCGGTGGACGTGATCTTCTGTTTCGGCTTCGCTCTGCCCAATCCGCAGGTGCTGGCGGTGCGGCCCCGCTCCATCGGCGTGGCCGACCTGGGAGACAAATTCACGGTGAGTTTCCTGGAGGCGCCAATGAAACCCGCCAACGAGGCCATGGAGGCCTGGGTCAAGGGCCTGCGCAACAAGGATTGACCCGGTTGACCGGCATGTTCTGGGTCATTTTCTTCAGTCCGCTGGGCAGCGCCGGCGCCTTGGCGG
>PQAG01000095.1 GCA_003104895.1 Nitrosomonadales bacterium
GTGGGTCTGGCCTGCAGCGATGGCCTTTTTTATGATCAAAGGCTGGTCGAGAACGGGAACCGCGCCAACTGGACTGCCGCGCGCAAGCTGCTGCTGAGCCGCATGACCGAGGCGGCAGTGATCGAGAATGGCAACGATGTGATTCTGGGCGAGGGGCTGGCCTACGACCGCTGCCAGGTCGGCGTTGTCACGGACATTGATCCGGCCCGGCACTTCGGCAAATTTTACATCGAGACGCCCGAGCATGTGTTCAACGTGCTGCGCACCCAGGTCGACGTGGTGCTTCCGGATGGCGTCGCGGTGCTGAACGGCAATGATCCTCTCGTGGTGGACATGGCTAGGCTTTGCGATGGCGAAGTGATGTTCTTTGGCTCCGAACCGGAGGCACCCGTCATCATCGAACATCTGGCGCAGGGCAAGCGTGCGGTGGTCGTGCGCAACGGCTTCCTGGTGCTGGCGACGGGCAATCAGGAAGTTCAGCTTTTTGAGCTTGCCGGCAATGCACTGACAGGCGCTGGGACCGGGAGCGCACAGATCGGGAGTGTTCTGGCGGCGGCGGGCGCGGCATGGGCTTTGGGTATAACCCCGGACCTGATCCGGGCCGGCATCGAGTCCTTCGAGGTCTAGCGGCCTGTCCGAATCATGAAAAAACATCTCGCAAGGTAGCTGGGTAATATTTAGGAAACAATTCATGGAAGTATCACGTATCCGGGCACTGCGCGGCCCCAACCTGTGGAGCAGGCGGACTGCGATTGAAGCCATCGTCTCGTGCAATGAGTGCCTGTTTGAGGACATGCCCGGTTTCGAACTCAGGCTGCGCGCGCGTTTCCCAGAAATCGGCTCCCTCCAGCCTGCGGGCCACGACGAGGCCATTTCCATGGCTCACACCCTGACTCTCGCCACTCTCGGCCTGCAGGTGCAGGCGGGATGCCCGGTGACTTTCAGCCGCACTGCGGCGACCACCGAAGAGGGCGTGTTCCAGGTCGTGGTCGAATACAGCGAGGAGAAAGTGGGCCGCCTTGCCTTCGAGCTGGCGCAAGAGCTTTGCCGCGCGGCTGTGGCGGATTTGCCTTTTGACCTTGGCGGCGCATTGGCGCGACTGCGTGAACTGGATGAGGATGAGCGTCTTGGCCCCAGCACCGGCGCCATTGTTCAGGCCGCGCATGCGCGCAGCATTCCCAGCCGGCGCCTGACTTCGGGCAGCATGGTGCAGTTTGGCTGGGGCAGCCGCCAGCGCCGCATTCAGGCGGCCGAGACCGACCGCACCAGCGCCATTTCGGAAGCCATTGCGCAGGACAAGGAGCTGACAAAGATGCTGCTGGATGCGGCCGGGGTTCCCGTGCCGCAGGGCCGTCCCGTGTCCGATGCCGAGGATGCCTGGACGGCCGCCTGCGAAATCGGCGGTCCGGTCGTGGTCAAGCCGCGTGACGGCAACCAAGGCAAAGGTGTCGCAGTCAACATGGAGACCCGCGAACGGGTTCTGGCTGCCTATGCGGCTTCGTCCGAAATCAGTTCCGACATCATGGTCGAGCGTTACGTGCCCGGCTACGACTTCCGTCTGCTGGTGGTCGGAAACCAGCTGGTCGCCGCCGCACGCCGCGACCCGCCCCATGTGATCGGGGATGACGTTCACACCGTTCGCGAGCTGGTAGAGCAGGTCAACAGCGATCCGCTGCGCGGCGAGGGACACGCAACCTCGCTCACCAAGATCCGTTTCGACGACATCGCCCTGGCAACGCTCGCCAAGCAGGGCTACAACGCGGATATGGTGCCACCCAAGGGTGCCCGCGTCTTGCTGCGCAACAATGCCAACCTGAGCACGGGCGGTTCCGCAACCGACGTGACGGATGATGTGCATCCGGACCTGGCGGCGCGCGCCATTGCAGCGGCACAGATGATCGGGCTGGATATCTGCGGCGTGGATATGGTGTGCGACGGCGTGCACAGGTCGCTCGAGGAGCAGGGCGGCGCCGTGATCGAGGTCAACGCGGCTCCCGGCCTGCGCATGCATATCGCGCCCTCGTTCGGCAAGGGGCGTGCGGTCGGCGAGGCGATCGTCTCCAACATGTTTGCCGATGGCGAAGATGGCCGCATCCCGGTGGTCGCGGTCGCCGGGACCAACGGCAAAACCACCACCGTGCGCCTGATTTCGCACCTATTGGGCCAGAATGGGCTGCGCGTCGGCATGACCAACTCCGATGGCGTCTACATCGAGGGGAAACGCATCGATACAGGGGACTGCAGCGGCCCCAAGAGCGCCCGCACCGTGCTGCTTCATCCCAATGTCGACGCAGCAGTGCTTGAAACCGCGCGCGGCGGCGTGCTGCGCGAAGGCCTTGCCTTCGATCGCTGCAACGTGGCGGTGGTCACCAACATCGGCATGGGGGATCACCTCGGCCTCAGCTATATCAGCACGGTCGAGGATCTGGCCGTGGTCAAGCGGGTCATCGTCGAGAACGTGGCTGCCAGCGGCGTTGCGGTTCTCAACGCAGCGGACCCGATCGTGGCCAGGATGGCCGATTCCTGCCCAGGTTCGGTGACATTTTTCACCAGCGACCCACATCATCCGGTCATGGCCACCCACCGTGCGCGCGGACTGCGCGTGGTGTACGTGGATAACGGCGCCATCGTGGCTGCGGAGGGCAGCTTCGAGCACCGCATTCCCCTGGCGCAGATTCCGCTTACCCGCAACGGCACCATCGGCTTCCAGGTCGAAAACGCCATGGCGGCTACTGCCGCTGCGTGGGCGCTGGGGCTCGACTGGGAGATCATCCACGCCGGCATGGCCGCCTTCATCAGCGATGCGGCCACCGCGCCGGGGCGCTTCAACCTCTTCGACTACCGCGGCGCGACCCTGATCGCCGACTATGGACACAACCCCGATGCCATCCAGGCGCTGGTAAAGGCGGTCGACCACATGCCGTCCAAACGGCGGGTGGTCGTGATCAGCGGCGCAGGCGACCGGCGTGACGAAGACATCCGCGATCAGACCCGGATTCTGGGCGCAGCCTTCGATGATGCGATCCTTTACCAGGATAAGTGCCAGCGTGGCCGCGCCGACGGCGAGGTGCTGGCGCTCCTGCGTGAGGGGCTGGAAAATGCCCGCCGTACCAGGGCAATCGAGGAAATCCGCGGCGAGTTCCTGGCCATCGACACCGCCCTGGCGCGGCTGGATGCCGGGGATCTATGCCTGATTCTGATCGATGATGTGGATGCCGCGCTGGAGCATATCGCAAAGCGGGTAGCAGAAGTCTGAGCCGAGGCAGGGAGCGGCACGGCTTGCCGCGACAGAGCCGGGCTGAGGGATTGTTGGAAGATCATTGGGGATGCGCTGATTAAGAGCCTATTTCAGTAGGTTTCATACCTCTAGTAAATGAACCACGGTCTACGAACGTGGTTCATTTACCCTCAATTCCTATCGGCACCTTTAATTTGCCAGCCTATAATGAGATGATCGTACCCTCCATGGGAGGAAAATCATGGGCGACATGGAAAATCCGCTGATCAAGCTGCAAGACCTGGCCTCTTTTCTGGAAAAGGGCAGCTTTGATGACAATATGCGGCAGCTCGCGGAGATGGCGGCAAAAATCCTTAACGCCGAGAACTGTTCTCTCATGCTGCTCAACGATGGCGAGATGGAAAACCTGCGCATGCGCGTTTGCGCCAGCTACGGCCCGTTGCCGGCCGCCGCCTACAAGGAATCAACCCGCAAGGGCGAAGGCATTGCGGGTCGGGTGGTCGTCACAGGCAAGGCGCTGCTGATCGACGATATCCACCATTCGGAATTTGCCCAATGGGCGCGGCATGCCAACGACCCGCGCAAGAGCCTGATTTCGTCGCCGATCACCATCAATGGCCGCATCATCGGCGTAGTCAACGTAAGCGGACATATTCATGAACGCGCATTCAACATGGATGACCTGAACCTGCTCGACGTGGTCTCGCTGTTCATCGGCAAAGCCATTCAGGTGGTGCAGTTGCAGAACATCCTTAATTCACGCTTCGCCCAGCTGGCATTGGTGCAGTCTGCGGAAAAAGATCTGGGAAGTTCGCTGGCGAGCGCAGTGCAGAACCCGGACCAGGTGGCCAAGATACTGGCGAAATCGTTTTACAAGGAAATGACCCGCGCTGGTTTCGGCTCAAGCCAGATCATCAACGCCGCCTCGGAAATCATTGCCCAGTTGACTGGCAGCCTGAATCGCCACAGCAAGCGGATAGGGCGGGAAGCTGCAGATTTGCCCAAGGAAACAGCGCCGCGGGGCGGGGCGGGGAAAAGAAAAGCCAGCAACATCTGAGTCATTGTGTTCGCTTTTTGGAGCGCATCTCAATCCGCCCAGCGGCGGGTCAGGCCTTGCCCATGAGTTTCTGATAAGCCGCCAGCCTGCGCGGCTGTATATGGCCTGCCATTGCCGCAGCAAGCACCGCGCAACCAGGCTCTGAAAGGTGGCGGCAATTGTTGAATTTGCACTTGCCTAAAAAGGGGCGGAATTCAATGAAGGCGTGGTCGATCTCTTCCGGCTTGAGGTGATGCAGGCCGAATTCCTGCAGACCGGGAGAATCTATGATGTGGCTGTCCGGGTCGAGATGGTAGAGCCGGGCATGCGTGGTGGTATGCTTGCCTGAATCCAGGGTGGTGGAAATTTCGCGTGTATCGGCTTCCGCGCCGGGCAGCAGGGAATTGATGATGCTCGATTTGCCCATCCCGGACTGACCCACCAGAACACTGGTTTCCCCTTGCAGGAAGGGAATGAGCGGGGAAGTGTCCTGGTGGGCGGAAAGTGTCAAAATGGGGTAGCCGAGATCGCGGTAAAGTGCGAGTTTTTCAAGCGCCTGGGCTGTTTCGGATTGCAGATCGGCCTTGTTGAGCACGATCAGCGCCTTGATCTTTGTGCTTTCCGCTGCGGCCAGGCAGCGGTTCACCAGGTCCTCGTAAAAACTGGGGACTGCCGCGAGCACAATGATGATTTGTGTGACATTGGCCGCAATGATCTTTTCCCGGAAGGCGTCCGAGCGGTAGAGCAGGGATTGGCGCGGCAGAATGGCCTCGATGACGCCCTGGTCTGGTCCTGTGGGCTTGATCCGGACCTTGTCCCCGCAGGCAGCGCCACCTTTCTTGCCGCGGGTAACGCAGGCAATAAGTCTCCCATCCGCGAGTTCGACAGTGAACTGGCGGCCGTAGCTGGCGGTGATTTGTCCTTCAGGGAGGGCTTGCACGGCTGCAAGGATAAACAAAAAACGCCCGCAAGCGGGCGTTTTTTGGCGGAACGGGTGAATTTACTTAGAAATTGATACCCACTTTGGCGCTCAACAGCCAGTTGTCCATGCCTTTTACGCCCGGTGCGATTTCCTTGTCGAGCGAGTCCTGGTAGCGCGCGCCAGCACCGGCGAAGAAATGGCCGTTGCGGTAATTGACGCTGGCGGAAACCTGGATGCTTGACATGTCGGCTTCATTGCCGCCGACGTAGCCATGTACGTACCCAATGCCAGGGCCTGCGCCGATGGTCCATCTGGGAGCGACAGAGACGTAATAGGTCGGGTTCATTTCAAAGCTGGTCAGCGAGGCATTGCCATTCTCGTATGTGCCGATGTTGAATTGCTGGCGGATCAGGCCGGTGGGCGGCTGGAACCACGGGCAATTGAGGGAAAGCTCTGCGCCCTGGTATTCAGCGGTGCCGGTGTTTTTAACGTCCATGGAGCCGGCCACGGCGGCCAGTGTCACTTCGGGTTTCCAGCCATCTTTTGAGGCTGGGAACATTGTCCAGCCATCGGCCAGTGCGCTGCCTGAGAATGCTAGAGTGGATAAGAAGGCGATGGCGGTAAACTTGCGGTTCATGCGGTTTTCTCCTGAGCGGTTGAACAGATTGTAAATGCGCCGAACTTTAACCTATTCGGGTCATGATTTCAATGACAAACATATGGTTTTTATGGCTATTTGCCGAATGGTTCGAATGCGAGGCTAATTTCGCTGAAATAGCGAATCGCGAGCGGGTCGCCGGACAGGGGGTCAATCCGGGTCCAGTCTTCCGCGTTGATCTGTTTCTGGAATGGTTTATAACCTTTGGCTTTGCAGATCAGGGTGCCGGGCGCGTTCTTCGGCATGCCGTCCACATTGCCGGGGGCATAGAAATCCCGCAGGCCGGCCTTGTCCTCAAAGCTGCAGTCCGCGGGAATAATTGAATTTACCTTGATGTGGCTGTTGGCGGGCCGGTCATTGCAGGCAACCATGCAACAGCCTCCCAGGGTTGAGGCGATCAGGCCCACTGCCAGTAGTTGTTTCATCGTAGTCCCTTTTATACAAATGGTGATTGCATGAGGGGCGATTGTGGGACAGCTTGTCTGGTTTGACAAGAAAATTATGATCCGATGATCACTTCAGGTGATAGTAGGTGGCATTGAGGTAAGCTGCGACATGGGCTTCTTCCTCCGGGAACCATCCGGCGCCGACATTGTTGTTGCATGCCTTGACGCGGGCTGTCAGTTGTTGCTTGCTAGTGACTTTGCGGTCGGCGCGGCTGTACATCATGCTGCCGTCCTCGCCGAATTTGGAGGCGTGGCAGGCAATGCAGGATTTGTCGTGCAGCGTCTTGCCGATCCTGGCATCACCCTTGTCCATGGATTCGGCAATGGCCGGGGTGGCTGCCAGCAGCGTGAGACTGAGTGTGGCGAGAAAAGCTTTCATGTGGTTCACCGTAAAAAATTAACAACGATGGGCCATGACTGTGTAAAGATGAAGAGCAATGCTCATCCTCTTTACACATTCATGGCCTTTTTTTCAATTTGCTAGGGATTGAAATTTTATCCCTCGCTATTGCGATACTACAAACCCACCATTGTGGCAGCGGAATCGTGTTTCCGTACAACTTCGAGAATGCCCTTCCCATCAATAACGTCCGGATTGTATAAAACTATCAAGGCGTGAGGATGCTTGGTGTGGTCGAAGTTTGCCGCAACGATGCCATCGCATCCTGCCACTTCCTTTTCAAGCGTGGCGCGCGCTTCCGCAGATAGCTCGGGATGCACGTGAATCAATATGTCTGCTGTGTCCATAACTAACCCCCTTTTATTTAATTGAATGAGAAATCAAGATGTCGGCCAAGAAACGGCTGAATTAAGTGGTCATTGCCCCTGAAGGGATTCCGATCCACTATGAGCTGAATCCCGTGTGGAATCGTACACAAGGAACGAAGTGACGAAGCAATCTCGTAACTCTTTGAAAAACATGATTGCTTCGCTACGCTCGCACTGACATTGCTCACTTTAATCAAACCTTACCTGAACAACAATTATTATTTAATTAGTATAACAACATAAATTCTTTAACGGCCACGTTTTGAACGCATGGCTTGCAAAGAATGTTAACCATCAAGTTTAGTCATGCTAGGCGGATTCAAGGATTGCATCATTTTTTTTCTAATTATGTGCCATTAACTTCCGCAGGTGCGCTACCCGCTGGCTGGCGGGCGGATGTGAGTCGTAAAAAACCGAGTGCAGCGGATCAGGCGTGAGCGTGGCTGCATTGTCATTGTAAAGTTTGACCAGTGCTTGGATCAGCGCCTCGCCACTGGCATTGTCTGCCGCGTAACGGTCGGCTTCGAATTCATGCTTGCGGGAGTAAAGGCTGGCAAGCGGATGAAACAGGAAGGTGAAAACCGGGCTCACCAGCATGAATAGCAGCAAGGCAGTATCGGCGCCGCGGGTCATGACGCCCAGACCATGATAAAACCATTCCTGCGGCATGAGCCAGCCCAGCAGCCCCAAGCCCGCAAGGCTGAGGATGAACATTGAAACTATGCGCTTGATGACATGGCGGTGTTTGAAGTGCCCAAGTTCATGGGCCAGCACCGCCTCGATTTCGTCGTGGTTGAGGCGCGACAGCAGCGTATCGAAAAACACGATACGCTTGGAAGAGCCCAGGCCGCTGAAATAGGCATTGCCATGGCTGCTGCGCTTGGAGCCATCCATGACGAACAGCCCCTGGGATTTGAAGCCGCATTTTTGCAGCAGCGCTTCAATACGTGAAGCAAGCACCTGGTCTTCCAGTGGCGTGAATTTGTTGAAAAGTGGCGCAATCACAGTGGGATAGAGTGTCAGGATCAGCAGGTTGAATCCCATCCAGGCAAGCCATACGTAGAGCCACCAGTATTCGCCCATTTGCGCCATCAGCCACAGCACACCGAGAAGCAGCGGGATTCCCAGCACACTGAGGAGCAGCGCTTGTTTAAGCATGTCTGCCAGAAACAGGCCAAATGTCATTTTGTTGAAACCAAACCGTGCATCAATGACGAAAGTGCGATACAGACTGAGAGGCATTTCCAGCAGGCTGGAAATGACGAGCACGCTTGCAATGAGCAACACTCCGCGCCATAGGTCATCACCCAGCATGTTTTGCCAAAAGTCTGCAAGCGCCTGGATGCCGCCGCCCAGGGTGAAGGCGAGCAGGAGCGCCACGTCCAGCAGGCTGTGAAAAATCCCGAGGCGGGTTTTGCTGCAGGTGTAGTCCGCTGCCTTGTGGTGCGATTCGAGGGAAATGCGATCAGCGAAGTCCTGTGGCACGGCATTGCGGTTCAGCTGGATATGATGCAAATGGCGTTGCGCCAGCCACAGCCGGGTCGTGGTTGTAAGCAGCAGGGCAAGGACGAAAATCAGGGTAAAAACCGGCATGGGAGAGATTCCAGCGCACCAGGTCTGAGCGCACAAGGGTGACGAGTGATTGGGAGCATGCCACAATATGCAGCTTGATTGATATGGAACAGCATTATGGCACAAGACAACAACCAGAATCTGGTCTGGCTGGATATGGAGATGAGCGGCCTCAATCCGGAAGCGGATTATATTCTTGAGGTCGCGCTGGTGGTAACGGATGCTCAGCTCAATACGGTTGCTGAAGCGCCCGTGCTGGTCGTGCGCCAGACCGATGCGGTGCTTGACGGAATGGATAACTGGAATAAAGGAACCCATGGCAAGTCCGGCTTGATCGACAGGGTCAAGGCATCCCGGCTGGGAGATGCCGAGGTAGAAGCGCGCATGATTGACTTTCTGCAGCAGCATGTAGGCGCGGGCAAGTCGCCCATGTGCGGCAATTCCATCTGCCAGGACCGGCGTTTCCTCGCCAGGCATATGCCCAAACTGGAAGCGTATTTCCACTACCGCAACCTGGATGTGAGTACGATCAAGGAACTGGCGCGCCGCTGGCGGCCTGAGCTGTACGATGGTTTCAAGAAAGAAAACCGGCACGAAGCGCTGTCGGATATTTACGAGTCAATTAACGAACTGAAGTATTACCGTGAGCATTTCATGAAGATGTAATGAGTGGCATGGGAATTGCTACGTCTAAGCTGGCTGATCGCGTCCATTAAAGGATTTCCATGAAACAGGGCACTACGTTCACACTTGAGGTCAACCCCAAGATCCCGCGCAAGCTGATTCGACTGGAGGAGCTTGCCAATAATTTATGGTACAGCTGGGACAAGCCGACCCGCACACTGTTTGCTCGCCTGCACCCTGGCTTGTGGGATGCCGTGGGGCATAACCCCAAGGTCTTTCTGCGCCGGGTGGATGAAAAGCGTTTGCTGGATGCAGTGGAAGACCAGGTTTTTCTGGCAACCTATAATCGTGTTCTGTCGGCCTATGACACCTACCATCATGAGCTGGTGCGCCGCAATGGCGAAAACCAGCTCAATGACCATGATCTGGTGGCTTATTTCTGCGCCGAATTCGGGTTTCATGAGAGTTTCCCCATTTATTCCGGCGGCCTTGGCATTCTGGCAGGCGATCACTGCAAGGCGGCCAGCGATATGCGCGTGCCGTTCGTGGCGGTGGGCCTGCTCTATCGCCAGGGATATTTTTCCCAGGCCATAGAATGCGATGGCGGCAGGCAGATTGCCACCTATGCGGATTCTGATTTCAACGAGCTCCCCGTCACGCCAGCGTTAAGGGATGATGGCGGAGAGATCCACCTGACGGTCGAATTGCCGGGGCGGCAAGTGGTGGTTAAGGTCTGGCAGGCCATTGTAGGCCACGTCCGCCTGTATCTGCTGGATACCGACCTGGGGGAGAATACCGCCGAAGACCGCGACATTACCCACCGGCTCTATGGCGGCGACCGCACCATGCGCATCAAGCAGGAGATCATCCTTGGCATCGGTGGCGTGCAGGCATTGCAGGCGCTGGGCATCAAGCCAACGGTGTGGCATATCAACGAAGGTCACGCCGCCTTCCTGATTCTGGAACGGGTGCGCCAGCTAATGGGGGAACATCAGCTGGATTTCGCCAGCGCTCTGGAGGCCGTTGCAGTCAATACGGTATTCACGACGCATACGCCGGTCCCCGCCGGCCATGATCATTTCTCTGATGGCATGATTGCCGAGTATTTCCAGCACTTTTGCCAAAGCATCAACATCAGCGTGGCTGATGTGATGCAGCTGGGCATGACCCCGGAGAGTCCCGAATTCAACATGACGGCACTGGCGATCCGCGGTTCCCGTCACCAGAACGGCGTGAGCAGGATTCACGGCAGCGTTTCCTCGCGTATCTGCTCCGCCCTGTGGCCGGAGGTGTTGCCGGAAGAAAACCCCATGACTTATGTCACCAACGGGGTGCATGTGCCGACTTTCCTGGCGCAGGAATGGGCCGATCTGTTTGACAACGTGTTCGGTTATGAATGGCGGCACCGCATGTCGGAACCGGATTTCTGGGGCCGGATTGATGAGATTCCCGACCAATTGTTCTGGAGCGTGCGCCAGTCGCTCAAATCCCAGATGCTTCAGCTGGTGCATTTCCGCAAGAGTGCGCAGCATTTCCGCGGCCATGGCAGTGAATCACATCTGGACCGCATGCTGAAGTTTGTGAACAGTTATAACCCTAACGTCCTGACCATCGGTTTTGCCCGCCGCTTTGCGACTTACAAGCGCGCCACCCTGCTGTTTGAAAACCTTGACTGGCTCAAGGAAATTCTTTCCGGCCATGAACGGCCGGTGCTGTTCCTTTTTGCCGGCAAGGCGCACCCCGCAGATCAACCTGGCCAGGATCTGATCCGCCAGGTGCAGGGAATCGCCAACCTGCCCGAGTTTGAAGGCAAAGTCATGCTGGTGGAAGGCTATGACCTCGGCCTGGCAAGGCGCCTGGTTTCCGGAGTGGATGTGTGGCTGAACAACCCGGTTTACCCCCTTGAGGCAAGCGGCACCTCCGGCATGAAGGCGGCCATGAATGGCGCGATCAATCTTTCCGTTCTCGATGGCTGGTGGGGCGAGGGCTACGATGGCGCCAACGGCTGGGCGATCAAACCGGCGCCGACCTGGATGGAATCCTATCGGCGCGACAAGGAGGAATCCCAGGCACTGTATGAAATCCTCCAGGACAAGGTCATCCCGGCCTATTACGAACACGGCAAGATGGGCTATTCACCAGAATGGGTGAAAATGTCCAAGCGTTCCATGGCGACCATCCTGCCACGCTTCAATTCCAGCCGCATGGTGGATGAATACGTTTCCAGGTTTTATTTTCCTGCCACCCGGCAGGGGCTCCGTTATGAGCAGGATGGTTTTGCCGGGGCAAAGCGTCTTTCAGCGTGGAAAATGAAAATCCGTTCCGCCTGGCAGGGTCTGATACTGCGCCGAATGGATACCCCATTGAAGCGCATCAGCTTTGGTGAGACCGTGCGCCTGGAAGTCGCACTGAATATGAATGGCCTCGCACCCGAGGATGTCGTGGTTGAATTGCTGATCCGCCGTTCCAGCAAACGGGAGGGGCAGGATTACCTGCATTTCAATTTCAGCTTTTATGGCATGAGTCCGGATGGCAAGGAGCATCTGTTCGCGCTCGATCTGTCTCCTGATTTATGCGGACGGCTGGATTACAAGATCCGGGTCTACCCTTTCCATGAGCTGTTGACCCATCCCCTGGAGATGGGCTTGATGCAGTGGCTGTGAGGCGTATTCAGGCGCTCTTCAGGATCATTTCGTAAAGTGCCAGATACTCCTCCGCACTCCTGTTCCAGCTGAAGTCGCGGCGCATGCCATTGGACTGGATCTTGCGCCAGGTGGGCTGATCGCGGTAGATATCCAGTGCGCGGTGGATACATTCGTTGAGACCATGCGTGGTTGCATGTGTGAAGATGAAGCCAGTGGCAGTGCCGTTGGCAATATTCTCGGGCGTGGCATCCACCACCGTGTCGACCAGACCTCCCGTGGCATGCACGATCGGTGGAGTGCCATAGCACTGGCTGTACATCTGGTTCAGTCCGCAAGGTTCAAAGCGCGAGGGCATGAGGAAGATGTCTGCACCTGCCTCAATCTGGTGGGAAAGTGCTTCATTAAAGCCGATGACCGCGGCCACCTGATCCGGATGGCTTTGCGCAAGGTGCAGGAACGATTCCTCCAGTCCCGATTCGCCGCTGCCCAGAATGACAATCTGTACAGGGTATTCAAGCAGGAAGGGAGCGATGGCGGGCAAGAGGTCCAGCCCTTTCTGATGCGTCAGACGGCTGATTATGCCCAGCAAGGGGATGTCCGGATCTTCCGTCAGTCCTAGTTTGTGCTGCAGGGCGCGTTTGTTGGCGGCCTTCCCTGCCAGGTCGCCGGCACTGTAGTTGTGAGGCAGCAGTTTGTCCGTGGCGGGGTTCCATTCGTGCCTGTCAATGCCGTTTACGATGCCGGTGAGGTCCAGGTAGCGGTGGGCCAGCAGGCCCTGCATGCCGAATCCCAGCGGCTCTTCCTGGATTTCTTCCGCATAGGTAGGGCTTACGGTAGTAATGTGGTTGGCATAAAACAACCCTGCCTTAAGGAATGAAAGCTGTCCATAATATTCCACACCATTGATGCTGTAGCTTGATGCGGGCAAGCCAAGGGGCGTGGTAAGGGAAGCCGGGAAAGTGCCCTGGAACGCCATGTTGTGAATGGTCATGATGGTGGCTGCACCGGGCGCAGGGCTGAAGTGCAGATAGGCTGGGGTCAGGCCGCTTTGCCAGTCATTGCACTGCACAATGTCCGGATGCCAGGTCAGCGGGCTTTTTGAACTGCCCAGTATGGCGCCCACCTTTGAAAGCAGGGCAAAGCGCTGGGCGTTGTCAACCCAGTCATGACCATTGTGGTCAATGTAGGGGCCTCCATCGCGTTCGTAAAACAGGGGGTAATCAATGACCAGCAGGGGAACACCGCTTCCTGGCAATTTGGCTTGCAGCAGCTTGACTTCGCCATGCACGCCGACATCTGCAAGGATGGCGAGCAAGCGCTTGTCCTTGAGGCAGTCCATGACTCTGGGGTAGCCCGGCAGAAGCACGCGCACGTCAACATTGTATTCGCGCAATGCAGCGGGGAGTGCTGCGCTGACATCGGCAAGACCGCCGGTCTTTAGCAGGGGGGTGATTTCAGGTGTAATGAACAGAACTTTGATGGATGGATTAAGTGGCATGACGAATTCCTGATTTTTCAGCGTAATTATAGCAAGGCGGGGCTCAGGGCCGGATGTAAGCGTAGCCTTCTTTCTGCTTTTTAATGAGATAAACCACGCCGCTACGGGTGTAACGAATTCCGGGCAGCATGTCTTCAGCAGTAATATGCATGCCGCGCATGGTGTTTTCACAGGCAACAACATTGACGCCGCTGGCAATGACTTCATCCACCCTGGGGGCGACTTCGGATTCGATTTTGAGCATGTTGATCGCAGGTCCATAGACAACGATTTCCATGGCGACATTCCTCTGCCCCAGTTCGGCAAGGACATTCATGGCGTTTACCAGCGTCAAATTCCATTTTTTTGCATCGTCGTCTGTCACCTGAAAAACAACTTTGTGGGGCGCTCTGATTGCCCTGGCTGATGGAGCTTGATCAGCCATGGCCAAGGGAATGCAGAATGTGAAAAGGCCAAGAAGATAGATGGCGAAATACTGGCTGAAAATTGTTGTGCGCATATGAAAAATATTTTGCTGATACGTGAATTTTCAATGATGCGCGATAAGCAGTCCAAGCTCAAGCGGGGAAAACGCGCCGCGGCGAGTGCTGAAAGAAGGTGGAAATCTGATTGATTTGCATTCGAACCATGATTACGATGGATCAATATTCTTGACAATGTCAAAGGCGGGTTAAGCCTCGCAACTCATGGCCGTATTTGCCTGCAATTACATCAATGCATTCATCCGGGAGGAGGCATGAAAAAAATCGCTATGGTCGGTCTTGGGCGCATGGGTGGCAACATGGCGCGCCGTTTGCGACAGGGTGGTGCGGAAGTGGCGGCATATAACCGGAACTTCGCTGTAGCGCATCAGTTGGCGGCGGAAACGGGTCTTGTCGCCGCCGAGACGCTGCAGCAACTGGTTGATTCCCTGGGCGAAGTGCCGCGCATCATCTGGCTCATGCTCCCTGCTGGTGAAGCAACGCAGCAGGCGCTGGAGACGCTGATTCCAATGCTAGGTACGGGCGATATCGTGGTGGATGGCGCCAATGCCTTTTACAAGGATAGCCAGCGCCGTGCCGAAGAACTTGGGTCTTGGGGCATTCAGTTTGTGGATGTGGGAGTGTCCGGTGGGGTATGGGGCTTGCAGAATGGCTATGCCATGATGATCGGGGGTGAACCGGCAGCGGTAAAGCAGCTCGAATATTTCCTGAAAATCCTTGCGCCAGCGCCGGATAAAGGCTGGTTGCACTGTGGACCAGCCGGTGCCGGGCACTATGTAAAAATGATTCATAACGGCATCGAGTACGGGATGATGCAGGCTTTTGCCGAAGGATTTGCCTTGATGAAGGGTAAGCCGGAATTTGATCTGGATCTGGCCGCAATCGCGGAAATGTGGCGCCACGGTAGCGTGGTGCGCTCATGGCTGCTTGATCTGAGCGCAGATTTCTTGCAACAGGATCAGGATCTGGACGCCATCGCGCCATTCGTCCCGGATTCCGGCGAAGGGCGCTGGACCGCATTCGAAGCCATTGAGCAGGGCGTGCCTGCGCCAGTGATGAGCCTGGCGCTGATGATGCGTTTCGCATCCCAGGGCGCCAACGATTTTCCTGCCAGAATGCTGGCCATGATGCGTAAAGGTTTTGGCGGGCATGGCGTCAAAGAGGGCGCAAAATGAGCCTCGATCACAAGCCTCATCCTTGCAGCTTTGTCATTTTCGGCGCCACCGGCAATCTTTCATCGAACAAGCTGTTGCCCGCGCTGTATCGCCTCGAGCAAAAGCATCGCATGCCGGAAAACATGAGTTTCATTGCTTTTTCGCGCCGCGAATGGGGGCAGGATGAATGGTTCGAGCACATGAAATTGAGCCTGCAGAACAAGCTTGGCGAGCATTTCGACGATGAGATATTCAAATGTTTCGCTGCCCGCTTCAGTTATGTTCAGGGAGAGCTTCATGATGTGGAAGCCTACCATCGTCTGCAGCAGGAAATCAGTCATGAGAAGGGCGGGGTATGCTCTCATGTGGTGTTTTATCTCGCCATCAAGCCCACCGAGTTTAGCGCCGTTATCAACAATCTCGATGCAGTAGGGCTCAACAAACCACGCGGCCTGCACCGCATGGTGGTGGAAAAGCCCTTCGGCGAGGACATTGAGAGCGCGCGCATGCTCAACGAACTGTTGCACCGCCATTTCGACGAAGAACAGATTTTCCGCATCGACCATTACCTGGGCAAGGAAACGGTTCAGAATCTGCTGGTATTCCGCTTCGCCAATACGCTGATAGAACCATTATGGAACCGCAACTTTATCGACCATGTGCAAATCACCGTGGCCGAAGATGTCGGCATCGAAAAACGCGCCGATTATTACGATAAAGCGGGGGCATTGCGCGACATGCTGCAGAACCATCTCATGCAACTCCTCACCGTGGTGGCGATGGAGCCGCCACCGGAACTGGAAGCGGATGCGCTGCGGGATGAAAAGGTCAAGGTGTTGAGGTCCATCCGGCCTATCCCGAAGCGCGCGATTCATGCACACGCATTTCGTGCCCAGTATGCACCCGGTTTCATCAATGGGGAGCAGGTACAAGGCTACCAGCAAGAAGAAGGTGTGGAGCACAATTCCGCCACGGAAACCTTCGTTGCAGCCAAGTTTTATATAGACAACTGGCGCTGGCGCGGTGTGCCATTCTATCTGCGGACCGGCAAGCGCATGCCGAAGTCGATGTCGATGATTGCCATCCGTTTTCGCCACCCGCCGCAGCAGCTATTCCGCGAAACTGCGATTGAGGCCATCGAGCCGAACTGGGTGCTGCTTTCGATTCAACCCTCGGAAAGCATGCATATGGAGATCCATGTCAAGCAGCCTGGACTGGGGATGGATACTCGCGTCATTCAGATGAATGCCTCCTACCGCAAGGCGCATGAAGCTCCGTTGGATGCGTATGAGGCATTGCTGCTCGACGTGATAGAGGGCGACCGCACCCTCTTTATCCGTTTTGATGAGGTGGAGTGGTCATGGAGGGTGGTGGACCCCATCCTGAAGTACTGGGAACAGGAGCGGGAATTTATTCATACCTATGCGGCAGGCAGCTGGGGTTTGCATGAAGCCAATCGTCTCTTTGATAGTGAGGACCAGGAATGGCGTAACGAGCTGTAAGAGCGGGCTTGTTCGTGTGTGAGTAGCGGAGGATTTGCAATATACTTGACGGCCTGATGGCTACTTTGCTATAGTTCTTCTCTCGGCGCGGGGTGGAGCAGTCTGGCAGCTCGTCGGGCTCATAACCCGAAGGTCGTAGGTTCAAATCCTGCCCCCGCAACCAAACAAATCCAGCTCAACGAAAGATGGGTGCGATGCGTAAAACGAGTTGTTGAAGAGTTGTAAAAACGCTTTGACAGGATGTGCGGTGTGTGTATAATGCGCACCTCTCGCTG
>PQAG01000096.1 GCA_003104895.1 Nitrosomonadales bacterium
GGTGAGCCAACCTGGAACCGTCCAGTTGGCGGTGGACCGGCTTTGTCCGGCATCGGCACAGCTGTTCCCTACCAGGCAACCTCTTTCAGCGTCAACACATCGAATCTCTACTCGATGGAAATCATCGCTGCCGCGAGCGGCTTCGACACCTATCTCCATCTGTATGAAAACAGTTTCAATCCGCTGGACCAGTTGACCAACCTGCTGGCTGGCGATGACGATGGTGGCGCAGGYCTGCTGTCCCTGATTTCGAATGCTCCGCTGACTGCAGGCTCCACTTACTGGCTGGTGGTTTCCGGATATGCCAACGATGACTTCGGCAGCTACACRGCTCAGATTTCCGGCCAAGGCACAATCAGTGTTCCCGAACCCGCGTCCCTGGCTTTGATGGGACTGGGCCTTGCCGGTTTGGCAGCAATCCGCCGCCGCAAGTTCGCCTGAGCAGYTTCGCACGTAATAAAGCCCGAGAGGGAATACCTCTCGGGCTTTTTCATTGGCAAAGAGGGCCTCGAAGGGAGCTCTGYCATTTCCCCCGGGTATTGGCACCCTCCCCTGGCTTCTCCATATTCCTTTGAAATTATTTCAATCTCGAAATATTTGTTTGATGTGAGGTGTTAAGCCCTGAATAGCTAATGCGTCAGGGCGGCTCCATAAACAAAAAGCCCCGGAGGAAACCTCCGGGGCTTTTGCTTGGCTAGCGGCCGGTATTGCTTACTCGCTGGCTTGCGGTGCTGCTGGGGCAGGCGCTTCCAGCAGTGCCTTCATGGACAGGCGCAGACGGCCTTTCTCGTCCGCTTCCAGCACTTTCACCTTGACTGCCTGGCCTTCCTTGAGGTGGTCGGCCACTGCGTTGACGCGCTCGTGGGCGATCTGGGAGATGTGCAGCAGACCATCCTTGCCCGGCAGCACGCTGACGATCGCACCGAAATCCAGCAGCTTGAGCACGGTGCCGTCGTAGGTCTTGCCCACTTCCACTTCGGCAGTGATGTCGGCAATGCGCTTCTTGGCCAGTTCGCCGGCTTCGGAGCTCATGCAGGCGATGGTCACGGTGCCGTCTTCACCGATGTCGATGGTGGTGCCGGTTTCCTCGGTCAGGGCGCGGATCACTGCACCGCCCTTTCCGATCACGTCACGGATTTTTTCCGGGTTGATCTTCATGGTGATCATGCGCGGCGCGAAGTCGGACAGCTCTTCGCGCGGCTTGCCAACGGCAGCCTTCATGATGCCGAGGATGTGCATGCGGCCTTCCTTGGCCTGGCTCAGGGCGGCCTGCATGATCTCCTTGGTGATGCCGTTGATCTTGATGTCCATCTGCAGCGCGGTCACGCCGGTTTCGGTACCAGCGACCTTGAAGTCCATGTCGCCGAGGTGATCTTCATCGCCCAGGATGTCGGTCAGCACGGCAAARCGGTTGCCTTCCTTGATCAGGCCCATGGCGATGCCGGCCACGTGATCCTTGAGCGGCACRCCCGCGTCCATCAGSGACAGGCAGCCGCCGCARACCGAYGCCATGGAGCTGGAGCCGTTGGATTCGGTGATTTCSGACACCACGCGCATGGAGTAGCCGAACTCYGCCGCATCGGGCAGAACGGCCACCAGTGCGCGTTTTGCGAGACGGCCATGGCCGATCTCGCGGCGCTTGGGCGTGCCGACGCGGCCGGTTTCGCCTGTGGAGTAGGGAGGAAAGTTGTAGTGCAGCATGAAGCGGTCGGAATAGCTGCCCTGCAGGGCGTCGATCATCTGCTCGTCTCGTGCTGTGCCCAGGGTAGCCACGACCAGAGCCTGGGTTTCGCCTCGCGTGAACAGGGCGGAACCGTGGGTGCGCGGCAGCACTCCGGTGCGGATGGTGATGGGGCGCACGGTGCGCGTGTCGCGTCCGTCAATGCGCGGCTCGCCGTCGAGAATCTGGCCGCGTACCACCTTGGCTTCGAGATCCTGGAACAGGTTCTTGATGTGGTTGATGCGGTCGGAATCCGCACCTTCGCCGGCAACCGCAGCCACCACGCGGCTGCGGATTTCGTCCACTTGGGCGTATCGGGTCTGTTTCTGCTTGATCTGGTAGGCCTTTCTGACATCGGCTTCGGCCAGTCCGGCAATTTTCGCCACCAGTTCGGCGTCCTTCTCGGTCGCGGTCCAGTCCCACATTTCGGGAGCGGCTTCTTCGGCCAGTTCATTGATGGCGTTGATCGCTGCCTGCATCTGGTCGTGACCGTAAACCACCGCGCCCAGCATGACATCTTCAGGCAGTTGCTGAGCTTCGGATTCCACCATCAGCACGGCCTGTTCGGTACCTGCCACCACCAGGTCCAGCTGGGTGGATTTCAGTTCGGTCGCGGTCGGGTTGAGCACGTAGCCGCCGTCGATATAGCCCACGCGCGCCGCACCGATCGGGCCATCGAAGGGGATGCCGGAAATGGCGAGCGCAGCGGATGCGCCTAGCATGGCGGGAATATCGGCGTCAATTTCGGCATTCGAAGACATGACCGTGGCAACGATCTGCACTTCGTTGTAGAAGCCTTCCGGGAACAGCGGGCGCAAGGGGCGGTCGATCAGACGCGAAGTCAGGATTTCCTTCTCGGAGGGGCGGCCCTCGCGCTTGAAAAAGCCGCCGGGGATCTTGCCCGCGGCATAGGTGCGTTCCTGATAATCGACGGTCAGCGGGAAGAARTCCTGMCCGGGTTTGACGTCCTTGTTACCGACCACGGTGACCAGCACCGWGGTGCCGTCCATGTCCACCATTACGGCGCCATGCGCCTGACGGGCGATCTCGCCGGTTTCCAGGGTGACCTCATGACGCCCATAGGAAAAGCTCTTCTTGATATGCTTCAATGCCAAATCCTTTTTCTTGTTGCTCGATACTTGCTGCCGATGAATGACTCTTACACAGACAACCTACTTACGCAGACCGAGGCGCTCGATCAGGGTRCGGTAGCGGTCGCCGCTCTTGCCCTTGAGGTAGTCCAGCAGCTTGCGGCGTTTGCTCACCAGCTTGAGCAGGCCACGGCGGGAATGGTGATCCTTGGCGTTCGCYTTGAAGTGAYCGGTCAGGTCGTTGATGCGGGCGGTCATCAGGGCAACCTGAACTTCCGGGGAGCCGGTATCGGCGGCGCCGGTTTGATAATCCTGCACGATTTGTGCTTTTTGCGCGGTGGTAACAGACATCTTCCCTTCTCCAAAAACTTAAATCGTGCATTTTACCTGTTTTAAGGGAAAATCCACAAGCAAATTAAGACTCTCTTCGCCTGCCCGTCTGGCGCACCCGCTCGAAAAAGCAGATGGCGGCGGCAGCTGCGGCGTTGAGCGACTCCATGGCGCCCGGCATCGGGATGCGGGCCCGCTGCGTGGCGGCCCGCTGCAGGGCAGGCGACACGCCCGCGCCCTCGTTGCCGATCACGAATGCCACCGGCCCAGCGAGGTCCAGCTCAAACAGGTCCGCTTTGGCCTGCAGGCTGGTGACGACAATATCGCCAGCAAAATTTCCGGCCATTTCGACCAGGTCCACGCCCTCGCGAACCGGCAGGAGAAAATGCGCGCCCATCCCCCCCCGCAGCACTCTGGGCGCCCATGCGTCGGCACAGCCTGCTGACAGGTAGGCTGCCTGCGCTCCCGCAGCGGCGGCAGAACGCAGGATGGAGCCAAGATTGCCGGGATCCTGGAGAGCCTCCAGAAACACCGCAAACTGGATTTTCTCAACTACCGGCAACTGCGCTATCTCCACCCGCGCCAGAATGCCGGTGGGTGAATCCACCGGCGCGATTTCCTGAAACAGGGCATCGCTCATCAGCGTGAGCGGGACTGACGGCATTTGCGCCATGAGGGCGCGGATTTCTTCCCGCTCTTGCCCGGAAGCCGACACCACCAGCATCTGCGGCAATCCAATCCGCCCCACATAAGCCGCAATGAGATGTTCGCCGTCCAGCAGCGCCAGCCCCATTTTTTTTCTTTCACGTCCACTCTGGGCCAGCTTTCTTAGCGACTTGAACAAGGCATTGTCGCGCGAAGTGATCACCGGCACTGCCCCCGCGAACCCGCCGCGCACTCCCGCCCATCCTGCCAGATGGCGCGATCCAGCATGGCACCCTTGAGCGAAGCGGCAACCAGAGTGGCGCCGCGCAAATCGCTGTAGCTCAGGTCAGCCCCATCCAGATCGGCGTCATTCAGGTTGGCATGATTGAAATTCGCCCCGACCAGCGCTGCCTGGCGAAACCGGGTGCCGGACAGGTCAGCCTGGGAAAAATTGGCATAGGCCAGATTGCTGCCGCTCAGGTCGGCGCCGCGCAAGTGGGCTTCCTGCATGTCGCACCCGCTCCAGTTGACCCGGGGCGCTGCGGCATGCTGGCACTGCGGCTGTTCAGGCACCACCCCGACCTTGAACGGATTGACAGGCCGGTAAAAAACCAGCCCCAGCGTCACCAGCAAGGCCAGCGCCGAGAGGACAACCGCGGCGCCAAGGTAGCGCCGGCGGGAAGGCCACTGTTCAAGCCTGGGATGGAGATGCGGCAAGGCCAGCACGTCGGGGCTGACGCTGGTTTTGCGGCGATCCTCGCCACGCGGTTCGCCGCCATTTTCCTGTTGCCGCCGGTCATGGTGAGTGCGTTCATCTGCCCAGCGGTGGGCCGCCTTGAGACGTTCTTCCAGCCATTGTTTCCTTTCCGGGTCAGTCTCGGTCTGCAGTTCAAGCAGTTCCCCTGGCAGCAGGGCGCGCACCGTCATCAGGGGCTGCCATTCGAACTGGTCCATGCTGACTTCGTCCGAAGGCGCAAATCTCCCCAGCAGGACATGGTTGGCCACCACACGGTTCGGAAATGGCCCGCTCACCACCCCCGCGCGGCGCACATACCAAAGTTGACGATCGCTCAATACCGGAATTCCTTCATGCGCTATAGTTAGGCGGAAACTGTTGCAGTCTAGCCCGAACGCCACCTTATGAAAATAACCCTGATCACCCCTTATGCCGGCCGCTCCCGCACCGGCAACCGCAATACCGCCTGCCGCTACGCCGGCTTCCTGCGCCAGCTCGGCCACCAGGTCAGCATCCAGGTGAACTGGGACGGGCGCCCGGCCGGCATGATGCTGGCCCTGCACGCCCGCCGCAGCCATGATTCGATCCGCCGCTTCTCGGACTGTTATCCGCTGCGCCCGCTGATTCTAACCCTGACCGGCACCGACCTGTATCGCGACATCCTGGAGGATGGTTCGGCGCGGCTATCCATGAGCCTGGCCACGCGCATGATCATATTGCAGGAGATGGGGCTGAACGAGTTAAGCCAGGAGCAGCAGGACAGAACGCGCGTCATTTATCAGTCTGTCGCGCCGCCCAGGCCGCAGCCCAGACTCAGGAAATGCTTTCAGGTCTGCGTGATCGGGCACTTGCGCGCGGAGAAGGACCCCTTCCGTTGCGCCCATGCCCTGYCCCACCTGCCCTCCAGCCCAGGAATCCGCGTCATTCAGCTGGGCGGCGCGCTGGAGCCCGCCATGGAGCAGGAAGCCCGTGCCCTGATGCGGCAGGACAGCCGTTATCTCTGGCTGGGAGAACTGCCYCACGGGCGMRCYATGCAMAAACTGGCGCAAAGCCACCTCATGGTCATCAGCTCGCGCATGGAGGGCGGCGCCAACGTGATCTGCGAGTCCATTGCCGCCGGAGTCCCGGTGATCGCCTCAAACATCCCGGGCAACATYGGCATGCTGGGAAGGGATTATGCTGGCTACTACCCGCTGGGAAACGAAGCCGCGCTGGCCGGGCGCATCAGCCAGGCCATGAACGATGGACATTACTACCGGAAATTGCTGGAGCAATGCCAGGCCCGCCGTTATTTGTTCAGCCCGGAGCGCGAAAAGAACGCGCTGGCATCCCTGCTGGATGAAATTCAGGGGCCCGGATGAGCGATTCTCGCATTCACTTTCTCGCCAGGTGAGCCAGGCCGTCCGCGGCGCGCACGCACAACTTCTTGAATTCAATGTAGCTGTGCTCATCCAGCCTGCAATCGCCATGTTTGCGGTCGGCATAAAACAGGCCAACAGGCTTGCCATGGACGAAGATGGACATGGCGAAAAATTCCCCTGCGCCAATCGTTTTCAACACCTCCGGCGGAATCAGCGGCGCCAGGGTTTTGGCATTGGCGGGGCTGAACCAAACCCCCTGCATTTTTTCCAGCAGGCGCGAAAACAGGCTGGAGCTGCGCAGATCGACTTCGAATTGCCGCAACGGCGAGCCGGGAGGGGCGCCATGGACATATTTGGTTTTGAGGAAAGCACGGTCACGAGAGATGAGGCTGAACACGATGCGGTTGAGCCCAAGGCCCTCATGCATCCCCTGCAGCACCAGCGTCATCATGTCGTGCAGATCGAGCGAGCCGTCAAGGTGCGCAGAGATCTCATCCATCACCTGCTGCAATCTGACAGAGTCCGGCATCAGGCAGACCAATTCTTCGCCTGCTTCTTTCTGTTCCAGGGGTGCCCTGCCAGGTGCGGCCGCTGCTTCCGGCAAGGACTCTTCCTCCCAGGACCCCGGCAGCATGGGCAGCCACGCCGCGGCGGGGGGCACACCATACCACTGCCAGTGCCGCGCAGCAGCAACTGCAGTCTGATGCACCAGCCAGGTCGTTGTTTCCAGCGGCAAATTCAGGTTATCCGCCATCGCCTCCAGCGTCGCTTCCATTTGCGCCCCATGCCAGCCTCTTTCGGCGATGTGGGCGATGGACACTCCCAGCAGAACGCCCTGGGCACGGGGAATCCCGGCATTGCGGCAGTCCACCAATTCCGCCAGCATTTCGGGAAAACGCCAGGCAGCAGCCAGCGCCAGGCGGAAGTCCGCCACGCAAAAACCCATGATCTTCTCATGCACCACGCCGTAGTAAAGGCGTTCGCGCCGGACTGCAGCGCGAATCTCCTGGGCGCGCTGCGGCGCATATAGCCACAGCATGATATTGCTCATGTCATGGAGCAGCGCCGCAATATAGACCTCTTCCACCCGGATATCCTGGTGCTGGATGGCCCATTGCCGGGCCTGATAGGCGGCGTGCAGGGAGCGGCAATAGACCTGAAGCACGCTGGTAAGTACGGCTGGCTGCTGCGCCAGCATGTCCTCAAGCGCGACCTGGGAAGCGAACTGCTTGAACAGGGGCACCGCGCCCAGCATCATGATGGCATGTTCGACACTGGTAATCTCGGTCCCCAGGCGGCCGCGCCGCGCCGAATTGGCAAGCCGCAGCACTTTCAGCGTCATCAGCGGATCGCGCAGGATGACGACCGCGAGCTGCGATGCCGTCAGCCGTTCCGCGCTGGGGCGCAGCCTGTCGAGCTCCCGGATCGTGCGGCGCAACACCGGCACGTCCTGGGTTTCCAGAAACGCGACCCACTCGTGCAGGGTGCCGGGCAGCTTGCTCATGTCACGCGAACTCCCGCTCCCAGCCGGTACAGGTAAAGCCGGGACTGGTGCAGGTCATCCAGTTGCACCACTTCGTCCGGCTCCACGCCAGGAACCTGGAAAGTATTGCTGATGAACAGTGTCCCCGGCCGCATCTCGCGCTGGATCTTGCGCCACAAATCGGCCATGGGCACCGGGGAGAGATAGGCATAGACCACATCGAAGGGCTGCAGATCGGCATGCCACAGGCTGCCCCAGCGGATCTCGCAGCGCTCCGGGCACAGCCGCATGCGCAGCCAGCTCA
>PQAG01000097.1 GCA_003104895.1 Nitrosomonadales bacterium
GCATCTCTGACCCCGGCATCTCTACATCTCTACGAAAAGCGGATTGTACCCAAGGACAAGGATAGTGATCCGTTGTTGTCAGGCTATTTGCGCAAGCTTTCCCCAAGGGGGTGGGCATCCTTGTCCCGCAAGCCGGTCAGTATCGCTTCGCCGTCAGCAGCGACGCGGAATTCGCCGTAACGGGCTGCTGTGTAGCGCCTGGCATCGCCCTCCTGGAAGAAGAAGGCATTGGTCGCAAATTTGGGCCGCCCGTTGCGGATGCGGTAGCGCATCCGCACTTCGTTTACGCCCAGCGCCGTGCCGCCGTCGAGGCGCGCGAAAGTGCCGATGCCCTGTTCGTCCAGCTTCAGGATGAGGTAGCCATCGGGCTGCTCCCTGCGCACATTGCCGGTGCCGAAAGCGTCATTCGCCGCCTGGAAGCGCAGCGCCATGTAATCGCCCTGCATCAGCGAGCGCGGGTCGACTGGCGCCAGTTGCAGCAGTATCACACGGCCTCCGGTGAGCAGGCGTTCGCGGCTGTAGATGGCGTAATTGGCCAGGGCGAGCACGATCAGGCCGGCGCAGAGAGCGATGGCTTTACGCATGGTGATTCGCCTCCTTGCCGCTTTCCGGCCACCAGTGCCTGAGCGCCAGGCGCGCGGCGAGCAAGGCGATGCCGGAGCAGGCCATCAATGCCGATTTTTCCAGCAGCGTGAATTCCAGTGAGTAGTAGTAATGCGACAGGTAAGCCAGCAAGCCGAGTATGCCCAGGCCGGCCAGAACACGGTTGCCCTGGGCGTAGCCGACCAGCAGGATGGTGGCGGTGAGCCCGATGCCCGGCGCCTTGAGCGAGATCAGGGCCAGGAGGGCGGCAGCGGCGAGCGCGGCACGGCCGGGCCCGGTCATTGCCGGCACCCCCTCCCGGTTCAGCAGTTTCTGAACAGTCATCAACAGCACGGCCCCGGTCAGGGCTGCGCCGATCCAGAAGTTGAGCGCTCCGCCAGGCAGGGCGAGAGCGGTGTGGCGCCCTCCCGTCATTAGTCCCATCCCGTAAACACCTGTGGTGAACAGGTTGAACAGCGCTACCAGCGTCAGTCCATAGCCGAGCGCCCGCAACAGCGAGGCTTTCCGCGGGTGGCTGAACTCGTTCAGCCACACCCATGCAAAGGCGGCAAGCAGCAGGGCGGGCGTGTAGGCATGCAAGCCGGAGTCGTTGAATACGAATGCGGCGGCATAGATTCCGCTCGAGGCCGCCCACACACGGTGCAGGAAATTCGGCATCAGCAGGAACAGGGCCGCTTCCACGGCCGCCATCACAGTGGCGATCATGTTGAAATGCGAATGCCATTCCTGGGCGAGGCCGGTCAGAATCAGCGCCTGGCCGGCAAGGCTCACGGCAAAGGCAAACTGGGCGGCGAAGTCGCTGCCCGGTTTGGCCCGGAACAGGGCGGCCGCTGCGGCGCATAGCGTTGCGCCGACGAGCAGCGAGGCTGCAACGGATTTCATCACGAAAGCGAAGCCCGCGCCGACAAAGCCCAGCAGAAACAGGGCGCCGATCCAGCCAGCAATGCCGAGCATGGTGCGGACATACCAGGGCGTGACGGTATCCGAGGTAATGGGAAGATCACCATCGGCCAGCCCGGCTTCCTTGAGCTGTGTCCATAATTCCGGCGGCTCGGTGTTTTTCATCTTGTCTCCTCGCTGGCCACGCGCTTCAGCCACCAGCCGCCCGCAGCCGAAAGCCCGATCACCGTAAGGCCGATGAAGAGAAAGGCTCCCGCTTCAGCACGGCCTTCAAGCATGTGCTTGCCCAGGAAAGAAGCCATGACGATGATGATCGAAAGCACCCCGCCGGCCAGCACGTAGATATCCGGCATCAGGCGGCGGTAGAGGTAGTAAGCCCCCGCCAGCCAGGCAAGCCAGGCCGGGACGGCCAGGCTGTCGCCGCGATGTCCGTCGAAAATGGCGTAAAGCGCGAGGGCCGCCACCAGTCCGCCGCTCGCCGTGGCAAGCAGGCGCGCCGCCCAGCGCTCGCGCAGCCAGGCGACGCCCGCAGCCGCAAGGCCCTCCCAAAGCGCAAGCGCGAGGGTGTTCCATGCAAACAGCACCCACAGCGACTGCTGCGGACTGAACAGCAGGCCGAACAGGCCGCCGAAGGCCTGGTAGTAAAGGGAGATGGCGATATTGACCAAGGCCAGCCACAACATCCAGAGTGCCGCAAACCGCCCCAGCAGGACCCAGGGCAGTATGGCCAGCGCCCATGCGCCGAACAGCTCGAAGGTGTCTGCGCCGGTCTGGTAGGTTTGGCCGATCAGGGCGAGGAGGGCGCCCACGAACAGGGAAGCGGCGAGCAGCGCCGCGCTGCCGGCGATGCGCTCCAGCCCGAGCCGCCAGACAAAAACCAGGGCGGTCACCGCCATTCCTTCGACCAGGGCGAACTTGGCAAAGCGCCCGAGGTCGTTCCAGTTGTACGCAAAGAAGAAAATCACGCCGCACGCGACCAGCAGGGTGCCCAGCCACAACAGCAGGAGATCGAGAAAGCGGCGCCAATCCGCAGCCGAAGGCAGGGCGCCCGTGAGCGAGAGGCTGCCACGCAGGTTTTCGGGCGGGATCCGGCCCTGCTCGGCCCAGTCAAGGAGGAAGTGGCGGGTGCTTTTCATTTTTTACCAATTCACCTGTCGCGTGACTGCTGCAATCAAATATAAATTCTGATCCGGGCGGGGAGGAAAGCGCAGGCGGTTTCAAGGGTTGCATGTGAGCGCCAGCATCAAACGTGAAAGTGCGGTCAAGCTTAATACGGGGGCATAAATGACGCAAGCCGCCCCGGGGCCTGCTCCATGTTTTGCCGGGAGGCCGGGGTGGCGATACAATTCAGTCTGGTTTGGAGTGCTTGTTCGACCGGAGACTGCATGCAATTCATGAGCACACATTGCACCGCCTGGCACGGCATCAGGGAATGCCGGGCCTGCGACGGCAAGGAGAATGCGTTCTTTGCCGGGGTGGCGCATCAGGACGTCGCAGCGCTGCACGTCCAGATCGACAACGTTTCCTATGCCCTGGGCGAAACCATCTACCGTCTCGATGCGCCCGCCGAAACCCTGCTGGTGATACGCACCGGCGCCGTCAAGCTGGCGCGTTATGCGGGCAAGGATGCAAAGCAAAGAATCGTGCGTGTCCTCAAGCCCGGCGATGTCGTGGGCATGGATGCCATGCTGGCCGGTACGGCGCAGCACCATGCCGTTGCGGTGGGCGAGGTGCGCGGCTGCCGGATTCCGATTGCGGTGGTGCAGCAGCTCTGCATGGAACACCCCGGTTTTCAGTGGAACATGATGCGCCAGTTGCAATCCTCGCTCAGGGAAACCGAGCAGTGGCTGGTCGACCTGACCTGCGGTTCGGTGCCGGCGCGGGAGCGCATGGCGCGCCTCCTGCTGAGACTGCGCGATGGCGACAGCGACCGGATCTATCACTTCAGCCTCAAGGATCTCAGCGCCATGCTCTGCATCACGCTGGAAACGGCCAGCCGCGTCATCACCGAGTTTGCCGGCCTGGGGCTGATGGTCAGGACAGGCAAGCACAGCGAGCAGTTCTTTAGCGCGGACATCGCCGCGCTGCAACGCGTCGCTGCCGGCGCGCCCGCACCCTGAGGCTGCCCGCGCATCAGCCGGGAGCCTGCCGGATCACCTGGCGGGCATCAGCCCGGTGATGGCCTTCACGTATTCCTGCTCATCCCATTCCGCGCCGCCCTGCAGGGTGTAGTGGATATTGCCCTGGGGATCCACCAGGAAGGTGGAAGGCGCGACGAAGACCTTCCAGGCGCCCACGCCATTGCCTTCCTCGTCCATCAGCACGGTGAAGCCGATTTTCATTTTATTGACGAACTCGCTCACGTCCTTGTTCGTTTCGCCCATGTTCACCGCCAGGATGGCAAAGGGCTTGCCGGCCATTTTCTGCTCCAGGCGCTGCATGGCGGGCATTTCCTTGAGGCAGGGCGGGCACCAGGTGGCCCAGAACTGCACCATCACCACCTTGCCGCGATAGTCCTCCAGCTTGTGGGTCTTGCCCTTCAGGTCCTGCAGCGCCAGGGGGGGCGTGGGCCCGCCCTTCCAGGGCTTCAGTTCGCTGGCCTGGGCGGCGGCGAGGAAAAAGAGGCAGCAAAGGCCAGCAAGGATTTTTTTCATGGTTGAGCTTCCGTCCGGTTTGGTTCCAGTTGTTTCAGGGCGTCCAGCATCAGTTCGGGCAGGCGCGCCGCCATGGCGTTCTCCTCCGGGGTGGCGTCCGGGCGCACATAGAAATGGCTGCGCACTTTGGGCAGCACCATGCTCTGCACCCGGTTGCCGCCCTGCGAAAGGGCCATCTTGAGGTGTTCCAGCCACCAGCGTCCCGGCGAGAGCTGGCCCTGGTAGATGAAGATGGGCAGCCTGATTTGCGTGACGACGGGATGGTACTGGGCTTCCACGCCCGGCGCCGGCGGGACGGAATAGAGATCGGGATAGAACAGGATGGCGCCAGCCAGTGACGGCCTGGATTCGGGGGAAACCTGCCCCTGCCAGGCATGCGCTCCTTCGAGGATGGGCAATGCGCCGTGTCCGCCCACCACGAGGACGACTTTCTTGCCGCTGGCTTTGATGGCCTGGCCGATGATGTCGCTGATTTCTCCCGGCGGAAGCTCTTTCAGGCTGCTCGGAAGCATGGGCAGGAAATGGGCGTCCAGCATGTCCGGCAGCCAGGTCTCCACCCCTTTTCCGGCAAGGGCCTGGGCGGCGCGGGTTTCGTGGGCGCTATGGCCCTCGTCGCAGGCGAACCACAGCAGCAGCGTATCGCCCTGGGCCGGGTAACTGCGCAAGTTGACTTCCGTGCCGCTGGACAGGCTCAGGGAGGGCGGCGGAGCGGCAAGCGCCGTGCCCATGGAGAGCAGCAGCGCCAGTCCAGAAGCGTAAAGCCGGGAGAGAGCCAAGTCCGGATTCCATTCAGGTAAGGATTGACCAAGTTTAACCCAAACCTACCGGGGCTGTAATGGCACGAATGGACTAAGCAGGCATGAGCTCACAATATCCAGGTGGTCCGGCAGACTGTAACCCGGAATCGTTGCGGGCCGGCCCATCTGATCTTGCTTGAACCTAGAAACCTCAGTTGACCGCTCATCTATATGCTTAATGCAGTGATTTTAATAAATTTCTTTATGGTTCGTGGATTCACCCATCTGGTGAGTTCGCTACAGGCCGAATTGCACGATTTTGCGGGCACATGGCGGCGTTGTAACTCCTTGGAATGGAATGACCATTCCGCGTCGTTACGCCTTGCCCTGCACCCGCAAAATCGTGCACTTCGGCCTGTCCAACTAAGGTTTCTAGGTTGAAATTATCAGACCCTCCCCAAAGTAGGGGATAGTTCATTCACGGGGACAATGCCATGCGTTTCGAAAAACTCACCACCAAATTCCAGCAGGCCATCAGCGATGCCCAGAGCATGGCCGTCGGCCTGGACAACCCGTTCATCGAGCCGCAGCACCTGCTGCTGGCGCTGCTCGAGCAGGACGACGGCGGCGCGGTTTCGCTGCTGCAGCGTGCCGGCGCCAATGTGGGCGGGCTGAAGGCCGCGCTGCAGAAAGCCATCGAGCGCCTGCCCAAGGTGGAGGGCCATGGCGGTGAAGTGAGCATTTCGCGCGACCTCAACAACCTGCTCAACCTCACCGACAAGGACGCGATGAAGCGCGGCGACCAGTTCATCGCCAGCGAACTGTTCCTGCTGGCGGCGGCGCAGGACAAGGGCGAGACCGGGCGCCTGCTGCGCGAGAACGGGGTGGACAAGGCCCATCTGGAACAGGCCATCAATGCGGTACGCGGAGGTGAAAACGTGCAAAGTCAGGAAGCGGAAGGCCAGCGCGAGGCGCTGAAGAAATACACCCTCGACCTCACCGAGCGCGCCCGCATGGGCAAGCTCGACCCGGTGATCGGGCGCGACGACGAGATCCGCCGCGCGATCCAGGTGCTGCAGCGCCGCACCAAGAACAATCCGGTGCTGATCGGCGAGCCCGGCGTGGGCAAGACCGCCATCGTGGAAGGGCTGGCGCAGCGCATCGTCAACGAGGAAGTGCCGGAAACCCTCAAGGGCAAGAAAGTGCTGGTGCTGGACATGGCGGGCCTGCTGGCCGGGGCCAAGTACCGCGGCGAGTTCGAGGAACGCCTGAAAGCCGTATTGAAAGAGGTCGGCCAGGACGAGGGGCGCATCATCCTGTTCATCGACGAGCTGCATACCATGGTCGGCGCGGGCAAGGCGGAAGGCGCGATGGACGCCGGCAACATGCTCAAGCCCGCCCTGGCGCGTGGCGAGCTGCACTGCATCGGCGCCACCACGCTGGACGAGTACCGCAAGTACATCGAGAAGGACGCCGCGCTGGAGCGCCGCTTCCAGAAGGTGCTGGTGGGCGAGCCGAGCGTGGAGGATACCATCGCCATCCTGCGCGGCCTGCAGGAGAAATACGAACTGCACCACGGGGTGGACATCACCGACCCGGCCATCGTGGCGGCGGCGGAGCTGTCGCACCGCTACATCACCGACCGCTTCCTGCCCGACAAGGCCATCGA
>PQAG01000098.1 GCA_003104895.1 Nitrosomonadales bacterium
CCGCACGCCACCTTCCACGAGTTCTACAAGGACATGCACGCCATCGGCAAGGACAGGCCGCGCCCGAAGGAATCCACCATTTTCGCCACCCAGTCCACCCACAAGCTGCTGGCCGGACTGTCGCAGGCCTCGCAAATTCTGGTGCAGGACTCGGAAACCAGCACTTTCGACCGTGACGTGTTCAACGAAGCCTATCTCATGCACACCTCCACCAGCCCGCAGTACGCCATCATCGCTTCGTGCGACGTGGCTGCGGCGATGATGGAGCCGCCCGGGGGCACATCCCTGGTGGAGGAATCGATCCTCGAAGCGCTCGATTTCCGCCGCGCCATGCGCAAGGTGGACGAGGAGTTCGGTGATTCATGGTGGTTCAAGGTCTGGGGGCCGGACAATCTGGCGGAAGAAGGCATCGGCAGCCGCGAAGACTGGATGCTGCGCGACAACGAAGACTGGCACGGTTTCGGCAACCTGGCGCCGGGCTTCAACATGCTCGACCCGATCAAGGCCACCATCATCACGCCGGGGCTAAGCATGGACGGCGGCTTCTCCGCCTCAGGCATCCCGGCGGGCATCGTCACCAAATACCTGGCCGAGCACGGCGTGATCGTGGAGAAAACCGGCCTGTACTCCTTCTTCATCATGTTCACCATCGGCATCACCAAGGGCCGCTGGAACACCATGCTCACCGAGCTGCAGCAGTTCAAGGACGACTACGACCGCAACCAGCCGCTGTGGCGCGTGCTGCCGGAATTCGTCGCCAAGCATCCGCGCTACGAGCGGGTCGGGCTGAAGGACCTCTCCGACAGCATCCACGGCATCTACAAGGCCAACGACATCGCGCGCCTGACCACCGAAATGTACCTCTCCAACATGGAGCCGGCGATGAAACCGGCAGATGCTTTCGCAAAAATGGCGCACCGCGAGATCGACCGGGTGGAAATCGACGACCTGGCCGGCCGCGTCACCAGCGTGCTGCTCACGCCCTATCCGCCGGGCATTCCGCTGCTGATTCCGGGCGAACGCTTCAACAACACCATCGTGCGTTATCTCAAGTTTGCCCGTGATTTCAACGAAAAATTCCCGGGCTTCGAAACCGATATTCACGGACTGGTGCAGGAGTCCGCAGATGGCAAGAAACGCTACTACGTGGATTGCGTGAGACAAGACTAGCAGCCGGTTAACAGGGACCACAAGGACTGCAGAAACGCGACTGGCTACTAGCAGGCATATGCACAGCCATTCCTGACAAATCGGTAATTTGACGCTGAAAGGGAAACCCAATAGCATTGGAACGATTCATGCCTGCCTTCCTTACATCCAGATACCCCCTTGATTTAGCGCGAAAAATCCGGACCCTGGCAGCAGCCCGCTGGATGACCCTGCTCTACCTGCCGCTGCTGGCACTGCTGGGCTGGCAACTCCTTTACTGGACACAGCTTTTTTTCACCCCTCCCCCCCCGCAAGCTGCTGCAACACATCAATCCCCGGATGCCGGCCGGCTGCTGGAAACCGTGCGCGCARCTCAGCTGTTCGGCCCGGCCAACAGCGGCAGCGCAGAAACGGCATCTACCACCGCGCTYGATCTCCAGCTGCACGGGGTATTCGCCGCGCACGGCAAGCTCCCCGCCATGGCCATCATCAAGGTCGAAAACAAAGGCGACCTGCCATTCACAAAGGGGGAGGATGTCCTGCCAGGCGTCACCCTGATAGCCATCGAGCCGGATCATGTGATTTTGCGCCGCAGCGGCATCACCGAGCGGCTCGCGCTGGAGCAGAAGATCCTGCCACAAGACTTGGCGGCCCCGGTCACAGCACAGCCCAATGAGCCCGGGGCGGAAGCGCAGGACAGCCTGATGCGCAAACTTGGCCAGCAAGCACAGGATAACCGTTAATTCATTGCAAAAGTGCTGGGTACTGGCTTGACCCAGCAGCGAGACTGGAGCGACATGAACCGACCCAACCGCATCTCATGGTTTTCCGCCTGTCTGCTGCTCTGCTCCCTGTGGGCTGGCGCATTGCACGCCGAGGAAGAAACCGTCACGCTGAATTTCGTCAACGCCGAGATCGAATCCGTAGTCAAGGCGGTGGGCCTGATTTCGAACCGGAATTTCATTCTCGATCCGCGCGTCAAGGGGACGGTCAATATCGTTTCCTCCAAGCCGGTGGCGCGCGGCCTGACCTACCAGATCCTGCTCTCCGCCCTGCGCCTGCAGGGTTTTTCCGCCATCGAGGCGGGCGGCATAACCAAGATCGTTCCCGAGTCGGACGCCAAGCAGAACTTCAGCCTCACCGGCGGCAAGGGAATCAAGGCTTCCGGCGACCGCATCGTGACCCAGGTCTACCCGCTGCAGAATGAATCCGCCACCCAGATGGTGCCCATACTGCGGCCGCTGATCACGCCCAACAACACCATCTCGGCCTACGCCGGCACCAATACCCTCGTGATCACCGACTACGCCGACAATATCCGGCGCATCAACATGATCATCGAGGCCATAGACCAGGCAAATTACAGCGAGGTCGCGGTAATCAAGCTGCAATACGTTTCGGCGCTGGATCTTGCGCAAATTCTTGGCCGCCTGCTGGGTGAAGCAACAGTGGCGCCCGCCGCAGCGCCGCAGATTGCCGGTACGGAAACGGGTCAGAGATTCGTGGTCATGCCGGACGTGCGCTCCAACAGCCTGCTCATCCGCTCCGACAGTCCGGCGCGCATTGCCCGCGCCCGCAGCCTGATCGGGCAGATGGATGTCCCCGGCAGCCAGACAGGCAACATCAACGTGGTCTATCTTCGCAATGCGGAAGCAGTCAAGCTGGCAGAAACCCTGCGCGCCATTCTCTCCGGCGAGAACAAGCCCGCCATCCCGGCGGCCAGCCTTGCCGCGCCGGGCCAACCCGCCTCCGCTACACCTGCCGCACCCAGCAGCGGCGCCAGCACAGGCTCCACGATCCAGGCCGATCCGCAGACCAACTCGCTCATCATCACCGCGCCGGATAACGTCTACAACATCTTGCGGGCGGTCATCGACAAGCTGGATGCGCGCCGCGCGCAGGTCTTTGTTGAAGCCCTGATTGTCGAGGTCACCACCGACAAGGCTGCCGAATTCGGCATCCAGTGGCAGGCCCCCCTGGGCTCCGGCGGCAACAACAACGCCGTTGTGGCCGGCACCAATTTCGGCACCGGCGGCAGCAACATCGTCAACCTCAACACCGGCAAAGTGCTGCCCAACGCCGGCTTCAATCTGGGCCTGCTGCAGCGCCTCACCATCGGCGGGCAGGAAATCACCGGCCTGACCGCGCTGGCGAGGATGCTGGAATCGGACGCCAACGCCAACATCCTCTCCACCCCCAACCTGCTCACGCTCGACAACGAGGAAGCCCGGATCATCATCGGCAAGAATGTGCCGTTCATCACCGGCAGCTACGCCCAGYCCACSGGCACSRYYACGGGCGCCACGGTCAGCCCGTTCCAGACCATCGAGCGCAAGGATGTCGGCCTGACGCTGAAAGTCAAACCCCAGGTGGCGGAAGGCGGCACGGTCAARATGCAGATTTACCAGGAAGCTTCCAGCATCCAGGACACCTCCAACGCCGCCGGCGTCATCACCAACAAGCGCTCCATCGAATCCACGGTGCTGGTCGACGACGGGCAGATCATCGTCCTGGGCGGCCTGATCCAGGACGACGTGCGCGACGGACTGGACAAGGTGCCCGGGCTGGGCGACATCCCCATCCTCGGCAGCCTGTTCAAGTATGAATCGCGCAAGCATGTCAAAACCAACCTCATGGTGTTCCTGCGTCCGCGCGTGCTGCGCAATGCCACCGCCGCGGCCACGCTGACCGGAGACCGCTACGACTATATCCGCAACGAGCAGGCGCACTCGGCCACCGGGCCGCACCTGTTCCTGCCCAACACGCCGCCACCGCTGCTGCCGGAGCTGAAACCGCAGCCGGCGCCTGCGGAAGCGGCAAAACCCGCCGGGCAATAGCCACATGACGGCATCCGCCCAGAGCCCCACGGCGCACCCCGACCCGCACTGGGCCCGGCTGCTGCCCTATCACATTGCCAAGAGCCGCGGCATCATCGTGACCCGGCAAAGCGATCACGGCTACGAAGTGGCGGTACGGGAAGGCACATCGCCCCTTAATCTGGCCGAGGCGCGCCGGGTGCTCGGCGCGCCGCTGCAGCCCCGGCTCCTGAGTCCGGCAGAATTCGAGCATTGCCTGGGGGAGGCCTATGCCCGCAGCGACAGCCAGGCCGCGCAGCTCATGGACGATCTATCGCAGGACGTGGATCTGCATCAGCTGGTGCAGGATCTGCCCATCGTTGCCGACCTGCTCGAAATGGAAGACGACGCGCCGATCATCCGCCTGATCAATGCCGTGCTCACCCAGGCCCTGCGCGAAGGCGCTTCGGACATCCACATCGAAGCCTTCGAAACACGCTCGGTGATCCGCTTCCGCGTCGACGGCATCCTGCGCGACATGCTCGAACCGCAGCGCAGCCTGCACGCCGCAATCGTGTCGCGCATCAAGATCATGGCCAGCCTCGACATCGCCGAAAAACGCCTGCCACAGGACGGCCGCATCACCCTGCGCATCGGCAGCCGTCCCGTGGACGTGCGCGTTTCCACCCTGCCCTCCGCCCACGGCGAACGCGTGGTGCTGCGTCTGCTGGACAAGCAGGCGGGGCGCCTGGAACTGGAAAAACTGGGCATGAGCGCCGACACGCTGCAGGAGCTGGACCGGCTCATCCACCAGCCGCACGGCATCGTGCTGGTCACCGGCCCGACCGGATCGGGCAAGACCACGACGCTGTACTCCGCGCTTTCCCGCCTCGACACCCAGCTGCTCAACATCATGACGGTGGAAGACCCGATCGAATACGACCTCGAAGGCATCGCCCAGACCCAGGTCAACCCGCGCATCGAGATGACCTTTGCCCGGGCGCTGCGCTCCATCCTGCGCCAGGACCCGGACATCGTCATGATCGGCGAGATCCGCGACCTGGAAACAGCGCAAATCGCCGTACAGGCCTCTCTCACCGGGCATCTGGTGCTCGCCACCCTGCACACCAACGATGCGCCCAGCGCCGTCACCCGCCTCATCGACATGGGCGTCGAGCCCTATCTGCTGGCTTCGAGCATGCTTGGGATCGTGGCCCAGCGCCTGGTCCGCCGCCTGTGCCCGGAATGCCGCAAGCCCTACCTGCCCGGCGCGGGCGAAGCGGAAAAGCTGAAGCTTGCCGCGCTTCCTGCCGATGCCCGGTTTTACGCAGCACAAGGCTGCCCGGCCTGCAACCACACCGGCTACCAGGGGCGCACCGGCATTTATGAACTGCTGAGCATAGACGAAACCCTGCGCCACATGATCCATGACGGCAGCACCGAGCAGGCGATGCGCGAATATGCCCAGAGCCACGGCATGGTCAGCCTGCGGCAGGACAGCGCGCGTTATGTCGTGAGCGGCGAAAGCACCCTGGAAGAAGTACTCCGGGTAAGCAAGGACTAAGCACCCATGTCCGGTTACAAGTTCGAAGCCCTCGACCCGGCAGGCCGCATTCGCAGGGGGGTGCTGGAAGCCGACAATGAACGGCAGGCACGGCAAAATCTGCGTGAGCAGAACATGGTGGCGCTGGAGGTCCAGGCCATGCTGGAAACCGCGGGCGCTGCGCCGGGCAAACAGAAAACCGGCTGGCGCCGCGGCCTGTCATCGGCCCAGCTTTCCCTGCTCACGCGCCAGCTGGCGAACCTGATCGGCGCCGGCCTGACCATCGAGGAAACCCTCAACGCCCTCATCGAACAGGCCGAGAACGAGCGCACACGCCACATCCTGGCAGGCATCCGCGGCCAGGTGCTGGCCGGACAGGCCCTGTCCGGCGCCATGGAAAGTTACCCCCATGTCTTCCCCGCGGTCTATCTTTCCCTGGTGCGGGCCGGAGAGCAGTCGGGACAGCTCAACATGGTGCTGCAGCGCCTCGCGGATTACATCGAGGAACGCCACGCCATGCGGCAGAAAGTCATCCTCTCCTTCATCTATCCCGCCGTGATCACACTGGTCGCCGCGCTGGTGGTCGGCGGCCTGCTGACCTATGTCGTGCCGCAGGTGGTGGCGGTATTCCGCGACAGCCACCAGACCCTGCCCTGGCTGACCCGCGCGCTGATCGGCCTGAGCGATTTCCTGCGTGCCACCGGCATCTACTGGCTGGCCGGACTGGCGCTGGCTGCCTGGGCCGCGCGCCTGGCACTGCGCAATGAAACGCTCAGATTCCGCTTTCATCTCTTCCTGCTGCGCATGCCCCTGCTCGGACGCTTCGTGCGCGATTCCAATACCGCACGGCTGGCCAGCACCCTGGCCATTCTCGCCAACAGCGGCGTCCCCCTGCTGACCGCACTGCAGGCCGGGGCGGGCGTGGTCAGCCACCTTCCGCTGCGGCGCGCGGTCGAAGACGCGGCGCGCATGGTGCGGGAAGGCGTGTCGCTCAGCCGCGCGCTCGGCCATGGCAAGCTGTTCCCGCCCGCCATGATCCATCTCATCGCCAGCGGCGAAGCAGGCGGCAAGCTTGGACAGATGCTCGACCAGTCGGCCCGCCAGCAAAGCCAGATGATGCAGCAGCGCCTCGCGGTCCTGACCGGCCTGCTTGAACCCCTGCTGATCCTGGCCATGGGCGGCGTGGTGCTGGTGATCGTGCTGGCGATCCTGCTGCCGATTTTTGAAATGAATCAACTAATCAAGTGAGGAGATAAGAGTGAGGAGAGAGGAGTTATTCATAGGTAATTTTCGACGTTGTACTGATCTATCCGTGAAGGGCAATGGAATAGGGAGCGGCTGGCTGCAAGCTTTTGACTTTACTCCTCACCCCTCACTCCTCACCCCTCACCGCCTCACCAGAGGCTTTACCCTGATCGAAATCATGGTGGTGATCGTCATCCTCGGCATCCTTGCCGCCCTGGTGGTACCCAAGGTCATGAGCCGTCCGGACGAGGCGCGCATCGTCGCCGCCAAACAGGACATCGCCTCGCTCTCGCAGGCATTGAAACTCTACAAGCTGGATAACCGCGTCTACCCCAGCACGGACCAGGGCCTGCTGGCACTGACGCAGAAACCCGCGACGGCGCCAATCCCGCCCAACTGGAAAGCCGGCGGCTACGTCGACCGCCTGCCCAGGGACCCCTGGGGCCATGATTACCAGTACCTCCAGCCCGGCTTGCGCGGCGAAATCGACGTCTTCAGCCTGGGCGCGGACGGCGCCCCCGGCGGGGAAGGCAATGATGCCGATATCGGATCATGGATGCTGTGATGGGGCCAGGGGTGTTTAGCGCAAGCCGAACCGGGGGCAGCAGTTCCACGCCTCACGCCTCACGCCTAACCCCTCACCACCCCACCAGGGGCTTCACCCTGATCGAACTGCTGGTGGTGCTGGTCATCATCGGCATCACGGCCGCGATGATCGCCATCAACCTCGCGCCTGACCCTCGCCAGGCGCTGGAAACCGAAGCGCAGCGGCTTGCCCTGCTGCTGCAGCAGGCACGCGATGAAGCGATGACCAGCGGCACCCGGATTGCCTTCAGTGCGGAAAAGCAGGAATTCCGCTTCTGGCAGAAGCCTGCCAGCTCGGCGGAAAAGGCCGGTGAAACCGCCAGGACATGGGAACCCCACGCTGATCAGGAGCTCTACAAGCCGCGCAGTCTGGCGGGCAACATCCGGGTTGAGGAGATGCGCATCAACCAGCAGCCTGTCGACAGCCATGTGCAAAAGATCGTTTTCACGCCATCCGGCATGACGCTGCCATTCCGCATCACGCTCTCGGATGGGGCGCTGCGCATTGCCATCAGCGGCAATGCCATCGGGCAAATCGAAGTGGACAAGGACTCATCCCGCTCATGAGCGCTTCCGCGCCCCCCACACCTGCCCTTACCCGCCGTTGCCTGAGCGCAGCCGAAGGCAGGAGGGGGACGCAGGCCCGCTGCGCAAACCCCTTAATACGCGGCTTCACCCTGGTCGAAGTGCTGGTGGCGCTCGCCATCCTGGCCATCGCCCTGGCCGCGGCGGCGCGCGCTTCCGGCATGTCGATTTCCGCCAGCGACCGGCTCAAACAGCGCCTGCTGGCCAGCTGGGCAGCCCAGAATCGCCTCGCGGAGCACACGGCGCGGCATGCCTGGCCGGATACCGGCACGCGCTCCGGCGAGGTGGAACAGGGCGGCATCCCCATGCGCTGGGAAGAGACCACCAGCGCCACGCCCAACGCCCAGTTCCGGCGCATCGAAATCGTGATTACGCCCGCGGCCGAACCGCAGTACCAGGCCGCCCGTCTGTCCGGCTACCTTGCTGCCCCGCAGGGGGGCGTCCAATGAAGTTGGACTCTTCATCGAGGAGAAACGGGCGTAATCGCCTTATCGCCTTTGACTTTTCTGCTCACCCCTCACCCCTCACTCCTCACCGCTTCAAACAAGGCTTCACCCTGGTCGAACTGCTGGTGGCCCTGACCATCTTCGCCGTCATGTCCATCGCCGCCTACCGCGGCCTGACGACCCTGCTGGACGCGCGCACGCGC
>PQAG01000099.1 GCA_003104895.1 Nitrosomonadales bacterium
GAATAGCTTGGCTTCCTGATCGAACAGCGTGTTCATGGCATCGTCAATCACATCACGGAGCCCACGATAAACGCCAAGCAAACCGCCCTCGACGCCTACCTCGCCCGCACCACTGCCATCCACACCAAGCTGGAACGGCTGCAACAACTCGCAGATGATCACTTTGGTCACAACCCCGATGCCATCCATTGACAGTGATTCCCCCTTGCCTGATGCGCCGATTTCGTGTGCAATGGCACCCCATATGGCCGACAGTAAAAAATACGAAGTTCAGGTGAAAGCTGATGTTGCCTTTCTTCCCGATCAGTCTGACGAGAAGGGCGAGCGGTACGTGTTCGCCTATACCATGACCATTACCAATACCGGCACCGTGCCGGCGCAATTGATCAGCCGGCACTGGATCATCACCGATGCGGCCAGCCAGGTGCAGGAAGTGCGCGGGCTGGGCGTGGTGGGGGAGCAGCCCTTGCTGCGGCCGGATGAGAGTTTTGAATACACCAGCGGCATTTCCCTGGCAACGCCGGTGGGCACCATGCGCGGCAGTTACCAGATGGTGGCTGAGGATGGCACCCGGTTTGAGGCGTCTGTCGCGGAATTCATCCTGAGCGTGCCGCGCGTGCTGCACTGAACCTGATTTGAGTTTTTTAAAGATGAAGGCGCTGCGACTATTTCCCTGGGTTTTGCTGGCCCTGCTTTCTGCCTGCGCCACCGTGCAGCCCCCCGCTCCGCCAGTGTCCGCAGTGCCGGCCGTTCTTCCTCCCGTGGCCGCTGTGCCTGCCTTGCAGGCGGCGCCCTGGAATGCCGTTTCCGGCTGGAGCGAGGACAATCCCGCTCAGGCCTGGGAGGCTTTTTTGCAGAGCTGCTCCGCGCTGAAGCAGCAGCCTGCCTGGCAGGCGGTGTGTTCGGCCGCGGCGGAGCAGTCTTTGCAGCCGGAGGCGCTGAGGCGTTTCTTTGAAGAAAATTTCACCCCTTATCAGGTCATCAATCCTGACAGCAGCAGCGAGGGCATGATCACCGGCTATTACGAGCCGCTGCTGAACGGCAGCCGCACCCGCAGCAGCCGTTACCGCTACCCTCTCTATGCTCCCCCTGCAGATTTGCTGGTGATTGATCTGGGCGCGGTTTATCCCGAGCTCAAGAACATGCGCCTGCGTGGCCGCCTGCAGGGCAACCGGGTGGTGCCTTACTACAGCCGGGCGGAAATCGAGAATGGCGCGGCGCCTGTGAAAGGGCGCGAGCTGTTGTGGGTGGACGATGCGGTGGACCTGTTCTTTTTGCAGGTTCAGGGGTCGGGCAAGATCAGGCTGCCGAATGGCGAAATGGTGCGCATCGGCTATGCCGACCAGAATGGCTATCCCTACAAATCCATTGGCAAGGCGCTGGTGGAGCGCGGCGAACTGGATCTCGACAAGGCCTCGATGCAGGGCATCAAGGATTGGGTCAGGCGCAATCCGGGCAAGCTGACGGACTTGCTCAATGTGAACGCCAGCTATGTGTTCTTCCGCGAACTGCCGAACCAGCTTGCCGGCCCCCTCGGCGCGCTGGGTGTGCCGCTGACCGCGGGCCGCAGCCTGGCAGTCGATCCGCGCGCCATCCCGCTCGGCGCGCCGGTGTTTCTCTCGACCACCTGGCCCAATGAAGCCAGGCCGCTGCAGCGCCTGATGCTGGCGCAGGACACGGGCGGTGCCATCAAGGGAACAGTGCGGGCAGACTTTTTCTGGGGCTTCGGCAATGACGCCGGAAAACAGGCTGGCAGCATGAAACAGCAGGGCCGGATGTGGGTGCTGCTGCCGCGCGATTACCCGCTGCCGCAGGCACAGTAAACCGGGCAGGTCGTGCTTTACCTGGCGCTTAAAACCATCCACGTCAGCTGTGTGGCGCTGACCATCAGCCTGTTCCTTTTGCGCGGATTCTGGATGCTGCAGGACTCGGCGCGGCTGCAGCAGCGCTGGGTGAAGACCCTTCCCCACGTGATTGATGCCACGCTGCTGACCAGCGCCATTCTGCTGGCCTGGACCTTGGGCCAGTATCCCGGCGTGCATGCCTGGCTCACGGCCAAGGTATTGGCGCTGCTGGTCTATATCGGGCTTGGCACGGTCGCGATCAAGCGCGGGAAAACAAAGCGGATCAAAGTGGCTGCGTGGCTGGGGGCGATCATGGTGTTTGGCTATATCGTCAGCGTGGCCCTGACGCGCCAGCCGCTGCCCTGGCTGGGGTAATCCTACCAGTGCAGCGCCCGCAGCTGCGCCGTCTTCTTCTGGTGATGTGCCTGCATGCGCGCCACCACATTGTCCAGCACGGCGATGGCATCCAGCACGAAAGGGCCCTTGTTGAGCATGACGCATTCCGCGCGCTCGCCCATGGCGGCATCGGTAATTTCGGCCCGGGACGGAAAATGCTGCTTGACCAGACCTTCCAGCACCTGTGTGGCCCAGATCACCGGCACATGCGCCGCTTCGCATAGCCACAGGATTTCTTCCTGGATTTCCGCCAGCCGTTCATAGCCGATTTCCACAGCCAGGTCGCCGCGCGCGATCATGACCCCGAAGGGATGGCGGCCGGCGCCGCGGATGATGATCTCGGGCAGATTCTGCAGGGCCCGGCGGGTTTCAATCTTGGCCACGATGCCTATCTGGCCGCCTTTACGTTCCGCCAGGGCGGTCATGAAGCTTTCCATGTCATCGCCGGATTGCACGAAGGAATAGCCGATCATGTCAGCATAGGCAGCGGCAAAATCCAGGTCTGCATAATCCTTATCGGTCAGGACCGGCAGGCTCAGCTCGCTGTCTGGAAAGTTCAGGCCCTTGTCCGGGCGCAGTTTTTCCCCTTCCGGCCGGGCCTGGGTAATGCGCAGCAGCGCACCGGCATCATTGACGCTTTCCACCCGGGCGCCGATTCTGCCATCGTCAATCCACACCCGCTGTCCGAATCTGAGAAAAGAAAATACTGCCGGCAGGGTGCAGGAAATATGGGCCGCATGGATCGTGTTGCCATCTTCATCGAGCACCGGCGGTTCGCCGGGTATCTCTTCGCGCGTCAGAAGCAGCGGGTCGCCTTCGTTGAGCGTAATCGTGAGCGGCGGCGCCTGGATCGGGCCGACAACAGTACCTGCCCCTGCCTTGCGTTTGCCCTGCGGCTGATGCCTGAGCTCGATGCCCTGCGTCAGGATCGCGCCATCGTCGCAGGAAGCGAGCACTTCGTTGTTGGAAATACGCTTGAGCACGGCCAGTTCGCGCTGCTTGTCGCGCGAATCGGAAAAGCGGATGGAGTCGCCCGGGCCCAGTTGCGCCTGCCACTCTGCATTCACTGCCAGGCGCGCGGGGATGCGCCGCCCCAGGCTATCCCGCTCGGCCTGGCAGCCAGGGTTGCCGCTGCCATCGAGGATGACGCTGGCGGCCTGGGCCAGATTGCCTTTCTGGTCGCGTTTCGGTTTGAGATGGACCACGGCGGCTCCTGGCAACACCGGACCGGTCCTCAGTTTCGGGCCGGCGATATCCATCAGGACTTTGCAGTTCCTGCCGGTTTCCTGCTCGGCCTGGCGCACGAACTGCACCATGCGTTGCCAGGCGGAAGGCTCGTCATGCGCACAGTTGATGCGGGCGCAATCCATGCCGCGCAACACCAGTTCGCGCACGAACACATAATCTTTGGCCGCCTCGCTGGGCAGTGTGACCATGATGCGAGCCCAGCGGTGGTTGGGCGGGGGGCCCAGCAGGCGGTCGGTGTGTTTCCTGAGCAGCTTCCCGGCATTTTCCATCGCTGCATGGGTGTGTGCCAGTTCCTCGGCATCGAACCCCTCGCCATGCATGATTTTGAGCATGCGTATCACCGCGTCCAGTGAAGGCAGGACATGGGCCTCGCAGCGGCCCAGGGAGGAGAGGCCCAGATTGGCGAGCTGGCATTGCAAGTGCCGCACGTCATGGCGTCGCAGGCCGATGTAGGCGGCCAGATTTGCAGCGCTGGAGTGGAATCCCCTGAGATGGAGGTGCGGTTTCCAGTGTTCCAGGCACTGTTTTTGTGATTTTATGGAGCGGCTGCGCAGCGCGCGCATTTCCTTGAGCAACTGCGCCACGCCGGAGTGAGCGGATTCATGTTGGGAGGAAGTGGATTTGCGCTTCATGATCGGTATCTGCCCCTCTAGCATCATGAATAAATAACATGAAGGTGTTACCCTTTAGTGACAGTGCACTCTTTTATTGGAGGCCAGCGTGAAACTGAAAGTTCTCGGCTGTAGCGGCGGTATTGGCGGGGAGCGGCGGACCATGGCCCTGCTGCTGGACGACGATGTCCTGATCGATGCCGGCTCTGGGGTGGGGAGCCTCTCTCTGGAAGCCATGGCGCAGGTCGATCATGTTTTTCTCACTCATTGCCATCTGGACCACACCGCTTTTCTGCCCTTTCTGGCGGATGCGGCGGCTTTCCTGCGCCAGCGTCCACTGGAAGTCCATGCGCTGCCCGAAACCATCGCGGCGCTCAGGGAAAATATGCTGAATGGCAGGCTGTGGCCGGATTACAGCGCGTTGCCGAGCATTGACAACCCCTATATCCGTTTTCATCCCCTGCATGCCGGGCAGCCGGTGCCGCTCGGCACTCGCGTGATCACGCCCTTGCCTGCGCGGCACGCCGTTCCGGCGCTGGGGTACCGGATCGACAGCGGCGCGGCGAGCTGGATATACAGCGGGGATACGGCTTTCCATGCCGCATTCTGGGAAGGGCTCGCGGCCATGGATAACCTCAAATACCTCATGGTCGAAGTGACTTTCCTGAATGCCAATCGTCAGGGCGCCGCGATTTCCGGCCACATGACTGCGGAACTGCTTGCGCGGGGGCTGGAAATGCTGCGGCGGCCGGTTAGCCTGTTGATTGCCCACATGGAGTCAGGGCGGGAGGTGGAAACCATGGCTGAAGTTCATGCAGCGGCAGGAGAGTGGCAACCCCGGCCAGTCCAGGCGGGGCAGGTATTCGAATTCTGAGTTATTTCCGCGCAGCGGCATCGCTGCGCGGGCTGGCGAGGTCGTTGTCAATCAGCTCGATCTGGGTGTTCATGAGGTGATCGGCTGCCTTGCCAAAAGCCGTGTCAAAGAAGGCGGCGCTGGCAAAGGACTTGTTTCGCCCCACGGCCACGCGCCCGGAGATTTCTTCATTATTGCGGTAACGCTTGATGAGCGCTCCGGTCAGCCCGTCATGGAGGAAAATTTCCACCTCAAGGCGGCGCTCGGTCGCGACGGGCCGGACGCCGGCGGCCACGCTGTTCCATGGCAGGCCAAGCTCGAAGCGGCGCCCCGTTTCGCGGCCCTGCCAGCCAGCGTAAGGGCGCAGGGATTCGTCGCTGACGGCGGCGTCGAGAATGATGCCGGAGATCACGAACTGGCTGCCATACTGCCCGGCAATATGGCGGACCAGTTCACGGCTGGCGGGCGAATCAGGGTTGAGGTTGCGCGGATCGGGAAAGGGTGAGACCGCGCTATGGCGCGCCTCTACATTTCCTCTGGCCTCCAGGCGGCGCAGCAGCTCGAGCGGGTAGCCGTCCCAGATGTCCGCGATGTCCTCCACCTGAAGCGAATTGGCGGCCTGGAAACGGGTGAAGGTGACGGTTTTCTTGTGCGGCCTGTTTTGGGGTGCGGCATTCCTGGCGCTGGCATCTGTTGCGCCTTCCACTTCGCTGGCTTGTGCCATGACCATGCTGGCAGCCAGCAGCGCAGCAAGCGCGGTTACCCCAAGCCTCAAGTCTTGTCTCTCGAACAGGGGCTGAACGAAGGCGGGTACCGGCATTACAGGGCCTTGACGGTTTTTAGGCTGAAAGCGATGCCGATGGACTTCAAATCCTTGACCTCGTTCTCCAGCAGGGAGCGGGTGAGGGCGTTGTGTTCCAGCCAGGTGCGGTCGGTGGTGAGGGAGAAGCCGCTGCTGCCGGCCTTGAGTTTCATCGCCGGCAGTTCCGCATCGCTTCGGCTGCGGCACAGGAGAACCGCGAGCCGCAATACCAGGATCAGCATCCATTCGTCGCTGTTCCTGACCGGCTGCTGTTCCAGCAGCTTTTTCAGGGAGCCGCGGTGGGCGCGCACCAGGAGGCTCAGCAACCCCTGTTCGCGGGTGGAAAACCCCGGCATGTCGGCATTCGCGAGGATGTAGGCAGAGTGGCGGTGATAACCGGTGTGGGCGATGGAGATGCCGGTTTCGTGCAGGCGCGCGGCCCAGGCGAGGTACTGGCGGGGGGAGTCAATGTGCCCGGCCAGTTTGCTGGCAATCTGGTCAAACAGGGTGTCGGCCAGCTCCTGCACTCTACCCGCCTGGGGCGGGTCCACATGGTAGCGGCGCATGAATTCACGCACCGTGGATTCGCGCATGTCGTGCTCGTGGAAGCGCCCCAGCAGGTCATACAGCACGCCTTCGCGCAGCGCGCCGCTGGCGGCTTCCATGTGCTCGATGTCGAGTTCGGTGAAAATGCTGTTCATGATGGCGAAACCGCCAGCCAGTACCGGCACGCGGTCGGCGGGCAGGCCGGCCAGCTGCAGCAGCTTCACGTCGCCGGATTTGAGCAGGAGCTCGCGCAGGCTGCTCATGCCGTCCCGGGTCAGACCGGACTGGGAAAGGCCGTTCTGCTCCAGAATTTCTGCCAGCGCCCGGGCCGTGCCGGAAGAGCCCACTGCATGTTGCCAGTGGCCCGCCGAGAATTCGGCGGCGATGGCCTGGATTTCACTGCGTGCCGCCAGCTCGGCCAGCTGGAGGCTGTTTCTGGTGATCTTGCCATCGGGAAAGAAGCGCCGGCTGAAGCTGACGCAGCCCATGTACAGGCTCTCCATGAGCTCTGGCTGGTAGCCGGAGCCGATGATGAATTCGGTGGAGCCGCCGCCAATATCCACCACCAGGCGTTTTTCTTCCGAAGGCGGCAGGCCGTGGGCAACGCCGATATAGATAAGGCGCGCCTCTTCCCTGCCGGCGATGATTTCGATCGGGAAACCCAGTGCGGTCTGGGCGGCTTCGAGGAAAGGCGCAGCGTTCTTTGCCACGCGGAAGGTGTTGGTGCCGACTGCACGCACCGCTTCACGCGGCAGCCCGCGCAGGCGTTCGGAAAAGAGCTTGAGGCAGGCCAGGGCGCGCTGCTGGGCTTCCTCGTCAAGAATTTTGTCCGGGGTCAGACCGGCGCCCAGCCGGACGGATTCCTTGAGTGAATCGAGGGGGTAAACCTGATCGCCCACGACACGTGCGACCTGCAGCCTGAAGCTGTTGGAGCCCAGGTCAATGGCGGCAATCGTGGAATATTCCCTCACGGCAGTTATTCCCCGATCTTACGCTCCATCTCTTCCATGCTGGCGTGGCGCACCACTTTGCCCTTGGCCATGTAAACCACGTAGCCCGCGATGTTCTTGGCGTGGTCGCCGATACGTTCTACCGCCTTGGCGGCAAACAGGATGTCGATGGAGGTAGAGATCATGCGTGGGTCTTCCATCATGAAAGTGATCAGATGGCGCAGTACCGCGTCGAATTCCTCGTCCACCTGAATATCCTGGCGCTTCAGCTGGGTTGCGGCAGAGATGTCGAGACGGGCGAATGCGTCCAGCGAAGCGCGCAGCATTTCCAGCACCATGTCGCTCATGTGCTTGATTTCGGTGAAGCGCGGGGTGGAAATGCGGTCCGGGCCGTAAATCTTTTTCGCCATGCGGGCGATTTTTTCGGCCTTGTCGCCGATCCGCTCCAGGTCGGTGATGGTTTTTTCCACGGTCATGATCATGCGCAGATCGCCGGCGGTGGGCTGGCGGAGGGCGATGATCTTGGTGCATTCCTCGTCGATCTGTATTTCCAGGTCATTGATGCGGAAATCATTGCTGATGACTTCGTCCGCCAGCGTCAGATCGCCGTCGGTCAGGGCCTTGATGGCTTTGTTGATCTGCTCTTCCACCAGGCCGCCCATTTGCAGAATGCGTGAGCGGACCTGTTCCAGTTCTGCGTCGAATTGCTTGAAGATGTGTTCGTGAGACATGGCGGTTTCCCCCTGCTACTTGCCAAACCGGCAGATTCTAGTGGTGGTGTGTGACAATCTGGTGACGTGGTTATTTTGCGGTCATGGTCCTGACGCCGTCACTTGCGCCGAGCAGCAGCACATCCGCCGGGCGGCAGGCAAACAGGCCGTTGGTGACCACGCCGGTAATCTGGTTGATGGCTGTTTCCAGTTCCACCGGGTTCATGATCTGCAGGTTGTGGACGTCGAGGATCACGTTGCCGTTGTCGGTGGTGAAGCCCTGGCGCAGCACCGGCTGGCCGCCCAGCTTGGTGAGCTGGCGGGCCACGTAGCTGCGCGCCATGGGGATGACTTCCACCGGCAGGGGGAATTTGCCCAGCATGCCGACCAGCTTGCTGCTGTCGGCGATGCACACGAATTTCCTGCTGCATGCGGCGACGATTTTTTCCCGCGTCAGCGCGCCGCCGCCGCCCTTGATCATGTGCATGTGTTCGGTGATTTCATCCGCGCCGTCGACGTACACGGCGAGTTCGGTCACGCTGTTCAGGTCGAGCACTTCGATGCCGTGCTTTTTCAGGCGCTGGGCGGTGGCTTCGGAGCTGGCGACCGCGCCATCAAGCTTGTGCTTGATTTTTGCCAGTTCGTCGATGAAAAAATTGGCGGTGGATCCGGTGCCCACGCCGATGATGCCGCTGGGTACATGTTCAATTGCGGCGCGCGCCACGGCCTGCTTCAGTTCGTCTTGTGTCATTTTTGCTGGGCTTCCAAAACTATTGGTTCTAAAAACATAAAGGATAGCGGCTGGCAGTCATTTAGGCTATAGCCCATCTGCTCAAAAACGCCGATTCCTGTTAATCTTCGGCTCAATATCCCATTCACTATGCTGCCTTATGCCGATCGATTACCTGGAAAAAATTCTTACCGCCCGTGTTTATGATGTGGCGATCGAAAGCCCGCTGGAAGCCGCGCCCAACCTTTCCGGCAGGATGGGAAACACGCTCCTCTTGAAGCGCGAAGACATGCAGCCGGTGTTTTCCTTCAAGCTGCGCGGGGCTTACAACAAGATGGCGCAGCTGCCGCGGGCGGCGCTCAAGCGTGGCGTCATCGCGGCCTCTGCCGGCAACCATGCCCAGGGCGTGGCGCTGGCCGCGCAGCGCCTCAGGTGCGAGGCCGTGATCGTGATGCCAGCGACCACGCCGCAGATCAAGATCAGCGCGGTCGAGTCGCGTGGCGCCCAGGTGGTGCTGCACGGCGATTCCTATTCCGATGCCTACGCCCACGCGGTCGAACTGGCGAAAGAAAGGAAGCTGACTTTCGTTCATCCCTACGACGATCCCGAAGTCATTGCCGGCCAGGGCACCGTCGGCATGGAAATCCTGCGCCAGCACAGCGGGGCTATCCATGCCATTTTCGTGCCGGTGGGCGGGGGCGGGCTGATCGCGGGCGTGGCGGCTTACGTCAAGCGCCTGCGGCCGGAAATCAGGATCATCGGGGTCGAGCCGGTGGACGCCGATGCCATGTATCAGTCGCTGCGCCTGAATGAGCGCGTGATTCTGCCCCAGGTGGGGATTTTCGCCGACGGCGTGGCGGTGAAGCAGGTGGGGGAGGAAACCTTCCGCCTGTGCCGGGAACTGGTGGATGAGGTGATCCTGGTGGATACCGACGCCATCTGCGCCGCGATCAAGGATGTGTTCGAGGATACGCGCTCCATTCTCGAACCTGCCGGCGCGCTTTCCATCGCGGGCGCCAAGCTGTATGCCAAGCGGCAGAAGCTCAAGCACAAGAATCTGGTTGCCATCGCTTCCGGCGCCAACATGAACTTCGACCGCCTGCGCCATGTGGCGGAGCGTGCGGAACTGGGCGAGCAGCGCGAGGGGCTTTTTGCCGTCACCATCCCGGAGCGGCCGGGCAGTTTCAGGGATTTTTGCGCCCTGCTCGGGCCGCGCAGCATCACCGAATTCAACTACCGTTTCTCAGATCCCGCCAGGGCGCATGTCTTCGTCGGGGTGCAGGTGCATAACCGCAGCGAGGTGAGCAAACTGCTGGCCGCGCTGGAGCAGAAGGGCCTGCCCGCGCTCGACCTGTCCGACAACGAAATGGGCAAGCTGCACATCCGCCATCTGGTGGGCGGGCACGCGCCGCTGGCGAGGAACGAACTGGTATACCGTTTCGAATTTCCGGAGCGTCCCGGCGCGCTCATGAAGTTTCTCAACAGCATGAGCCACAGCTGGAACATCAGCCTGTTCCACTACCGCAATCACGGCACCGATTATGGCCGCGTTCTGGTGGGCATTCAGGTGCCGCCGCAGGACAAGGCCGCATTCACGGCCTTTCTGGACAAGCTGGGCTACCGCTACTGGGACGAAAACGACAATCCTGCCTACAGGCTGTTTCTGGGATAACGCAGCAGCTGTGCCGCTTGAATCGGCTCAGGTGCGGGAGTGCTGGGGCTTGGAGAAAAGCCGGGGAAGCCGGCAAAAGGGCGGCCTATCGGGCCGCCCGCATGCGTGATTACTTTTTCTTGGCTTTGGCCTTGGGAGCTGCCTTGACGCCAGCAACGGCGTCTTTCAGCTTGGTGCCCACCTTGAATTTGACAACCTTCTTGGCCGGAATCTTGAGTTCCTTGCCGGTGGCCGGGTTGCGTCCGACGCGAGCCGCACGCTCTTCAACAGCAAACGTACCGAAGCCGATCATCTGCACATTGTCGCCGCTGCTGAGTGCGTTTTGCACCACAGCTACGAATGCATCAAACATTTCCCCGGTCTGTGCTTTTGAGTGCTGGGTGATTTTTGCAACAGCATCAACTATTTCGCCTTTGTTCATGTTGCCGACTCCTTGGTATGGTTAATGGGTATACGGATTTTAGGGTATAAAAGACTCTAAAGCCAAGCTACATTTGATATTCAGCGCTAAAACCGTGTATTTCGCCGCGCGAATCCGCTGTCATCAGGATGCAACATACACCGGATAGAGTGCCGATGTTATCTGATTATTCTGCAAGGGGAAATGAAATGGCGGCTTCCTGTTCCTACCATGAACTGGCTTACGCTCTGGCGCTTGATTTATGTTCACAGTGGAAGCACGAAAATCGCAAGTCTGTGTTATCCGTGGATGATCTGATGAAAATCAAGGAATGGATCAATACAGCCGGCAGTGGTGTTATAAAATATCCAGCCATGGCGCCGCTGGCCTCTCGGGGCCTGGATGACCTGATTGCGGAAAACTTCCGGACTGCCCCCCCGGGAGCCAATCTGTTGAGAATCTAGCGCGGCCCGCGAACTGATTTGGTTTTACGCCGCCATAAAAAGGATTCGATGATGAACGTGGTGGCTGCATGAAAAATTCATGGAAAGACAGCATCTACCTGCAACGGGAAGAGCTGGCGCGTAAATTGCGCGAACCGCTGGCGCATCTGGCCGAGCGTTGCTTGCCTGCGTGGGGCGACCGCGAGCGGCTGGATGCCCTGCTCACCGAAGGTTTTTCCTCCATTCCGTATTGCACCTTCCTCTACTGCCTGAGCGCCGATGGCATCCAGATTTGCGATAACGTCGGCGAGGCGGGGCTTGCGCCGGAACATTTCGGACGCGACCGTTCCCAGCGCCCCTACATGAAGGAAGTCGTGCCAAGCTGGGGATTCCTGCTCTCCGATGCCTACATCAGCCTGCTGAACCGCCGGCCTTCGCTCACGGCGCTGCAGGTGGTGCGCGCAGATTCTCACTCGCTGGGCTATCTCGGCGCCGATTTTGACCTGCGCAACCTGCCGGTGACAGCCGGGCTCTACCACGAGCCTGCCTACTGGATGCAGGTCAAGGGGGATCCGGCGATTCGCAGCACGGTGTTTTTGCAGTCGCGCAGCGAGAGTCCGATGGACCGCAACATGGAACAGGCCTTGTCGATCCTGGAGGAACTGCTGACGCATCGCGGCGTGTTCCAGTGCATGATCCACTTTTCCAGCAGCCGGGCCACGGTCTGGACCGTGGATGACCCTTTCATCTATCACATGCTGGACCAGGAGGCCCTGAACGATCCGGATATCTGTCTGGTATTCCCTTCCCATCCCTACCCAAGCAATGCGGCGATCGAGCAGGTCGATATCCGCCGGATCCTGGACACCATGAAATCCCTGCGCCTGGCCGACCCCACCATCTACCTGCGCACGGCTTCGATCAACATTTTCAACGGCATGGTCAGCCTGACCTTCTCCTGCGACGGCTCGCACTACATGCCGCACGTGGAATTCCTGCTGAAGGACACTTCGTTCTGGTTCTAGGATCACGAATTGTATGAATGCTTCGCCTGAACCACACGCCAGAATTTTCCTGCTGAGCCACATGCGCGCCTATACCAGCCTGGCAGGGCATATTCTCGGCTCGCATCCAGAGATCAATGGCTACTATGAAATGCATATCAGCTATGAGGGCGCCTCCGCGCTGGACAGGCAGCTTGGAATGTACCTGGCAGGCGATGCGCTCAAAGAAAGCAGCCGCTATCTTTTCGACAAGCTGCTGCACAACGACTATCTGTTGAAGCCCGAACGGCTTGGTCTGGCGAACATCAAGATACTGATCTCCCTGATGGAGCCGGAGCGCACCATCAAAAGCATCGTCAACCTGTTTGCGCAAAAGGAAATCGACGATCTTTACGCCTCGCCCGTCGAGGCGGCGAACTACTATATCGCCCGGGTTCAGGCGCTGGCCGACTTCAGCCGGGAGTCCGGTCAGCCCTATTACTATTTCGATGCGGAGATGCTGCAGCGCGCGCCGGAGAAACTGCTGCCCAAGTTATTGGACTGGCTGGAGCTGGATACGCCGCTAAGCGAGTGCTACCAGATCTTCAGCCATACTGGAAAAGCCCGAAAGGGAGACTCGTCCGAGCGCATACACAGCGGGAAAATTGACAGAACGCCGGTCGATTATTCGCATATTGCCATTCCGGACGAGGTGCTGCGCAAGGCGCGAGAAGCTTACCGGGAATGCCGCCAGCAGATCGTCGGGAATGCGGCGGATTCGGTCAGCATTTAGCTGACAACAATGCGACATGAGCAGAAAGCCGTCCAGGAGCTTCCTGGCGGGCTCGCCTGTGTGCGACTCGCAAGAATCATAACGACGGCCTCCATGTTTTCGAACGACCAGTCAGCGTAGGCGCGGAGGTGAGCCCGGTGAGTTCGTTCGGATAGCGCTTGACTATCGGCCGCATTGCAAAAACCAATTAGATTATTTGCTTCCGGGAGCATACATTGAACTACATGTTCCATTAACCGGAGGGAAAAGCCATGTCCGACAACAAATGTCCGTTCGCACACAAAGCCGGGAGCGGCACGTCGAACCACGATTGGTGGCCGAACCAGCTGCATCTCGAAATCCTCCACCAGCATACCCCCGAGTCCAGCCCGATGGGCGAGGACTTCAACTACGCCGAGGAATTCAAGACCCTCGACTTCGCGGCCTTGAAGAAGGACCTTGCCGCCCTGATGACCGACTCGCAGGAGTGGTGGCCTGCGGATTACGGCCACTACGGCCCCCTCTTCATCCGCATGGCCTGGCACAGCGCAGGCACCTACCGCACCGGTGACGGCCGCGGCGGCGCGGGCCACGGCAACCAGCGTTTCGCCCCGCTCAACAGCTGGCCCGACAACGTCAACCTCGACAAGGCGCGCCGGCTGCTGTGGCCGATCAAGCAGAAATACGGCAGGAAAATCTCCTGGGCCGACCTCATCATTCTCGCGGGCAACGTCGCCATGGAATCGATGGGCTTCAGGACCTTCGGATTCGGCGGCGGACGCGAGGACCTCTGGGCGCCGGAGATCGACGTCTACTGGGGCAATGAAGAAAAGTGGCTGGACGACAAGGCGCGCTATTCCGGCGAACACCGCCTCGAAAACCCGCTCGCCGCCGTGCAGATGGGCCTGATCTACGTCAACCCGGAAGGCCCGAACGGCAACCCGGACCAACTCGGCTCCGCCCGCGACGTGCGCGAGACCTTCGCACGCATGGCGATGAACGACGAAGAGACGGTGGCGCTTATCGGCGGCGGCCACACCTTCGGCAAATGCCACGGCGCCGGCCCGGCCACGCACGTGGGGCCGGAGCCCGAAGCCGCGCCCATCGAACAGATGGGCCTGGGCTGGAAGAGCAGCTTCGGAAGCGGCAAGGGCGGCGACCAGATCGGCAGCGGCCTGGAAGGCTCGTGGACGCCGACCCCGACCCAATGGGACATGAGCTATCTCAACATGCTGTTCGACAACGACTGGGTGCTGACCAAGAGCCCGGCGGGCGCCTGGCAGTGGACGCCGAAACAGGCGACCGGCAGCAATATGGCGCCGGCCGCGCATGACGCCACGAAGAAGGTGCCGATCATCATGACTACCGCCGACATGGCGATGCGCATGGACCCGGCCTATGAAAAGATCGCACTGCGCTTCCGCGCCAACCCCGATGWGTTCGCCGACGCCTTCGCYCGCGCCTGGTTCAAGCTGACCCACCGCGACATGGGGCCCCGCGCGCGCTACCTTGGCCCCGAAGTGCCCGATGAAGCGCTGATCTGGCAAGACCCCATCCCCGCCGTCGATCACCCCCTGGCCGTCGGCCAGGACATCGCCGCCCTCAAGGCCAAGGTGCTGGCGTCCGGGCTGAGCGTTGCGGAGCTGGTCTCGACCGCCTGGGCCTCGGCGTCGACGTTCCGCGGCTCCGACAAGCG
>PQAG01000100.1 GCA_003104895.1 Nitrosomonadales bacterium
TTTTTGCGCTGGTGGCCCATGGTCAACCGCGACTCAACCAAGGCCGACCTGACAGCCGGGCTGACCGGCGCGATGATCGTGCTGCCGCAGGGCGTGGCCTTTGCCACCATCGCCGGCATGCCGCCCGAGTACGGCCTCTACGCCGCCATGGTGCCCGCCATCATCGCCGCCCTGTTCGGCTCCAGCCTGCACCTGGTGTCCGGCCCGACCACCGCCATCTCGATTGCCGTATTCGCCGCCATCAGCCCCTTCGCCGACCCGGGCTCGCCGCAGTTCGTCAGCATGGTGCTCACGCTCACCTTCCTCACCGGCCTGTTCCAGCTCATCCTCGGGCTGGCGCGCATGGGGGTGCTGGTCAATTTCATCTCCCACACCGTGGTGATCGGCTTCACCGCCGGCGCCGCGCTGCTCATCGCCGCCAGCCAGGTGAAGAATTTCTTCGGCATCTCCATCGAGCGCGGCGCGCACTTCCACGTCGTGATCGAGCAGCTGTTCCTGCAGATCGGCAACATCAATCCCTATGTCACGGCAGTGGGCGCCATCACGCTTGCAACCGGCATCGCATCGAAAAAATTCCTGCCGAAAGTCCCCTACATGATCGTCGCCATGATCATCGGCAGCGTGGCGGCGTGGCTCATCAGCCTGGAATTCGGCGCGGAAACGACGGCGATCAGGACGGTGGGCGCCCTGCCTGCGCATCTGCCGCCCTTCTCGGCGCCGGATTTCAGGCTGGATACCTTGCGCAAGGTGCTGTTCCCGGCGCTGGTGGTCACCATGCTGGCGCTGACCGAGGCGGTTTCCATCTCGCGCGCCATCGCCACCAAGTCCGAGCAGCGCATCGACGGCAACCAGGAATTCATCGGCCAGGGGGTGTCCAACCTGGCCGGCAGCTTCTTTTCCGGCTATGCCTCGTGCGGCTCCTTCAACCGCAGCGGCGTGAATTACGCGGCGGGCGCGCAGACGCCGCTTGCGACCGTGTATGCCTCGGTTTTCCTGCTGCTGATCCTGCTGCTGGTGGCGCCGCTCGCCTCCTACCTGCCCAATGCGGCGATGGCGGGCATCCTGTTCCTGGTCGCCTGGGGGCTGATCGATTTCCACCACATCGCCTCCATCGGCAAGACCAGCAAGGCGGAAACGGTGGTGCTGTGGGTGACCCTGCTCGGCACCCTGGTGGATCTGGAAAAAGGCATCTTCTTCGGCATCCTGCTTTCGCTCACCCTCTATCTCTATCGCGTGTCCCGCCCGGCCATCGATCCGGTGGTGCCTGCCAAGGAGGAGGGGGCCTATCATTTTATCGACGCCCACGGCCATCACGAATGCCCGCAGTTCCGCATCGTGCGCATCAACGGCTCGATCTTCTTCGGCGCGGTGGACCACGTGCAGAACAGCCTGACCCAGATCGACGAGTCCAATCCGGACCAGAAGACCGTGATGATCGTCGCCAGCGGCATCAACTTCATCGACGTGGCCGGCGCGGAAATGCTGGCACAGGAAGCCAGGAGAAGAAGAAAACTGGGCGGCGGCCTGTATTTCTACCGCTGCAAGGATTCGGTCTACAAATTCCTGCGCAAGTCCGACAAGCTCGACGATATCGGCGAGGGCGGCTTCTTCCCCGCCATGTCGAACTGGATCCACCCCATATATGACACGCTCGATCCTGAAATCTGCCGGAATTGCCAATACCGCATTTTCAGCGAATGCGAAAAACGTTTGCCGGGCGGTGAATCGAGGGCGGTGCCCTGACCTGAAAAGCAACGGTGGCGCCATGTGGTTGCAAGGGAAGCAAGGAATGGGTTTTCTTGAGGAGTGTCGCCATGAATCTGCATAAGGCACATTGGGGAAAAGTGATTTTCTGGGGGTGCATGACAGCCCTGCTGTACGCCGGCCTGTTTTACTATTCCGACCTGATCCTGCATTTCGCCCACACCACGCCCGATGCCTGTGTCGTGGGCCACGGCGCCGAAGCCGTCTACTACCATAAGGCGGAGGCCACGGTCTGCGCCGCCCGGGGCGGCCTGCTCGAAAAAGGGCACTGGCTCCATGCCTTCATTCCCATCCTGATCGCCTTCGCCATTTCCTTCGCGCACGGCATTTTCACCGGTCTGTTCTGGGACATCATGGGCCTCAAGCCCGCGCACCACGACGCTAAATAGCCAGAGAGGCAGCCATGGAAGCGGTCCAGTTCATAGATCTCAATGCGGCCACGGTTTTCCTGCTGGTGCTGATCGGCTTCGTGGCTGGCATGGTGTCAGGGTTCATCGGTTCGGGCGGCGCCTTCGTCCTGACCCCGGCCATGATGTCGCTGGGGGCGCCGGCCATCGTGGCGGTGGCCTCGAATATCTGCCACAAATTCCCGAAAGCGCTGGTCGGCACGGTCAAACGCCACAAATACGGCCAGGTGGATATCAAGCTGGGGCTGGTGATCGGGGTTTTCGCCGAACTGGGCGTGCTCTATGGCAAGCATGTCATGACCGGCATCAAGCACGATTTCGGCGCCGTGGGGACCGACCTCTATGTGTCGGTGATTTTCATCGTGGTGCTGGCGGTGGTCGGCGGCTTCGTGCTGCGGGACTATCGCAGGCTGAGAAACATGGACCACGAGGCGGAGCCTGAAACGCCGAAGCTGGCGAAGTGGGTTCATTCGGTCAACATCCCCGGCACCATGGTGTATTTCCCCTCCGCCAAGGCCAGCATTTCGCTGCTGTTCATCATTCCCGCCGGCTTCGCCACGGGCTTTCTCGCCTCGGCCATCGCCGTGGGCGGCTTCATCGGCGTGCCAGCCATGATCTACCTGCTGGGTGTCCCGGCCATCATGGCGACGGCCACGGAACTGCTGATCGCCTTCATCATGGGCCTGGGCGGCACCATTTTCTACGGCCTGGAAGGCGTGGTGGACGTGCGCCTCTCCATGCTGATCCTGCTCGGCTCGCTGTTCGGCATCCAGCTCGGCGCGATCGGCTCCACCTACATCAAGGACTATCAGGTCAAGCAGGTGATGGCGACCATCATGCTGACCGTGCTGTTCTCGCGCTTCTTTTATATGCCGGGCTACCTCTCCGACCTGCATCTGATCGCCCCGATGGATCGCGGCAGCATCGGCACGCTGAAAACCCTGGGAGACAGCGTGCTGGCGGTTGCCCTGATCCTGGGCGCCGTGTCCGTGCTCACCGCGCTCACCCGCGGCATCGCGGAGCACCGCAAGGCCGGGCTTGCCGCAACATATCCGGAAACGGCGGAGGCTATTCCATCGAGCGTCAACCTCGATCCGACAGGACGCTTCGAGCGCATCATGCTGGCGACCGACGGCTCTGAATACAGCAGCGGGGCAATCAGGGTGGCGGCCGAAATGGCCCGCCGCAACCATGCCAAGCTGCTGATCGTGAGCGTCGCGGTATTCAACCCCGAATACAGTACCTCGGTGCCCGGCCTGGAAGCGGCGGCGGAGGAAATGGCCCGGCGCAATGCCCAGGGCGCCATGGAGCAGGCCGCCGGGCTTGATCCCGAACTGGTGGTGATGAAGGCGGAAGATCCCTACATGGGGATCGTCGAGGCAGCCGAGGAATACCGCGCCGACATCATCGTCATGGGACGGCGCGGCAAGCGCAACCTGGCGCGTGCCATGGTGGGCGATGCCACCGCCAGGGTGATCGGGCGCGCATCCTGCAACGTCCTGGTGGTGCCGCGCGGGGCGGGAAATTGCAGAACCGGCATTCTGGTTGCCACGGACGGCTCCCGCTTCTCCGATGCGGCTGCCGTGACGGCTGGAAAACTGGCCGTTGCCAACAATTTGCCACTCTCCGTTGTTTCCGTTGTTCTGCCGAGCCACAACCAGCAGCGCAGGCAGGAGGCGCAAATCGCCGTGCAGCGCGTCAGGAAAGGCCTGGAGAAAGAACATCTGCCCATATCCGCCGCCGTGGTGGAAGGGGGCCGCGCCGACGAGGTGATCGTGGCGCAGGCGCGGAAATCCGGGGCCGACATGATCGTCATGGGCAGCCACGGGCGCACCGGCCTGGATCGCGTGTTGCTGGGCAGCGTTGCCGAGCGCGTGATCGGCCGCAGCGAAATCCCGGTGCTGGCGGTCAAGGCAGCGTGAACCGGGCCGGACGG